>JBMOKZ010000388.1:0-5964 GCA_049324195.1 Candidatus Zixiibacteriota bacterium | reverse complement strand
AGATTGCTGTCGCCTTGTGAAAACCGCGGATTAATTGCCTGTGACTCCAGTTAAAAATGGAGGTCACGAATAGCAGACTGGTTTGGATTCACAAAAATATATTAACTTGACTTTGTACATAGCAGACACAGGCCACCCGTCATCCCCACGGCTGAAGCCGTGGGGCACCCGGACGTTACCCACAGCAACTATGGAGCGCCGAATTTTCTGATGTGATATCAAAACTCTTTCCCTGATAATCGAAAAGAAAAGGAGCCGTCAGGGGTAGAACCCCAAGGTCGGAGCCTTGACGGCACATTTGTGAGCCTTCGGTCTC
The DNA here is from genome assembly GCA_049324195.1 of Candidatus Zixiibacteriota bacterium. Lineage (GTDB taxonomy): Bacteria > Zixibacteria > MSB-5A5 > GN15 > FEB-12 > JAFGNW01. Next base: position 5,648 of record JBMOKZ010000388.1, on the reverse strand, counting down.
CCCTCGCAATAACGTAAACGGATTATTTGATAAGTACTTCAGACAGTTCCGAGGCTGAGGTGCGGTAGAAGTCCCCCGTTGTCCAGTCGTAGATATCGATCTCGTGCGGGTCGTCGAGAAACGGCACGAGCTTTTCTTTCTCGACCGGCACCCCCAGATGGCCAAGCGCGAAGAGCGAAAACGTCATGATATCTTTATCGGAATCGTCAAGCGACCGTATCAAGAGCGGCGCTGCTGCTGTACCCTCGAAGGCGCCGGGCTTGACCGCCGCGATGCGCGCCAGCCCCCAGCGAACGCCGGTCTCGAACGGTTCTTCGGGGAGAAACGACACCAGCACCCGGCCGTGTTCTTCGATCAGAGCGGGAATGTTGGCCAGAATTTCGGCAATCGCCTGCGGTGCGAACCAGCCGAGATTGCCGCTTTCGTCGTTGAGTTGCCAGAAGAGACGGCGTAAAAGCTGGGTGACGCGCTCCGGGTTCTGCTTATATTCCTGCGGCGTCACGCGGCCGAGCGCCTCGGCCGCGCGCATGCAGACCAGCGGGTCGGTTTCGAACAGCAGGGAGGACAGCGTTCGCACCGCCATGCGCTCCGTTACGTACCAGTCAACGAGCGCCCTAAAATCGCGCTTCATTAATATGTCTTTTACTATCGCTTTGCGCTGACGGCCGCGTGAGCCGGCCGGGTTGATTCGGGAAATATTCATCGAGAACCCTTTAAATTCATCATCCTTTTTTATCGTTGTTAATATATAACCGTTTGAGCGGAAAAAGGTTTAAAAAATCCATATCCGGCTGCAAAAATATAAAATTCTTTCCTACAGCCGATATTTTCTTATATTGCGCCGGTAAACAGGAGATTTTCATGTCGCTGATAACCATCATCGCTATCGCGGTCGGTCTCGGTATGGACGCTTTCGCGGTGGCAATCGCCGTTGGTTCGCAGCGCGAGCGGCTGTCTTTCCGCCCGGTGTTCCGCCTGTCGTTTCATTTCGGGCTGTTCCAGTTTATGATGCCGGTCATCGGCTGGCTGGTTGGCGAACAAGTGACCAGATATATCAGCGCCTATGACCATTGGGTGGCTTTTTTGCTCCTGTTGTTTATCGGCGGGAAGATGATTTACGAGTCTTTTAAGGGCGGCGACGGCCCGGCGGTTAACATCGCGGGTAATGACCCCACCCGAAAATGGCAGTTGATTTTGCTGTCGGTCGCCACCAGTATCGACGCTCTCTCGGTGGGCTTTTCGCTGGCTTTGTTGAATATCGAGATTGTCTATATCAGCGTCATTATCGGGATGGTCGCCGCCGCCATGACGGTGGTCGGGATGGTCTTCGGGCGGCTTTTGGGAATGAAATTCGGGCGCTGTATGGCTTTTGCCGGCGGTTTGATTTTAATCGGTATTGGCACCAAAATTTTAATCGAGCATATCTTCCTGAATTAATAAACGGTCTCCGGCTCCAACCGCTGGAACCGCTTGACCGTATCAGTTGTTAACTTATATTGATAAAAAACAATCGGATAACGGGTAATTTAACGATGTGTTCGCGCGGTTATAAAAGACTTTTCAAAATCGACCTGGGAACGACCGCCTACAAAAATACCTGGGTCCTGCAAAAGGAACTGGTCAAGCTCCGCTTTGAGAGTAAAATACCCGACTGCCTGTTGTTCACCGAACACAACCCGGTCATCACTCTCGGCCGCGGCAGCCATATCGAAAACCTGCTGGAATCGAAAGAAAATCTTACCGCCCGGGGTATCGAGCTGTTCGAGATTGAACGCGGCGGCGATATCACTTTCCACGGTCCGGGGCAGCTGGTCATGTACCCGATTATAGACTTGAACCATTGCGGCCGGGATTTACACAAATATCTACGGGATTTGGAAAAAGTCATTATTGCCACGCTCGGTGATTACAATCTGAAGGCCGGTGTCAAAGAATCGTTGACCGGCGTCTGGGTGGACAAACACAAGCTCGCCGCCATCGGCGTGGCGGTTTCGCGCTGGATCACTTATCACGGCGCGGCGCTCAATGTCAACACCGACCTCGATTATTTCAAACTCATCAATCCCTGCGGCATCACCCGGTACCCGGTCGGTTCGCTGGCCTCACAGCTGGGACATGAGGTGGATATCAAAGAAGTGACGGTACGCCTCGGAGATAATTTCGCCGGTGAATTTTACTATGAAGCGGAAACGGTGGAAAGCGTCGAGAAAATTTTCAACGATCTCTCCACCGTCTGATTTTATTAATCTCTAAAACCACATCATTATCAACCAAAGCGGTTTAGCCGCCCGCGTCAATTGATGATATGGATGGCTTTCCTGTTGACGTTCAACGCCGCTTCCATCATGGCCTCCGATAAAGTCGGGTGTACGGCCATGATATGTCCGAGGTCCTCGGCGGTGCCGTCCATCTCCATCATCGCCGTCCCGGCGAAAATGATATCGCCGGAATGCGGGCCGAATATATGAATCCCGAGAATCTCGTCGGTCTCGGCGTCGGCGATGATTTTGGTAAAACCGTCGCTCGCCAGGGTGGCGATGCCTTTCCCGGCCGCACGGTACGGAAACCTGCCGACTTTGATTTTCTTGCCGGCTGCGGCAGCCTCTTTTTCGCTCAGGCCGATACCCGCGATTTCCGGGTCGGTAAAGACAGCGTACGGGACAGCTTTCCAGTCGGCGCCCATCGCGGAACCGGCAATCGCCTCGACCGCGACGATGCCCTCGTGCGAGGCCTTGTGCGCCAGCAGCATCCCCCCGGCGACATCGCCAACAGCGAAAATGTTCGATACGCTGGTACGCATCCGTTTGTCAGTGACGATAAAACCGCGACCGTCAGTCTTGACCCCGATTTTTTCGAGATTCAGACCGGACGAATTGGGAATCATCCCGGCCGCGACCAGCACCATATCAAACGTGAAATTTTGTTTGCCTTTCGGCGTTTCGACCTCGACCTCGATTTTATCGCCCCGGGGTTTCGACGCCACCACTTTCGACGACGTGAAAATATCCATTTTCTGTTTTTTTAAGGCTCGTTCCGAAGCCGCCGAGATATCGGCGTCGAGTGTCGGCAGCACGGCGTCGAGCAGTTCGATAATCGTGACTTTGGCTCCGAGCGTGTTGTACACCGTGGCCATCTCCACTCCGATCGGTCCGGCGCCGACCACGCCGAGCGTCGGCGGCACACCGGGAACCTCGATCGCCTCGCGCGCACCAACCACGACTTTCCCGTCGTGTTTGAGCATCGGCAGCCGCATCGGCGTCGTTCCGGTGGCGATCACGAAATTCTCGCCGGCGACCGTTACCCTGCCGCCCTTGCTGTCGGTGATTTCGATTTCCTTCGTCGACATGAATGCCGCCGTACCGTCATATTTCTTCACTTTCGCCTTGTCGAGCAACAGCCCGACCCCGCCGGTTAGGCGTTTGACGGTGTCGTCCTTGTGCCGGCGGAGTTTGTCGAGGTCAATGGTAACATTCTCGGCGCTCAGACCGATACGTTTCGATTCCTCGATAGTCCGCTTGAGTTCGGAGACATAGAGCAGCGCTTTTGACGGAATACAGCCCCAGTTGAGACAAACCCCGCCGTAATATTCTTTTTCGACGACAGCGGTTTTCAGTCCCAGCTGGGAAGCCCGGATGGCCGCCACGTAACCACCCGGTCCGGCCCCGATGACCACTAAATCGTATTTTTCAGCCATTATTATTTATCCTTACCATGTTTAGATGACACTCAACAGCCAGCTGTCGGGGTCCTCGAGATATTCGATCAGCCTGCGCAAAAACTGGACGGCGTAACCGCCGTCGATAACCCGATGGTCGAACGACAGGCCGAAATTGAGAATGGGCCGCACGACAATTTCGCCGTCGCGGACAACCGGCTTCTCCACGATTTTGTGGACGCCCAAAATCGCCACCTGCGGGGCGGCGATAATCGGCGTAGAGCCCAGCGCACCCATGACCCCGGCGTTGGTGATAGAGAACGTGCCGCCGGTGATTTCCTCGATTTTCAGGGTGTCGGCATTAGCCCGGTCACCCAGATCGCGCATCTCGCGGGCGATTTCCAGCAGGGATTTCTGCTCGCAATGCTTGACGACCGGGACAATGAGCGAGTTCTCGCGCGCCACCGCCATACCGATATTGAAATATTTCTTGACGTGCAGATTATCGCCCTCGAAAGTCGCATTCATCCAAGGGAAGTCCGCGGCGGCGAAAATAATCGCCTTGGCGATAAACGGCAGGTAGGTCATGCGCACCCCGAAGCGGGCTTCGATTTTATCGACCTTGCGCCGGCGCCACTGCACCAGAGCCGACATGTCGGCCTCGTCGAAAGTAGTAACGTGTGGAATGGTGAACGCCGATTTGACCATGTGCTCGGCGATAACTTTCCGGACGCCCGTGATAGGGATGATTTCCTCCGGCTCGGCGGTCGGGAAAATGAAATCCGGACGGACGATATCGACCGAATGGCGCATTTCGATGTACTTGATGACATCCGTTTTGCTCACCCGGCCGCCGCGCCCGGTCCCGCTGATCTTGCGCAGGTCAATAAAATGCTCACGGGCGAGCCGCCGCACCACCGGCGAGGATTTGACGGCTCTGATGCCGTTCTCGATCGCTTCGGTGTCGGCGTGGATACCCATGTCCGCATGGTGCCGGGCGGTGCCGACGAAATCCTCCGGCGGCGCCTTCAGCTCCTGCTCCTGCGGGATATGTTCTTTACCGTCCTCGGGCTTGACCTGGAAAGTCTTGGCGGCTTCGACCTCGCCCTCGACTTCCATGACGGCGATTTCGGCGCCGACCTCGACCACCGTATCGGGAGGAACCAGGTGCTTTTTCATGACGCCGTCGTGGGGCGAGGGTATCTCGACATTGATTTTGTCGGTCATGATTTCCACCAGCGGGTCGTCCACCCTGACCCGGTCGCCTTCTTTCTTGAGCCACTTGACGATCGTACCTTCGACCACCGATTCACCTAAAGGGGGCACTATTACTTTGTAATCCATCTTTTCTCCCTTAATATTCCATGACTTTCTTGACAACCCTTACAATCTTTTCGGCGTTGGGCAAAAAGAAATGTTCCATCGGCGGCGCGAACGGCATCGCCGGGACATCCAGCCCGCACACCCGGCTTATCGGGGCGTCGAGATAATCGAAAACTTCCTCGGTAATCGAGGCCGACACCTCGGCCATGACACCGCCGGTCTTGGAACTCTCCTGGACCAGGACCGCGCGCGAGGTTTTCTTCACCGACTCGAAAATGGTCTCCCGGTCCCAGGGACGAAGCGTCCGCATGTCGATAAACTCGCAGGAGATGCCGTCTTTCTCGAGAATTTCGATCGCTTCCATCGACTTCTGGCACATCATCCCATAGGCGACGATGGTGACGTCGGTGCCATCCTTGCGGATGGCCGCCTTGCCGATGGGCACGGTGAAATCGACCTCGGGAATCTCTTCCTTGACCGAACGATAGAGCCGCTTGTGTTCAAAATAAACCACCGGGTCGTTGCCCCGGATAGCTGATTTTAAAAGCCCCTTGGCGTCATAGGGCGTCGACGGCATCACCACGATTAACCCTGGCTGGGAAAAGAACCATTGCTCGTTAATCTGGGAATGATAAAGCCCGCCGCCAACTTCGCCGCCGCAGCAAACACG
>JBMOKZ010000387.1:0-6099 GCA_049324195.1 Candidatus Zixiibacteriota bacterium | reverse complement strand
AGGCAGAACCTCTCGTCAAATGCCGGTACGGGTTTGTTGTCCAGCGTGACCGCCTCCAGCGGGCAGACGTTGATAATGTCGACCACGACCATGACCGCAACACCGATTAAAATGACCGTCAGCATCATTAACTTTATTTTAAAACTCATGAATGTCATGACTTTTTCAACAACTCCAGCACCGTAAATTTTATATGCGTGATCGATCCCGCCCCGATCAGCATGACGATATCCCCCGGACGGGCGATTTTCGTGATTGCCTCGGGCGCGTTGTCCTTGATGCCGACATAGGTGAAATCGCCTTTGCCCTGCCGGTCGGCTTCGTTCTTGATCATTTCCGAGGTCACGCCGGCGACAGGTTTTTCACGGGCCGGATAAATATCGGTCAAAAGGCACTTATCCGCGGTCGCCAAAACCTCGGCGAACTCCCGGTAGAACTGCCACGTCCGGCTGAAAAGATGCGGCTGAAAAACGGCCACCAGCCGCCGCTCGGGATAACAGTCGCGGGCGGTCCTGAGAGCGGCTTTCAACTCGGTTGGATGATGCGCGTAATCATCGATAATCAGAATGTTATTAGCCTCGCCGATAATCTCGAACCGGCGGCCCACACCGCGGAATTCCCTCAGGGCGTCGGCAATATGTAAAAACGGAACTTCCAGCTCATGCGCCGCGGCAATCGCCGCCAGAGCGTTGGCGACATTGTGACGGCCGGGTACGCCCAGAATAATATCCCCGAGTAAATCGCCCTGATGATACACGGAAAAGAGCGAGCGCTTCTGTTCCAGTTTTATCTCGACCGCCCGATAATCGGCTTCGGCCGCGAAACCGAAAGTCTTGTAGGGACGGGTAATTTTCGATTTCAAGCCGGAGATATTCTCGTCGTCGGCGGAGACAATCGCCGAGCCGTAGAATGGCACCCGGTTGATGTAAGACAAAAAGGCGCCGGTCAAATCCGCCATGCCGTCGTAACAGTCGAGATGGTCCGGTTCGATATTCAACACCACCGCCATGCTGGGAAACATCGCGAAAATCGACCGGTCGTACTCATCCACCTCGGCGACCAGGTAATCGCCGCTGCCGAGACTGGCCCCGGTGCCGAGTTCGGCCACTACCCCGCCCACGATCAAAGTCGGGTTCAACTGGGCGTGCTGCAGGATCCGACCGACCATCGAGGTGGTCGTCGTCTTGCCGTGGGTCCCGGCCACACCTACAGAGAACTTGAGCCGCATCAACTCGCCGAGCATCTCGGCGCGCTTGATTACGGGAATCCCCAGCCGGCGCGCCTCGACCACTTCCGGGTTGTTTTCGCCCACGGCCGAGGAAATGACCACGACATCGGCATCCTCGACGTTGGCTGCCCGATGTTCCGGGACGATGCCGATACCCAGAGTCTGCAGATACTCGGTCATCTCGCTGGGAGTGTTGTCGGAACCCCTGACCTGGTAGCCCAGGTTACAGAGAATCTCGGCGATACCGGACATCCCCGCGCCGCCGATACCGACGAAAAAGAGCTTTTTGATTTTTCCAAACATAATTTTTTCGCACCCGAATTTTTTAATCTTACTTGCCGTCTTAACCGCGTTCGCCAAGTTGCGCCTCCTGCTTCTCCCGATTGTCAATCATCGCGATAATGTCTTCTGCAATTGTGTCCACGGCCGGTTTTTTCCCGGCGCCGGCTTCAGCCATCGCCGTACTCATCTGCTGCACCCGGCCGCTTCTAAACAGACCGAGGGCTTTGTCGAGCAGGTCAAATCGGTCCAGTTCGCTCTCGTCGAGCATGACCGCGAACCCGTGCCGGACGAATTCCTCAGCGTTCTTGCGCTGATGGTCACCGGCCGCAAACGGATACGGCACCAGAATCGCCGCCAGCCGGCAGGCTTCCAGCTCCGCAAGGGCGAGCGCTCCCGCCCGGGAAATGACCAGGTCGGCGGCCGCATAGACCAGATCCATTCTATTTTCAAAGGGAAAAAGGGAGTGAGGTTTAACCTTTTCACCCGCCGATGCGATCACATCCTTGTAATCCCTTTTTCCCGTTTGCCATAACAACTGATATTCTTGAGGCAATTGTTTCTTTTCCAGGCAGGCCAGGATGGCATGGTTGAGCGCCCGCGCTCCCTGCGACCCGCCGATTACCAGAATCGTTTTCTTGTCGGGGTCGAGTTTGAACCGCTTCATCGCCTCGGCCCGGTCACCGGCGAGAATCGAGCGCCGCACCGGGTTGCCGGTGATGATTACCTCGCCCTTGCTTTGCAGCATCTCTTTGGCTTTCGCGAACCCGAGATAAATCCGGTCGGCTTTCCCCGCCAGCCGCCGGGTGGTGATGCCCGGGAAGGAATTTTGCTCCTGGAGGACGGTCGGAATTTTTTTCGAGACGGCCGCTTTCAACACCGGCCACGCGACATAACCGCCGGTCCCGACCACGATATCGGGCCGGAACTCGTTGAGCAACGCCGAGGCTTTTATCAACGCCCCCACCAGTACGAACGGCACCAGCAGATTCTTCCAGGTCAGCGACCGTACCAGCCCGCGCACGTTGATAATTTTCAACGGGTAACCGAGATGCTCGCGAATGCGATATTCCAGACCGCGTTTGGTGCCGACAAACAATATTTCCACTCCGGTTTTATCTTTGAGCAATTCCGTCAGACGGTCGGCAATCGCGATCGCGGGATAGAGATGCCCGCCGGTGCCGCCACCGGCGAAAATCACGCGGACTGTCTGGGACCGGTCCGTCATCGCTTTATCCTCCGCGACAAATTCAAAAGCACACCCACCGCCGCGCTGCACATCAACAGCGATGAACCTCCGTACGACAAGAACGGCAGCGCCAGACCGGTGACCGGCAGAAGCCCGGTGACCACCCCGAGATTGACCGCCATGTTGACGAAAAGCGACCAGGTCATCCCGACCGCCAGCAGATAACCGAACTTGTCCGGCTGGCCGGCGGCAATCACGAGACCTCGCCGAAGGATATAAAACAGACCGCCCAAAATCACCAGCAAGCCCAGCAGGCCGACCTCCTCGCCGATACCGGCGAAGATGAAATCGGTGTGCGGGTATGGCAGGAAAAACAGTTTCTGGCGACCTTCGCCCAGCCCGACGCCCATCACGCCGCCGGAACCAAGCGTCAGGACCGCCTGCTTGAGTTGATAACTGCCCAAAAGCGGGTCGCGAACCGCTTCGAGATAATCCAGAATCCGCGCTTTTTTATAACCGAACCCGAACACGACCACCAAACTCAGCGCAATCTGCGGCAAAGTTGCTATCAACAGGTGTTTTATCCTTGCCCCGGCCACGAAGAAAATTCCCAGAGTGGTAATCAGAATAACAATCGTACTGCCCAGACCAGGCTCCAGCAGAATAAGAATCAACCCCAAGCCAATCAGGGGTACGTAAGGAAAGAGCACCTGCTTGAGTTTGGTAATATCCCGCCGGGGATTCGACAGGGAAAACGCCAGGTAACAGACAACCAGGAACTTGAATATTTCCGACGGCTGGATACTGACCGGTCCGAGAAAAATCCAGCGCTGCGCACTGTTGCGGGCCGGCATGAAAAACACCAGCGCCAGCAAAACCAGGGTCAGCAAAATCGCCGGAGCGGAATAGATGGCGAACTTGTACAAATCTATTTTCAGAATGACGAAAATCGCCGCCAGTGAAACAAGCGCCCACACCAGCTGGTTCTTCAGGAAATAGAAATGAGAATCGAACCGGCTTTCAGCCATGATGGACGAGGTCGAATAAACCATTACCAGTCCGGCCAGCACCATCAGCGCATAGCTTAAAAACAGTTTCTCGTCGATTCTTTTGTCAGTTCGGAAACGTTTCATTCTTCTTTTTGTTCTTCTTCAGTGATTCCACAGTGGCTTTGAAGACCCTGCCGCGGTGTTCAAAATTTTCAAACATATCGAAACTGGAACAGCCGGGCGACAAGAGCACCGTCTCCCCAGGCAGAGCCAGTTCGAACGCCCTGTGCACGGCCTTCTCCAGCGATTCGGCGAACTGGGTCGGGAACACCTGACCAAGGGCGTTGAATATTTTTTCACGGGCTTCGCCGATAACGATAACACCCTTCACTTTCCCCTTGCCGAATTTGACGATTGGTTCGTACCCGGCCCCCTTGTCGCGGCCACCGGCGATAAGATACACCGGCCGCGTCATCGATTTCAACGCCACGCAGACCGAGTCGACGTTGGTGGCCTTGGAATCGTTGACAAAATTCACGCCGGCCACGCTGCCGACTTTTTCGAGACGATGTTCCACGCCGGGAAACTCGCGCAGGGTTTTGGCCGTGACCTCCGGCGCGATATCGAACAGAGCGGCAATCGCCACCGCGGTGGCGGCGTTCTGCAGGTTGTGTTCGCCGGGAATGTTGATCTCACCAACCTTGATTATTTTTGTTTCCCGGCCCTCGTGACGGCTGCACAAGTATCCGTCCCGGACAAAAGTCGCGGTCTCCGAGTTGTCCTCGATGGAGAAGGCTAGTCTTTTCGCGCGGGAAGAAATCTCCGCGCCTTTCATTTCCGGGTCGTCGCGGTTAATCAGCAGATAATCGTCAGCTGTCTGGTTTTCGGAAATGCGGTATTTCATTTTTTTGTAATTCTCGAAACTGCCGTGGCGGTCAAGATGGTCAGGGGTGAGATTCAAGATGGCCGCGACCCGCGGACGGAAATCCTCGATCGCCTCGAGCTGGAAGGTCGAGACCTCGACCACAGCCACGCCGCTTTCCGACACCCGGTCGGCGATATCGGCGAACGGCCGGCCGATATTCCCGCACACGAATGTTTCCCGCCCGGCCGCCTTGAAAATTTCCCCGACCAGCGTGGTCGTGGTGGTCTTGCCGTTGGAACCGGTAATGCCGACCACCTGTCCCCGACAGACCCAGAAGGCGAATTCGAGCTCGGAAAAAATCGGGATGCCCCTGGCTTTCGCCTGCTTGACAATTTCAATGTTCGGCGGCACGCCCGGTGAAATAATTATAAAATCACTGCCCAGAAGCTTTTCCGTATGACCCTCGGTTTCATACGGAATCCCCTCTTGCTGTAACCTCGTGGTCTTTGCCGTGACCAACTCCGAGCGGGCAGAGTCCGAGACAAACGGGGTGCCGCCAAACCTCTTAGCCAGCAGGGCCGCCGCGATACCGGAGCGAGCCATGCCGATTATACCGATCTTCCGGCCTTTTATTCTTTCTTCTACCGTCATCGCACCTTCAACGTAGCCAGAGTTAACAGAGCGCACAGGGCGCCGAGAATCCAGAAGCGAACCACCACCTTGGCCTCGGTCCAGCCGCTCAGTTCGAAATGGTGATGAAGCGGCGCCATTTTGAACACGCGCTTGCCGCCCCGATACCGATATGACAATACCTGGATAATCACCGACAGGACCTCGATTACGAACACTCCGCCGACAATCACCAGCAACAATTCCTGTTTAATCATGATGGCGATCGCGCCCAGCGCCCCGCCCAGCGAGAGTGATCCGGTGTCGCCCATGAACACCTCGGCCGGGTTGGAATTGAACCACAAAAAACCGAGCACCGAGCCCAGCGCCGCCCCGCAGTAAATGGCCAGTTCCCCGCTGCCGGGGAAATATTCGATATTTAAATAGCTGGAGAAGTCCAGCCGCCCCGAGACGTAAACAAACCCTGCGAATGCGACGAAACATATCCCGCTCAGCCCGATCGCGAGGCCGTCGAGGCCGTCGGACAGGTTGACCGCATTCGAGGACCCGGTGATTACCAGAACGATAAAGGGCACATAGACAATCCCCAGATTGAGGATGTAATTTTTAAAGAAGGGAATATTGGTCATCCCGTTGTACTGTCCGGTCGGGGCGAGATACAGCAGGCAGAACGAGAACACCACGCCCAACAAAATCTGGCCGATAAGCTTTTTGCGCGCCACCAGCCCCCGCGGCTGCCGTTTGATGGCTTTCAGGTAATCATCCATAAAGCCGAGCAGACCCAGCCCGAGCGTCACCAGCAGCAGCGAGAGAATATAAAAATTGGTCAGCTTGGCCCACAACAGGGTGGGGATGACAATCCCGGCCAGGATAATCAAGCCGCCCATGGTGGGAGTGCCCTCCTTGGCCTTGTGCCCCG
>JBMOKZ010000386.1:2763-6107 GCA_049324195.1 Candidatus Zixiibacteriota bacterium | reverse complement strand
CAACAGTATCTCCTGCCGGACAAGACGCTATCAATCCTATAAGCAATTTACTCTTGTAAGACAAATATTGTAAATCTATTTTTTTATACCGGATAATATGGGTAGGGATTTTGTGCCCGGCTGAGGTTTACATCTGAGGATGTCGGGGCACATGTGGACATGTGCCGCCCACAAAAATCAATCAAATTGTCAGGAGCACAGGGCTCCTGACCTACAAGGACTGCCCGCCGAAGGCGGGTGTGAACTGACACCGCTATAGCTCAAATACTGAACCGCCAGCCGCAATAATATCTTTCCCCGGCGTGTTTGTCCGGCGGACAGCCGATACATTCGGTCTTTATCCTGGGGTCAACCGTTTTGGCAAAACCCGAGTATTCCACGATACCCACCGATTTACACGGAAAGAGCGTCATATTTTTCCGGCGGCGGGCCGATTGCACCCGGCAATCAATCATATAAAACTCGAATGAATTTTCCGTTTCGTTTTCGACTCGCTGTTCGTTCAAAACGGCGTAGAGCCGATATCCCAGCGCCTTTTTCAAACCCTCGAGCCCGCTGTTTTCCTCTATGCCGTGCAGCGCCATGATGCGTTTGGCCTCGATAACGGTGAATTGCTCCCAGGCTTCGGTGTCAAGCTCGATAGCTTTTTCGATGCCGTATTGTCGCTCTACCGCCTGGAACCACAAACCGTCGTGGGCCAGCCAGTTTTTGGAAAAATCAACGAGCATCTTTTCGAGCGTTTCCCGTCTCAAATGTTCTAAATTGGTCGTCATAACTGTAATTCTCCAGCTTTATCGGTACTTTCAATATCCAATAGGACAAATAAAGTTATATATCTTTACAAATTCAAGAAGATATGCTATTTTTCTTTAATTAAAAAGTTATCAATCTTTAAATTATTGATAAAATATACTGACTCGGATTTGACCGATATGTATGTAAATTTTACCTCACTTAAAAATATATACCCGGCACAACCTATCCTCATGGCTGGAGAAATTAATGCTTTCTAAAAAAATTCCGTATATGTTATTTTCCCTGATATTTATTTTGTCACTTAACGCCGCCGGTGGAGAACTATCACCCGAACTGCGCGATATTCTGAGTGCCAAAAGCGCCGACGAAACCATTCCGGTCATAATCGAACTGAAAGAAACCGACGACCTCGACCGTTTGAAAACCGAACTTGCGCAGGCCGAAACCCGGGCCGACCGGCACCGCCTGGCGGTTAACACCCTGCAAAATTCGCATCGCCGCGCTCAGAGCGCCTTGATGGACCGCCTGGAAAGGCTCAGCCTCGATAAAAAAGCCGCTAACGTTAAAAGCTATTGGATCGTCAACGCCGTCGCGGCCGAGATTACCGCCGAGGAAATCGTCGAACTGGCTGAACGCGACGATATCGATATCATCTCCACCGTGCCGGAGATTTTCATCGTCTCGCCGGAAGATGACGAAACAGAATACTTTTCTCCCTCCGGAGCTGACTCCGTCACCAGCAATTTGACCTATGTCAAGGCCGACCAGGCCCACGCGGCCGGTTATACCGGCGCGGGACGGCTGGTCTGCTCGTTCGATACCGGCGTCGACGGCGAACACCCGGCGCTGAAAAGCCGCTGGAAAGGACTCGACGGCGACTCGGCGGCTTCCTGGTTTTTCGCCCTGGACGACCTGAATTATCCACATACCATCGCTACCAGCACCAACCCCAACCACGGCACCCACACGATGGGTATCATGACCGGACACAATGAGTCAATCGATTACACTGTCGGCGTGGCTCCCGGAGCCAAATGGATTTCCGCCGCCGTCATCGATATTTCCGGCACCTCCATTCTCGACGCCTTCGAATGGGCCGCCGACCCCGATGGCGACCCCAATACGCTCGACGACGTCCCCGATGTCATCAACCACAGCTGGGGCTATGTCAAGGAAGCCCTGGCGTGCGAAAATGTTTTCTTCGACGCCATCGACAATACCGAACTGCTGGGTATCGTCAATATTTTCGCCGCCGGCAACACCGGCGCCGATACCATGATTTACAATCCGGCCAACCGCGCGTTCGACAGTCTTGACTGTTTCGCGGTGGGCAACTTGAATACCACGATTTCTCCCGCGGCTCTCTGGTCCAGTTCCTCCCGGGGACCGTCGGACTGTCCCGGCGGCGGCACCAAACCTAACGTCGTCGCACCCGGCCGTTCGATACGCTCCCTGTACCCGAATAGCAGCTACGGGACCATGACCGGGACCTCGATGTCTGCCCCGCACGTCTCCGGTCTGGTGGCTCTGCTGCGGCAGAAAAATCCCGACGCCACGGTCGCCGAAATTAAAAACGCAATTTTGTTATCCACCCAGACCGAAACCACTTTTGGCTCCCTGCCGAACAACAGTTACGGCTGGGGCGCGATTGACTGCATGCAGGCGCTGGCGGCGCTTAACCCTACCAACACCGAACCGAACGTGCGGGTTTTTGATTTCGACCATGCCCCCATCGTCCCCGGCGATACCGTGGTCGGCACGGTCGTATTGCGCAACACCGGCGCCGCGGTCACCAATATCTCTGCATTACTCAGCGGTTCCAACTCCGACCTGACCATCATCAGCGGCTCGGCTTATTTCGGCGCTATCGGAGAGGGCGACACGGTGCGTTCCGATGACACGATTCGGGTTATCGTATCCGACACGATTACCGAAGGTTCGGTTCTGTCGCTGGATTTCAATATCATGGGTACCGGCTACGATGTTGACGCCAAATTATATTTTATCGTCGAGCCGACCGGGAGCAAAGCTCTCGCCACTCACAACACCGGACGGGTGCAGTTCACCCTGAGCAATTTTGGCGTGCTGGGTCTCGGCGGCGGGTCGTTATATCCCGCCGGCGGGGAAGGATTCCGTTTTAACGGCGCCGTCAACGATTTATGGGAAGGCGGCCTGATTCTCGGTCGAAGTTCCGCTGAAGTATCGAGCGGTGTACACACGATGATATTTGAACCGGATAATGATTTCGTCGTGGCGCCGGGCGGTGACATGCAATTTTTCACACCCAGCGAAAAGGCTCCCCAGCAGAGTTTCTGCGCTTTCCAGGACGACAATGGCGATAACCCGCTCAATGTCCGCATCGAACAGGAATCGTTCAGTTTCAGTTCCCCCGATGATGATTTCATCATTGTCCGTTATACCCTGACCAACAACAACAGTTATACTCTTACCAACGTCCGCCTGGGCATGTTTATGGACTGGGATATTCCAAGTTACGCCTACAATGCCGGCGGTTACGACGATGGCGGTGATTACGCCTGGCAGGCGTACAACTCCGGTTCGACCCTTAGCCCCATCCTGTCCAATTT
>JBMOKZ010000386.1:0-2753 GCA_049324195.1 Candidatus Zixiibacteriota bacterium | reverse complement strand
ACTTCTCGAGGGCGACCTGGCCGGTATCCAGACCGGCCGCAGCGACAGTATCGTGTATATTTATTATGGTTTCGTCACCCCGTCCAACTGGGACGGCTATACCAAAACCGAGAAATACGCCTCGCTCAACGCCGGCTTCAGCACTGCCGGGACCTATGACAGCGCCCGCAGTGATTTGTTCCAGGTCATGACGGCCGGACCGATGAGCTTTTTACCCGGCGAGCAGAAAGCGGTGACTTTCGCGGTCATGGCCGGCGCGACCCAAAACGACCTTGAAACTTCAGGCGCCGACGCCCTCGATACGTTCGTCAATATCCCCTGGGCGCCCCTGGCGGCCTTTTGTATCTCCCCGGCCGATTCCCTGCTGGGACCCGAGACCGATCCTACCCCAACCTTTACCTGGACGCCATCGACCGACGCCAATACCGGCGATCAGGTTTATTACCTGTTGCAATACGATACCGTCCGGACGTTCACCAGTGCCGTCTCGGTCGCATCGCTGACTTCGGAAAGCTACACCCCGACCGATTCTCTCGAATACAACGTCGATTATTACTGGCGGGTGCTGGCCTATGACGACCAAGGCGACACCACCGAATCTTCCAATGTACGTTTTTTCAGACTGATACCGGATATCGAACCGTATCTGCTGGTTGACCCCGACACCCTGTATTTTCACGTCAGTGACCCGACCGAAAACGTGGAAAATTATACGTTCGAGATTTCTGAATATTACGGGATGAATATTCCCTTCGACCTTACCCTCAGTGACGCCTACGCCATTCCCTGGCTGTTTGTTATCCCCGAATCCGGAGTTACACCGGCCGAAATCGAGGTCGGTATTTCTGTTCTCGATTTGCCATACGGGACCTATTTCGATTCCATCCGGGTTGAATCCGACACGGCCTCTAATTCGCCGGTGTTCATCTATGTGGAACTACATTATCTTGAGGAAACCAAACAGTACAAATTATATCAGAACTATCCCAATCCTTTTTATGATTACACGGTTTTCGAGTTCGAACTGGATTACAACCTGCCTTATACCATAAAAATTTACGATATCAGCGGCCGCATAATGGATGAACTTACCGGCGCCGCCGATGCCGGGATCACCTCGATCCGCTGGAACGTACCGGAGTTCCTGCGTTCGGGCGTATATCTTTACGAACTTATCGCCCCGCATTTTTCTTCGTCCAAAAAGATGGTGCTTTTAAAATAAGTAATTTTCCACCCGGTGGCGGCAATCCGCCTCCGGGATTTTATTCCCTGACAAACGATATCGTTTTTATTCCGGTTACAGACCGCATCACGGCGGCCTCGTCGGGGAACCGGCACACCGCCAGCAGTTTTTCCAGCGGAATTTCGCTCAGGTCGAAATCGCCGGCAAAACGATACTCTTTTTCCCGCCGCCAGTCGGTAATCTCGCCCTGCGACTGACTGCGCCAGCGGTCTTCGGCGGCGATGGCGGCCCGGTCTTTTTTATCGTAGTAGATAACCGGTACGACGCCTTTGTCGATTGCGTATTGCCGGTCGATGCCGATTCCGTACGGCTCGAACGACATCTGCCGGTATCTCGAACGCCAGCGCATCAGCGGCAGGAGGTTTTCCGGCCGAAGCCCGGTGAACGACACGGCGGGGAATTTGTCCGGCATGTTTCTGCTCGTGGCAAATATCTTTTTTCTCTCGAGGATGTGAAGCAGGCTGTCATAAGCCGTACGCGGATAACGGTCGCGGTAAATCACCGCCCGGTAATAATCCAGCAGGGTTTCGTCCGGCCAGGCGGAATCGACTGTCCGGGTCCAGTGAAACAGGCAAGTTTCGCCGAGGGACCTGATATCCTTCGAAATTTCATGTTCGTTTATAGTATAAGTTATAATTTGTTTCGATGGAAGATACTCCATCAGGAAAGCGTCGATATATTCTTTTTCGGGGTAGCGTCGAAGCAGCGTGGCCATATTTCCGTTTTTTTTAACCGATACTGGCACAATCCGGTCAGCCGCGCCGACCATGGCTTCATCGCGCAGAAAGAGCGCCTCCCGGCTCGAAATTTTATTCTTATCGAACCACACCGGGACATACCGCGTAAGGGACGGTTTCAACCGGAATTGGTCAGCCAGATAAGCGGCGGTATGTTCGAATTCCTCACATGAAGACGCCGGGACAAAAACTTCTCGGTATAAATCGTGCAAAGATGCTAAAGCCGTCAGTATATCCCATGTTTGCATGCCGTACGAGGTTAAAAGCGCCAGGTTGTCGCGGCGTATCGCCCTGACGGCCATCACCGTGCGTACCAGCCACTTGCAGCGGCGGCACGGCCGCCGGAGCTGACGCGACAATAGAATTACTCCGGTCTTTGGCAACTTGAGATTCCCTGTTTCTTTCTTAAAAAGCTCCATAAGTATATTACTTTTATTCTGAACTTGACAAAAGTGTTTTTTTTCTCAAATATTATACTTGATAAATAATCCAATCATGATCGATAACAAACCGGCTGATTGGTATTATTTCAACCGACGATACAGATATTAACAGGTCATTAAACCTATCATTGGTCACCCCGGGTTCTGCAAGGAAAGGATATTATTTTGAAACGTATCAGGTTTCAAGGCTGGCCGGTCACAAGGTTTGAAGCCGTTAAAATGCAAAAAGAAGCCGCTCCGCTCATCGATTTGCAGGGCAACAACAAAGAACCGGATTTGATTGCGGCCGTGGAAACCGCCTACGGGCACGGCGGGGATAATCTCTATGCC
>JBMOKZ010000385.1:0-6170 GCA_049324195.1 Candidatus Zixiibacteriota bacterium | reverse complement strand
AGCCATGGCGTAATTGAATTCGCCAGTTATTGTTTTGCCCGGTTTGATAACGGGGACCCAGACAACCCCGGCACGCCAACAACCCCCCACTATACCCGTCGAAACCAGATCACCCCCATACTTGAAAGTAATCTTGCGAAGGTCAAAGCGAAGAGGCGTCGCCTCTTCAGATGTCAAAGAACCGTTCTAGCTATAATATACTTAATCGGTAATTTTATTCAACCGGCAAACTGACTTTTTTCAGTATCCTTCCGGCTTTATTATAACGTTTTAAACCCTTGAAAGTTGCACTCCGGAAACCGACACCAGCCGCCTAAAAACTCAGCCGGAAACCGAACTGGTTGATGGACTCCGGCTCGAACGTCGAAATCACCCGTTGAACATTAAGACTGAACACTTCCGTAACCGGCTTGACCAGCGACAGTTCCACGTAATGGTCGCGGTCCAGACCGGGCGTGTAATCGAAATTATAATCGGCCGTGAACTCGAAATTGAAACTCGTTAACAGCTTGAAACTGTTTATAAAAATCAGCTGAACCGTCTCCCCCCGGTCCTTCCCGGCATCATCGACGTTTTTATAAATCGAAATTTCGTTGGATATCGGATAAAACCCGAACTTTCCCGAGGCACTTTCGAAACCGTGGATTATTTCTCCCCCCAGACAAACCGACCCCAAAAAAAGTGACAAAGTCACCGCCACGCCGACGAGCAGAACAAGCTTGCGCATGGTACTCTCCTTGGATTTAAAGTTAGATATAATCGTGATTTCAGGGAATTTCCGAAGGATTCCAAAAAATAGCAAGTATAATCGACTTTTATTCCGCCGGGCTTTTATCTTTCAGCCAGGTACCGTAAAATTTGTTGCTCAGCAAATCATCGAGAGTGGTAAGAATCGAGCGGGTCCGATAACCCAGTTCCTTGCGGGCTTTCTCCGAAGTAAAGGCCCAGTCGTAATCTATCAGTTTGACCAGGTCGGGATAAAAAGAAATTTTGCCCTTCCCCCGCAATTTATTGACCGTTACCGCCAGGCGGGCGGCCAGGTTGAGTAACGGGCGAGGAAGATTGACCAGATGCGGAGTGCGGTCAACCAAGGCCGAGACGGCCAGCACAAGGTCCTTGACCGAAAGATTATCCCCACCCAGAATATACCGCTGGTCGGGGCGGCCTTTGGTCAGAGCATAGATTATCCCCGGCGCCAGGTCGCGGATATCCACCAGATTGATCAGGTTGTCATACTCAGGCACAAACCAGCGGCTGAACACCCGGATCGCGACCGCCCGGTCATCGCCCGAACGCGAGGGCGCGACGATTATCGAGGGATTGACAATGACCAGCTCGGTGGCTCCTTCCCCGACCAGTTTCAACAGCTCTTCCTCGGCGGCCCGCTTGGTCATGATATAGGGGATTTGCAAATGAGCCAGGTTATACTCATGGTTTTCATCGGCTCGGACCGGTGAGGGCGAGTGGCTGTTGTTGTTTTTGTGCGGCACCGCCCCGACCGCCCCCACCGTGGAGACGTGCACGAACCGCCGCAACCCGGCTTTTTGGGCGGCCTTGAAAAGGTCCACCGCTCCGAACGTATTGATGCCGGTGAACTGGGTCAGTTTGTCGCGGCGGAAATTGACCCAGGCGGCGGTATGGATGACGGCGTCGATACCCTCGAGAAGTTCCCCGAGACTTTCGGTCCGGCGCAAATCAACCATCCTTTTTTCCAATCCCAGCGAGTCGATATAAGCCGTGTTGGAACCCTCGCGCACCTGAGCGACCGGCTTTATCCCCGACAGGTGGAACTGATACAGCAGCTGTTTGCCCAGCGAGCCCGAGGCGCCGGTGACGAGTATTTTTTTATCGGTCAAGTTCAGGTAAATTTCGTTCATAAAAAAGAAAAGCCGCGACTTCGTCGTTACGGCCGTACTCCAACATCGACAACTTCTATCTATTTATTTGAAACCGGGCAGGCAATATAAAAGTTCAGATAAATATTCCTGAACCGGGTCAGAGTTCAAATTCGCCTACTCCGGGACTTTTCAACCCACAGCTTTATTGCGTCTCAAAATTACCGTACTTTACCATAAGCGCCTTGAAACGCGGATGGTCACGCAGGGATAAAAACTCCGGGGCGATTTTAAGCCAGTTGACAGATAACTGGCTGGGAATCTGCATCAAAGTATCCAACCGGTCAACCGCCTGGTCAATTTCACCCAGACTGGCGTACACCACAGCAAGATCCCATATACGGTCGGTGCCGTCGAGGGCATCCTGACTGACCGGTTGTAATTCGACCGCGCGCTGTGCCGCAGCTATCGCTTTTTCTTTTTCATTAAGGCAGGCATAAACCTTTCCTATCAGACCCTGGTAAACAGCATTGTCCGGGTTGTTAACAGTCATATTTTCCATAACATCTCTGGCGGAGTCGAGGTATACGAGGGCTTCGTAGTTTCTTTGCAGAATCTCCAGGGTTCTGGCTTTAATATAATAATAATCCACCCCGTTTTTATACTGCCAGGCGTACAAATCCCCGGGACCGGTCATCAGGTGCAGGGCACGGTCATAATTGCCGCCACAAAGATGATAATAACACGCCACATATGTAAGCACCGGTGAACGGGGGTTAAATTCCAGACCTTCATCGACCACTTTCAAGGCTGCAGAGGGGGCGCCGGTAAGGTTCAACACCCCCCAGGATTTCGCGAAATACGGCCATTCGTTGAGGGGATCCAATTGGATAGCCTGATTATAGCTGGCAATACCCTCTTCAAAACGCCGGCATTTATTATAGGTATTTCCCAGCTCATAGTAGTACCATGATTCCCGGGGAGAGAGCTGCACCGCTTGACGTAAACCCTCGATGGCTTCTTCCCATTTACCCTGCCGCCGATATACCCAGGCTACACTGGCAATGGCCAGACTGTTATTAGGCTGCAATTGAAGTACCCGAGAAAAGGCTTCAAGGGCGCTTCCGAAATCAAGCAGCCCATGATAATAATACCATCCCAGAGCCTGATAGGGCTCGGGTGAATCGGGAGCCAGTTCGAGAGCCATATCAATAAGCGCCCTAGCGCTGTCCAGTATTTTCCTGGTGGTATCGGTGCCATCCCAGTGAATCTCTACGTACATCTCCCCAAGCTCAGCATAAGCCGGTGCGAATTCCGGCGCCAGCTCAACCGCCTTAAGGTGCATCTTTTCCGCGGTACGAAGTTCATCCTGACGATAATGGGCGATGGAAAAGTACTGTTTACCCCGGAGATAAAAATCATAGGCAGCCGGGTCAATCCCGGGTCGTTCGGCAAGCGCGTCCCGCTCGGTTTGTAACAGGGCAATATCGAGCGCGGCTGCCACCTCGCGGGCAATCGTGGACTGGACCTCAAAAATATCGTTAAGGACGGCATCGTATCGGTTCGCCCAGACGTGGCTATCATCGGAAACTCGAATCAACTGCGGATTAATACGGACCCGACTGCTGCCACCCGATTTGTCCCATCTGATAGTACCTTCCAGAATGCAATCCACTTTCAGCTCTTTGCCGATTTGACGTATACTTTTCTCCGTGTTTTTATATTGTATGGTGCTGGTACGGGAAATTACGCCTAACCCGGACAACCGGGCCAAACTGGTGGTAATTTCATCGGTGACACCGTCAGCGAAATACTCATCTTCAACTTTACCCAGGTTCTCGAACGGCAACACCGCCAGCATGATCCGGTTATCATCGGTTGAAGTCGTTAGTTTTTTTTCATGGAAACCGAAATACCATACCGCGAGCACCGCCAGCAATATCACTCCTGCCAGAGGAACCACATATCGGTTCCACCAGTCGCCCTTTTTCTCGCCCTTGACCGCCGGGCTTTGAGCCGAGAAGAGTTTCTTGAGATCCGGTATTACATCAGCGGCCGACTGGTAACGCAGGGACGGGTCTTTCTCCAGCAGCTTGCTGACAATCCGTTGAAGGTCATCCGGCACGCCTGTTTTATATCGCGCCAAAGGCTCAGGCGTGTCCTGAATAATCGCTTTCAGCGTGGCGGTTCCATCCTCTCGCCTGAATGGTGACCGGCCGGCAATCAATTCGTAAAACACTATACCAAGCGAGAACAAATCCGAGCGCGCATCGGTCGCCTTTCCTTCAATCTGCTCCGGCGACATATACCCCACCGTTCCCAGGGTCGATCCGGTTTTGGTAAGGTGTTCGCCCCCTTTAACCGCCGCCAGGCCGAAATCGACCAGCCTTGGACGACCGGCGGAATCTATGATGATGTTGGAGGGTTTGATATCCCGATGAGTCACCCCCGCACTATGCGCCGTCTGGAGACCGTCACACAACTGAATGGCGATTCCGATGATACGGTCTATATCCAGTTCTTCTTTTTTTACATCCTGCAACGTCCGTCCCTCCACGTGCTCCATCGCAAAGAACGGGCGGCCCTGGTATTCCGAGACCTCGTAGATATGGATAATATTAGGATGACTCAGTTTCGCGGCCGCCTGGGCCTCGCGCTTGAAACGTTTCCGGCAGTCCTCATCCGGGCAGAGATATGACGGCAGGAACTTGAGCGCTACTTTGCGGTCAAGCTCGGTATCCTCGGCCAGATACACTTCCCCCATTCCTCCGGCACCGATTTTTTTCTCGATCCGGTACCGTCCGACCGGAGTGCCCCGGGTAAGAACGGTATATTCTCTGGTCCGGTCGTCGTCAGGTTCCATAACATTCCTTCTCATATTTCTCGATAATGACCTTAAAACGCGGGTGGTCGCGCAGGGGATCATAAACAGGGTCAATCTTCAGCTTGGGCACCGTCACAAAGGAGGGGATGCTCAACAGACTGTCCACGGCATCAAGCGCTAGGTCCTTCTCCCCGACAAAGGTATAAATTAAGGCCAACCAATTCAATTGACGGAAACCCCGGTACGCGTCTTTTTGCACCGGCAGGATTCCCACAGCCTTTTGGCCAGCTTCTATAGCCTCCGGCTTTCGTCCAAGCAAAGCCAGGGCAATACCCAAATTGGCATAGTGTTCATAGTAATCTGGCTGTAAGGTTATACACTTTTCAAGAATTTCCCTTACAGAATCGGCATAGGCATGGCTCGCCCGTTCATCTTTCATGAGCATAAAGATTATTGCTTTCGCCAGATAAAAATCGACGGTGTCCCGATAAATATCATTGCTCAAAGCCGGTTGAACCGCGGCTGCAGCCTTATAATCCCTTCGCCACATATAGTAAGTTTCCCAGACCGTGTACACCTGCTGGTTGGGGACAAAATTCTTCGAAGCGGTCTCGAGCAATTCGCGAAGCTCGTCGAGATCTTCGTGCAAATTATACAACACATAGAACTTGTGAACATAGAAAAGACCGTTATCCGGGGACAGAGCTATGCCCTTATCCAGAATTTCAAGACATTCTTTGTTGCGACGGGTCGGGTTAAGAACCAGAACCACCTGCAGTATTCTAGCCGGCGAGAGCGGGTCAAGTTGTGAAGCTTTTACAAGATTAGCCAGAGCTTCATCCCAGAGACCGAGCCGCCGCTGCACGAAGCCAATCGCCGAAAGCAGTTCGCTGTTGTTCGGTTGCAACTTCAAAGCGTCGTTAAATTCCCGCAAAGCCGCTTCATAATCACGAAGCCCATAGTAATAATAGTAACCCATCGCACTCTTACCGGCGGCCCCGTTACCGGAAAACCGCACTGCTTTTTCGGCGGCTTTTTTAGAGAGAGTCAGTTGTTGCCCGGTGCGGTCAAGAGTATTGAAATGTATCCACGCGTGGAGATGAGCCAGCCAGCTGTAAGCTTCGGAAAACATTGTATCGAGCGCTACGGCGTGCTCGAACATCTGGATCGCCAGTTCCTCATCCTTAGACACGGGGACAGCGTTATCAAAATAATTTTTACCTTGCAAATAATAATTATAAGCCTCGATATTATCAGTCACCCTCGAATCTAACCTTTCCCGTTCGGGCAACATCAGGGTAATATTGAGAGAATTTACGACCTCACGCGCAATCCGGGACTGCAACTCGAATATCTCTTTCAAAACAGCGTCGTAACTGGCCGACCACAGATAGATGTCATCATCGACCTTGATCAATTGCGGCTGGATACGCACCCGGTTTTCATCGTCGAAGCGTTCCCATTTGATCGTCCCCTCGAGAATATACTCGACTCCCAATTCTTTACCGATT
>JBMOKZ010000384.1:0-6205 GCA_049324195.1 Candidatus Zixiibacteriota bacterium | reverse complement strand
AGATTGCTGTCGCCTTGTGAAAACCGCGGATTAATTGCCTGTGACTCCAGTTAAAAATGGAGGTCACGAATAGCAGACTGGTTTGGATTCACAAAAATATATTAACTTGACTTTGTACATAGCAGACCCAGGCCACCCATGGCCAAGATGCCTATCCTGACAGCTCTAATTCCCCTTGGAAAAATTATTGACATCCATACTGCGCTGACCCTTACTTTCGGCATGTCGGAATTGAAACTCAACTCGCCGCTACAGTATCTAAAGGGGGTCGGTCCCCGGAAGGCCGAGGTTCTGGCCCGCTACGGTCTGAATACCGTACGCGATTTACTCTTTTATTTCCCGCGGCTGTATCTCGACCGCACCAATGTCGTCCCGATCGGCAAATTGAAAATCGATGAGTCAGCCACCATTATCGGCGAGGTCAAGGCGCACGGTGTTCTTTACGGCCGCCGCAAACGGTACGAAGTGATTCTCGAGGACGACACCGGCGCCATCGCGTTGCTCTGGTTTCAAGGCGTGAAATACTGGGAACGGATGTTCAAAAAGGGACAGATTTTCGCCGCCACCGGGCCGGTCAGCTATTTCATGGGAATGCAGATGGTGCATCCCGATCTGGAGCGGCTCGATTCCGACAGCGACCGCATGGTGCACGCCGGGCGGATTATACCGGTCTATCCCCAGACGGCGGAGCTGACCAAAGCCGGGCTCAACAGCAAAAGCCTGCGCCAGATGACCACTCTGATTTTCAGCAGTCTCGCTGAAACCCTGCCCGATTTCGTCCCGGAGGAGGAATACTCCCGATATGATTTACCGCCTTTGCACGAAGCAATCGCCGGGATTCATTACCCGGACAGCCGTGAACAGATCGAGACCTGCCGGCGGCGGCTGTCGTTCAACGAACTTTTGAACCTTCAGTTTTTTGTCTATCGCAACAAAGGACAGAAAGCCGCCGTAGTAAAAAATCACAGCTATGCTGAACCGGGGGAAAAGCTGACGCAGATGAAGGAGCTTCTGCCATTCGAGTTAACCCCAGCTCAGAAGAAGGCGGTGCGGGAGATTTTCGCTGATATGCGGCAACTACGGCCCATGGCGCGGCTTCTGCACGGCGATGTCGGCTGCGGCAAGACGGTGGTGGCGGTGCTGGCCGCGCTGTATGCTGCCGAGAACGGCCTGCAGTGCAGTTTCATGGCTCCGACGGAAATTCTTGCCGAACAGCATTACCGCAATTACAAGGACTTGCTGGCGAAGATTGGTATTAAGGCCGGTCTGATTACCTCGAGCCTCAAAGCCCCGCAGAAAAAACTGACCGCCGAGCAGTGCGCTGAGGGTGAACTGGATGTCCTCTTCGGCACCCATGCCTTGATTTATGATTATGTGACTTTTAAGAAGCTCGGCCTCGTGATTATCGACGAGCAGCACCGGTTCGGGGTGGAACAGCGGGGAAAGCTCTACGCCAAGGGGGACAACCCGGATCTACTGGTCATGACCGCTACGCCGATACCGCGCACGCTGACCTTGACGCTGTACGGGGATCTCGATGTATCGACGATCGACTCCCTCCCGCCCGGCCGCAAACCGGTCAGGACGGTCTGGCGTCCGGCTGAGGCCCTGCCCAATATTTATTCGTTCGTAGTCGAGGAAATCAAAAAGGGCGGGCAGGGATATTTCATTTATCCGCTTATCGAGAAATCCGAGCGGATGGAGCTTAACAATGTCGAAGACGCGTTCGCGGAACTTTCGAAGACGGTATTTAAAAATACCCGCCTGGCGCTGGTGCACGGCCGCATCAAACCGAAAGAGCGCGACGAGATATTGAAAGCTTTCCGCGAGGGGGAAATCGACCTGCTTCTGGCGACGACCGTAATAGAGGTCGGCATCGATAATCCCAACGCCACTCTGATGATTGTCGAGCACGCCGAGCGGTTTGGCCTGGCGCAGTTGCACCAGTTGCGGGGCCGGGTCGGCCGGGGCGCCAAACAATCCACGGTGGTGGCCGTGGCGCACAAACCGATTTCAGATATCGCGCGGCAGCGGCTCGAGTTTTTTGCCCAGCAGTCCGACGGTTTCGCGATTGCCGAGGCCGATTTGATGCTTCGCGGGCCGGGGGAAATTTTCGGCGTCCGGCAGTCGGGAATGCCGGAGCTTCGCACCGCCGACCTCTGGCGCGACCGGGATTTGCTTGAGGGTATCCGAAGACTGCTTGAGATGCTGTTTAAAAACGACATTACGCTTGACAGAAAATACCGGAAGTTATATAACTATTTAAACGAAACTGCCGCCCGTCACGATATTAACCTGGGTGGCGGTTAAAATACGACATAAACTGATAAGGTGTAAGGGGTGACCATGAACGATAAAATGGGTAATTACGATACTTATTTCTTCCAGTTAATTTTTTCCCTGCAGGCCGGAGCCATGCAACAGATGGGGAAAATAGCTTCCCCGGTAACCGGTAAAATTGAAAGAGACTTGCAATTGGCCAAGGTTACGATTGATATGCTCGATATGCTTCAGCGGAAGACCGAGGGCAATCTCAACGTTGACGAAAAGAAATTGCTTGACCACGTCCTCTATGAACTTCGGATTAACTATGTCGATGAAGTGAGAAAAGGGGATGGGGAAAAAGACGATAAAACCGAGGAAAGATCGTCCGAGCCGAAACCTGCCGACAAAGCTGAAAAATCCGACAAAAAAGACGAATCTTAGCTGATTTAAGGGCTTTTTTAAGGTTCCAATTGTATAATTATTGCATCAAAACAGTCATTTTAAAGGCTCTTAATGCTTATTTGGCTTGATTTTATGGGTATTTACCCTATATTCTCTAAGGAATATTTATGACTGAAGGATTATCAACCAACCCCGATTTGACCATGGCGAAACTTCTGGGCGCTTTCGGGCCGAATTTGGAGTTTTCGAAGGATTTGGCCGGTCTTTCGAGTTTTAAAACCGGTGGTAAAGCCAGATATTTTATTTCGGTCGGTTCCGGTTCGGAAATCGCCAAAGCCGTTAAAGCGGCCGGAAAACTGAATATCCCCAGTTTCGTTATCGGCGGCGGTACCAACCTGCTCATTTCCGATAAAGGGTTTGATGGTTTGATAATCAAAGTCGATATCACCGGGATGGAGTTACAAGCCGAGACCGGGATAATCTGCGGAGCGGGGGAGCAACTGGGCACTCTGGTTAATTTTGCGGCTGAAAACGCCCTCACCGGGCTTGAATTCGCGGCGGGAATCTGGGGAACGGTAGGCGGTGCGATTTACGGCAACGCCGGCGCCTACGGCGGTGAAATGGCTAATGTAGTCGCCGAGCTGACCCTGGTCAACAGCTCAGGGGAATTGAAAACGGTCCTCGGCGAATATTGCCGGTTCGGGTATCGCGACTCATATTTGAAAACAACCCGGGAAATAATCGTTAAGGCTTTATTCCGGCTCGAAAAAGGCGATAAAACGGCGATCCGGAACAAAATCGAAGAAATTATGCGGGATCGAGACCGGAAATTCGAGAATGTCGGTAATTCTGCGGGCTGTTTTTTTAAAAATATCCCCGACCCGAACCAGCCGCACGGGAAACTCTCGGCGGGACAGCTGCTGGACAATGCGGGAGTCAAACAACTCGAAGTGGGCGGTGCGAAAGTGTTTGAAAAGCACGCCAATATTATCGTAAATAATGGCAATGCGACCTCGAAAGATATCCGCCAACTTGCCGATATAATGAAAAAGAAAGTAAAAGATAAATTCGGTGTGGAATTAGCCGAAGAGATTATACAAATCGGAGAATTTTGAAACAAGGAGACGCCTATAGCATCTTTTTAATGATTATTTTTTGATATAACTTAAAAAGTTATTGGATAGTGAAGTTTAGTTTACGTAAAATCTCTTTTATCATCGTCCTCGCATTTCTGGCGCAGGTTTTGGTGGTATGTTCGGTATCCGCACAGGTTGGTTTTCAGGCCAGACTTGACGACCCGCCCCCGGTCGTATCGTTGTACGATGAAATCGACTACCGTTTTTCGGCGGCGATGTCCCCCAAATCATTTATCCCGTTAAGTCAACTATTAATCTGGAAAACCAGCGTCTATAATTCCAACTTCAAAGACCATTCTATCACCTTCAGGACGGAATATAAGCGGGATATGTATCTGGTGCCGGTTTCGGTTGACGCCGAAAATTATATGAATTACCGGATGGAAAAACAGTATGTGGATAAATTCGAGGAAATATCTTTTGAATCCTACCGGGAAGCCAAGAAATCCAATAAGCGGGACGGTCTGTCGATCGGGGTGGCGCTGCCGAAACGACTTGACAAAATTTTCGGTGAGGGGGGCGGTAACCTCAAGGTGTCCGGCTACCGCCGCATTACTTTCTCGGGCCGTTCGCAATGGACCGACGGTGAGTCCGACCTGATCAACCAGAGCAAATTCCCCTCGCTCAACATGGAACAGCAGTCCAAATTCGAAATCACCGGGACCATCGGCTCCAAGATTTCCGTCAAGGTTTATCAGGACAACCAGACCGATATTCCGCTCGCCAACCGGATACAAATCCGTTACAAGGGTGACGATGATGACATTTTGAAATCAATCGAGGCCGGGAATACCACCCTGAGCCTGCCCAACACCAAGTTCGTTGGTTATACCTCGCGCATTCAGGGTTTGTTCGGGATTCGCACCGAGGCACAGGTCGGCAACCTGACCTTCACTGGTATCGCCTCACAGGAAAAAGGCTCCACCGAATCGTCATCCATAACCGCCACGGGCGAGGAAAACGCGGATTATATCCGTGATTACGATTACGCCGACAACCGCATTTTCGACCTCGGTTATCCCATCACCGATGATAACGACCTCAGCCGCACCGAGCTGGGTAAATATGACTCGGTGGTGACCCTGTATATATACGAATACGAGCGCGATACCAAGAACCTGAGCGCTGTCGATTGTATCCTGTTGATTGACCCGCTCAACGATACTCTCCTGCTGGGTCAGAAAGATTCCGTGCGGATGGACCAGCTTCAGGAGGGGACGGACTACAAGTTCTATAACGACATCGAACGCGACCGGCATTATGTCGTGTTCAATTCCTCCCGGTACGAAGATTACGCGCTCGGTGTCTATATGGTTATAAAGAGGTTCAACAGCGCGGCTCAGACCTCACCCTCCCGGGTGGACACGGTCGGTGATTTGTCCGGCAATGTGAAAATATTGAAAGCCCTGAAACCGTCATCAGCCAAATATACACCCGATCATAAAACCTGGAGCCTGATGTGGCGCAATGTTTATGCCATTCCCCGCGGTCTCGAGATCAACGATATCGATATCAAGGTGTACAAGGGACTGGCCAATACCGAGGGCAAGTCATCTAATCTCGATTATCAGGAAAATAACAATGTCAGTGAGGGCTATTATCTGGCCCTGCTCGGGCTTGACCAGGTCAACAGTCAGGGGGATTCCATTCCCGACAACAAGCTGGACGAGAGTCTTGATGTTTATCGATCCGACTGGGGGCTGTTGGTTTTCCCCAATCGCACGCCTTTCGATTCGGACACCAGTTATACCGATAAGAACGGCAACATCACCTCCGAGCTCGATGTCAAGGTGCCGCATATTTATAATTATTATTCCAACTCGGAAAAAACGGAAAACAGTCAGTACTATATCCAGATTTCGACCCAGTCGAGGAGTTCCATCATCAAGCTGGACCGGACAAATATTATCGAGGGTTCGGAGCGGGTCATGCTCAATGGTCAACAGCTGGAACGCGACCGGGATTATTCCATCCAGTATGATTTCGGCCAAATTACTCTCCTTTCCGATGAAGCGCTGGACCCCAATGCGGAAATAAAAGTCGATTTCGAGTATGCTCCCTTCTTTACGGTTCAGAAAAAAACGCTGCTGGGTGCACGAGCCGATTATGAGCTCAGTAAGGATTTCCGTATCGGCTCCACTATTCTGTATAAATCCGATAAGGCTCAGGAACGGAAACCGCGGGTAGGTCAGGAAACGGCCAAGATGGTGGTTCTCGATTTCGATACCAAGTTCACGCTCTATCCGAAATTCTTGACCAAAGTGGTCGATGCCTTGCCGATGGTTTCAACCGACGAGGAATCGTCGATAACCTTCGAGGGGGAAATCGCGGAATCGCGGCCCAATCCGAACGTCGAGGGAGAGGCTTATGTCGATGATTTCGAGGCCGCGCATGACCAGTTA
>JBMOKZ010000383.1:0-6208 GCA_049324195.1 Candidatus Zixiibacteriota bacterium | reverse complement strand
GTTTAATCTGTCTTTGGCCTACTGGTCTCCGGCCGGTTTGGAAACGGCTGCGTTTGCGTTCTCGATTCTTCTGTCGGTTTATCTGTACCTTAAAAAAAGTTGGGGTTTGATGGCGGCTCTGGCGGCGGCGGTCTGGCTTCGACCCGAGGGCGCTCTGCTGGCCGGTTTGCTGGTTATTGTCGAAGTGATTCTGAAACGGCAGGTGCCCAAATATTCGCTTTATTGCGTTTTGGGGGCACTGGTGCTATCGCTGCCGATGGTGCTGTTCAAACTGTTCTACTACGGCTCAATTCTACCCAACCCATTTTACGCCAAAACCGGCTTCAACACGGCGCAGATTTTCGACGGCCTGGAATACGCGGGTCGTTTCTTAAAACACTACGGCTTCTATGGGGCGGGTTTTCTGGCGCCGCTGCTTTTTTTCAAACGCTTGTCGGCTAAAATTCAAACACTATGGCTGTTGACAGTTTTGTATACAGTCTATATCGTTTTGGTGGGCGGCGATGTTCTAAAGGTTCATCGTTTTTTCATCCCGATGGTGGGGCCGTACGGAATTTTGATTACCGTAACAGTGTTTCTTATGGTTAACAATCTCAAAAATTGGCTGAAATATGCGGTATTCATCATAATTTCGCTGGGTCTAATGGGGCTGACCTATTATTTGCCGCATGATTTTGTTCATCAGTACAATACGACCGAGAAATTGTTCACCAAAAAACTGGCTTTCCAGGCGCAGGAACTGAAGAAATCCGATCAGAGGAATTTTTCGGTAGCCATATCTACGATCGGGATTTTCGGTTACGAATTGCTGGGACACGACATAATCGATATGCTTGGTTTGACCGATACGACCATCGCCCGTCACAGCGAGGAACCCATCGCTGGCATGGAGACGACCTGGAAAGAGCGTAAACACAATTCCCGCTATTTGCTCGAGCGGGCGCCGGATTATATCATGTTCTCAACCGGTGTGAAACCCTCGGCTCCGGCTGAACGAGCGCTGCTTCTATATCCGCAGTTTTTAAACGCTTATCGCAGTCTGGGCTGGTTTTATCCGGGAGACCGGACCGATGGCAAGGGGGTCGTGGTCAACACGTTCAAGAAGGTCAGGCCGGTCGAAGGGGAGATAATACCGACTTATCCGATCGCCTATGTTCAGTATTACAAGGAAGGAATGGATGCCTACGTACGTCGGGATTATCGCACGGCAATCCAGTATTTCGACCGGGCTCTGGCGGTGTCGCCGCAACCTTATAACGGCAATCTGGTTTACAGTAAAGCCAATTGTCATTTAATGCTGGGAGAACACGATACGGCCCGGACGCTTATGAATCAGCTCGTCGAACAGGATTCCCTGCTGTATCTGCCGCATAAAGATTTGTATATGTACGATATGGTGGACGGCGACACGGCTCGGGCGCTGATTCACCGCCGCTGGCTTGAAAAACTGGTTCCCTGGTACCTGCCCCGCATCGACACACTAGTGGTTCGGACAGTTCGGTTACAGGAGCAACCGGGAAGGAAATTATAAGATAGAATTTTAAAGGAAATAAGTTGACAAGAAAAAAACCCGATATATATTAATATGACAACTTGATGTACCATAAGCGGGAATAGCTCAGTTGGTAGAGCACCACCTTGCCAAGGTGGCTGTCGCGAGTTCGAGCCTCGTTTCCCGCTTTTAAATTTAGGCGCCATAGCCAAGTGGTAAGGCAGAGGTCTGCAAAACCTTTATTCTCCGGTTCAAATCCGGATGGCGCCTTTTTTATGCCTGCTTTTCGTTGACTCAATTATCTTTTTTTAGTTGCCTTAATCGTTAAAAATATTAAACTTGCAGTGTTAAAATATCATGAAACCGAGTTTGGGGGAGATATGGAATCTAAAAATACCTTGACACCTTATGACAGTGTAAGTATATTTGGATAAGAGAGATAGACCAAAAAAGTCATATTACATTCTTCTATACCAAGGTATTATTTCTATCTCATTTTCGGTTGCAGAAAGTTAATTTGAAAATTGAATTATAAACCATAATAAAGTGGAGGTAACTACATTAATTAGTGACATGAAATGACATCATTTAACAGATGCTTTTATTGGGAGGTTTTATGAAATTTAAGTTGTCTGTATTGCTGATCGGGTTGACCATGATTTTTACGCTGGGTTCAGGGTCGTCCGTATTGGCTGATTGGGTTCCTGCGGATGGGCACAAGATGCACTGGCCACAGGAGCCGGATACGACCGGCTGGGATGTCAATGCCACCGCCCCGCTGGTTCTGGCAGATGACTGGATGTGTTCGGAAACCGGCTACGTAACCGACATTCATTTCTGGGGTTCCTGGATGGAAGGTTATACCGGTGTCATCACCAGCTTTATTTTAAGCATTCACGCCGATATCCCGGCTAATCCCCCTGATAATCCTTTCAGCAAACCTGCTAACCCGCCTTTATGGCAGATGGAAATACCTTTTTCCATGGTCATTCCGCAAGTGCTGGTATCGGGTACACTGGAGGGTTGGTATGATCCCTCACAGGGTTTGGTCCTACCTGATAATCATATTGAGTATTGGCAGTACAATATCTTTCTCGACCAGTATTTCCCCGAGCAGGAACTGTTCTGGCAGGAGGAGGGAACTATTTACTGGTTGAATATCTCGGCCATTGTAGAGCCGGGCGTTCCGCAGCCGTTTTGGGGGTGGAAAACCTCGCGTTCCGTTCATTTCAATGATGATGCTGTCTGGGCCTTCCTGGATTTACCCGAGTGGATGGAATTGCGTGATCCGCTTGATCCGGCTATTTCACTTGACCTGGCTTTCGTGATAACCGGTCATGGCGGAACCACGCCGGAAGCCTGTTGTCTGCCCAACGGTAGCTGCCTCATGGCCACGCCCACCGATTGTATAAATATTCACGGTGGTAATCCGCAGGGAGCGGGTACGGTTTGTACCGCGGTCGAGGCCTGTTGTTTCTCCGATGGTTCCTGTACGAATCTGGACCCGCTGTGTTGTGTTGACCAGGGCGGGGTGCCGCAGGGTGCGGGCACGGTGTGTTCGGCCCCGGTGGCCTGTTGTATGCCGGATGGCACCTGTCAGACGCTTGATCCGCTTTGCTGTGACGAAGCCGGAGGGAGTTCCTCGCCTACCGGCTCTTTGGTTTGTTTGGGTGACGGCAACGGCAACGGTATGGATGATGCCTGTGAGGAACCGCCGCCGGACGATACCTGCGATTATTACAAGAGCGGTTATCCGGATTACTGTCCCAACGGTATGCCCGATTTCGACCAGAAACAGAGTACCTGGTTCCTGCAGGGGCCGACCCTGCAATGGACGCATTGCGGTCCGGTGGCTCTGGCTAACTGTCTGTGGTGGTTCGATTCCAAATTCGAACCTTCCCCGGTCGACCCGCGGCCGTTCTGGCCTTCAGGTCCCGGTCTCAACGACGGTTACGCGCTGGTACCGACTTTCGACCCGACCGGGGGCTGGGACGACCATGATACCAATAACGTCATTCCACTGGTTGATTCCCTGGCTGTTTACTGCAAAACCAACAGCAGCGGCGGAGGTACGTACATCGACAGTCTCTACAACGGCGCTCTGACCTGGATTACCAACCGGGGGCTGTTTACCAATTATACGGTTCGCCTGTTTACCCTGGGTCTTGTTAACCCGCCTTATATGGAGACTGATTTCGAATTTATCCGCTCTGAGGTCCTGCGCAGTCAGGATGTCATCCTCCTGCTCGGGTTCTACCAGGAAGTGGAACCGGGATTGTGTGAACGAATCGGCGGTCACTATGTTACCGTGGCCGGAACCTGTACCAATCCGCTCGATTCCTGCCTGTGTATTTCGGACCCGTTCCTTGATAAGAACGAGGGCGAGCCGCCGGCCGGTTCAGCGCACGGCAGCAGTGTTCATAACGACGCTTATTATGTTTCCGGACCTCACGGCTGGTATCACCATGACTGGTACCAGGTCGGTCTGAATACGTGTGCGACGGTAACACCGCCGGTCTTCCCGCTGGAGTTGATCAATTACGGGCTGGGAGACTCTGCCACCATGTTGAACTTCTACGGTTTGAACGAAGCCGGGACTATTCCGCCGCAGGCTCAGGGGTTGAGACACACTGTTATCGAGTACGCGCTGATTATTTGTCCGACCGAGGAAGATGCCGACGGCGATGGTATTCCGGACCCCGTGGACAACTGTCCGTTTAAATACAACCCGCTGCAGGAGGATACCGACAGCGACAATGTCGGTGATTCCTGCGATAATTGTATTTATGTTCCTAACCCCGGTCAGCTCGACGGCGACGGCGATGGTATCGGCGACGTCTGCGATAACTGCCCGACGGTAACCAATCCGTTCCAGACCAATTCCGACGGTGATTCCCACGGCGACGCCTGTGATAACTGTCCTATGGTCAACAATGAGGACCAGTCCGACGTTGACAGTGATACCTATGGCGACGTCTGCGATAACTGTCCGGCGACAGCCAATCCGACCCAGGCTAATTCCGACACCGACACTCTCGGCGACGCCTGCGATAACTGTCCGCTGGTTAATAACGACGACCAAGCCAACAACGACAGCGATTCCATGGGCGATGTCTGCGACACGGACGACGACAACGACGGTATCCTTGACGACGGCGACGGCAGCGGCATAATCGGTGATAATCCGTGTACCGGCGGCGCGACAACCAATTGCGACGACAACTGCCAGTTCGACAACAATCCGCTTCAGGAGGACGGCGACGGTGACGGCGTCGGTGACTCGTGCAGTTCCTGCTGTATCGGCACCACCGGTAACGTCAACTGTTCCGTCGGTGAGGTCGTAGATATCAGCGATATCACCCGGCTGATCGACTATCTGTATATTTCCCACGCGGCGCTCTGCTGTCCCGAGGAAGCCGATGCTAACGGCAGCGGCGATCCCGAGCCGGATATTTCCGATATTACCAAGATTATCGACCATCTGTATATCGGTCACTCGGCGCTGGCGCCTTGTCCGTAAAACCATAAACAGGATTAATAAGTCCGTTTTGGGTATAACCGGCCGCTCTCCGTAAGTGGGAGCGGCCGTCTTAATCGGGACAATCACAATAAACATATCAGCGAAGCTTTTCAACACGCATTAAATTTAAATCAATTATTTGAAAGGAGACGTTATGCTAAGGAATGCCTTGGTGAAAACAGGCGTTTTTTTAATTTTACTGGGTTTGTTGACAACTATCGCTGAGCATCCACGTGCGGCGACTTTTGTTGTCACCAACGCCAATGATATAGGTCCCGGAAGTCTGAGAGACGCTATCAACAACGCCAACGCGACTGTCGGCAATGACCTGATTGCCTTTAATATTCCCGGTTCCGGACCTTTTACGATTGTCCCGGCCACGCCGCTTCCGTTTCTGACTGACAAGGACGGGGTGGTTATTGACGGTTTAACCCAGCCGGGGGCGACCGCCGGCGTGACTCCGCCATCGACCGCCCGTCTGATGATCGAAATCAGCGGCTACACAGCCGGTTTGATTGCTAACGGATTGGTTCTCCATTCCTCCAACAACGTCATTCAGGGGCTGGTGATTAACCGTTTCTCCAATAACGGTATTTTGATTCAAGGAGGTAATCTGCTGGAAGCCAACAATAACTTCATCTATTGCAATTTCATCGGGACGGATACCTCCGGGACGATTGACCTTGGCAATGGAACTTCCCTTGCTTCGCTCTATGCCGGGGTTTACATAACGGCTGGAGGGCCGGGGGACGCCATCGCGTACAACAACGTTGTCGATGCCTGTCTGGTGTCGGGTAATTATGCCGAAGGGGTCGCAATCGTCGGCGCGGTAATGCCTGGTGATGTTTACCAGAACCGGGTCAACAATTGTTACATCGGTACCGATAAATATGGTCTTGTCGGTATCGGTAACGACCATGAAGGAGTGTGTATTTGCGAGGGAACCCATGACAATGTTGTCGAATACAGCGTCATCTGCGGCAACAAGTACGACGGGGTTGGCATCCAGGGATACCCGCCCGACGAGATTTATACCGTCCGCAACATTATTTATGAGAATCGAATCGGAATCAACGTTATGGGCCAGTCGCTGGGCAATGTCATCCACGGCGTGTCGGTTGGCATTTACGGCCCGAGTTATTGGGGTTTCGCGCGGTATAATACTATCGGTCCCAACAATACAATCGCCTATAACG
>JBMOKZ010000382.1:0-6240 GCA_049324195.1 Candidatus Zixiibacteriota bacterium | reverse complement strand
CGTATGCCGTCTTTATCGAGGCTCTGACCATTTACGTCTTCATCGCCTTCTTTATCGCGATGGGTAAACTCGGTTAATAATAATACCGTGGGCGATAACCGCCCCGGTATAACGATTAGGATATGGAACCATAAATGATAGAAATACAGTGGCAACAAATTTTAACGCATGCCCTGGGCTTTTTGCTTACTATCTGGGTGCTGAAGAAATTCGCCTGGAAACCGCTGTTGGCCCTGATGGAAGAACGACGCAATAAAATCGTTGAAGAGTTCAAGGAAATCGACAACGAGAAAGCCAAGGTCGCCGAGATGACCGCCGAGTACGAGGCCAAGCTGCGCGATATCGAAAACGAACGTCGCGCCAAGCTGGTCGAGGCGGTGGATGAAGGCAAGAAAGTGGCCGCCGAAATCAAGGCAAATGCGCAAAAAGAAGTCAAGGACCTCCATACCAAGGCGAAAGCCGACCTGGAACGCGATGTCGAAAAGGCTAAGGTGCAACTGCGTGATGAAATGGTCGCTATTACCATGACCGCCGCTGAAAAAGTTATCAGAGAAAAACTTGATGACGCCAAGCACCGGGATCTTATCCGTAAGTACATTGATGAGCTGGAGAAAGCCTGATAAATGATTGCTCAAGAAGTAGCCAAGAAATACGCCCATGCGCTCCTGCTGGCGGTTAAGGAAAAAAACCTCGTGGACAAGGCCGATGAGCAGTTCGAGGCTTTAAGGGAAATCATCAGGCGCGACAAAACGCTGGTTAATTTTCTGACGGCTCCCCAGGTACCTGACGAGAAAAAATATGATCTGGTGCGAACCGTTTTCGGCAAGCGGCTGGAGCGGCTTTTTGTGGAGTTTCTGATCGTCCTGATCGATAAGCACCGTGTCAAACACCTCGCCGTCATTATCGATGAATTCGACCGCCTGCTCAAGGCGGAGAAGGGGATTCTCAGAGCTACGGTCATCAGCGCCGTGAAGCTCGAAGAGAAGGTTTATAACGAGCTGGTTCCCAAACTGCACAAAAAAACCGGTTTGAAAGTCGAGCTCGATAAAAAAATCGACCCCTCCATCATGGGCGGCATGATCATCGTTATGCACGACGAGATTATCGACGGTTCGGTGCGGCATGGTCTGGATTTGATTAGGGATAAGCTGGAAAGAATTAAGGTCGCTTAAACGTCCGGTTTGTCCGACCCGGCCGGAACAACCGGCGGGCATTTCTGAGATTAACGACCGGCCCTCGACATGACGGCGGCGTTAAAATGTGTAGAAAAAAAGTGTGATGTAAATATAGGAGTACGATGATGGGTCTCAACCCGGAAGAAGTATCATCGGTAATCAAACAGGAAATAGATAAGTTTGAGACCAAGCTGGAGATGGAGTCCGTCGGGACCGTTCTTCAGGTCGGTGATGGTATCGCCCGTATCTGGGGGCTCGAGGACGTACAGATGTCCGAGCTCGTCAAATTCCCGGGCGATATCATGGGACTGGTTCTCAATCTGGAAGAAGACAATGTCGGTGTGGCGATTTTCGGTTCCGACACCGAGATTAACGAGGGCGATACGGTTCGCCGGACGGGCCATGTGGCCTCGGTGCCGGTGGGCGAGGCTATGATCGGCCGTGTGGTTAACCCCCTGGGTCAGCCTCTCGACGGCAAGGGTCCGATCGTAACCAGCAAAACCCGCGTTATCGAAGGTCGGGCGCCGAGCGTTATCGAGCGCCAGCCGGTGAAAGAAGCTCTGCAAACCGGGCTTAAGGCGATCGATTCCATGATCCCGATCGGCCGCGGTCAGCGCGAGCTGATTATCGGCGACCGCCAGACCGGTAAAACAGCGGTGGCTATTGACGCCATCATAAATCAGAAAAATACCGATGTTTTCTGTATTTATGTGGCAATCGGTCAGAAAGCCTCGACGGTGGCCCAGGTGGTAGAGATCCTGCGTCAATACGGCGCTATGGAATACACCACGGTGGTGACCGCGTCGGCTACCGACCCGGCCCCGCTGCAGTATATCGCCCCTTACGCCGGTTGCGCCATGGGTGAGGAATTCATGTACAACGGCAAACACGTCCTGGTCATTTACGATGACCTCAGCAAGCAGGCCGCGGCTTACCGCCAGCTGTCATTGTTGCTTCGCCGCCCACCGGGCCGTGAAGCTTATCCCGGCGATATTTTCTATTGCCATTCGCGTCTTCTGGAACGTGCCGCGAAATTGTCCGACGAACTCGGCGGCGGTTCCCTGACGGCCCTGCCGATTATCGAAACCCAAGCCGGCGACGTTTCGGCGTACATTCCGACCAACGTGATTTCGATTACCGACGGCCAGATATTCCTCGAAAGCGAACTCTTCTTCGCCGGTGTCCGCCCCGCCATCAACGTGGGTATCTCGGTATCCCGGGTAGGCGGTAACGCCCAGGTGAAGATGATGCGGCAGGTGGCCGGTTCGCTCAAGCTGGACCTGGCCCAGTACCGCGAGCTGGCGGCTTTCACCCAGTTCGGTTCCGATCTGGACGAAGCCACACTCAAACAGCTCAACCGCGGTGCACGGATGGTGGAGCTTCTGAAGCAGAACCAGTACGTGCCCATGGACGTCGCCAAGCAGGTTATGATTATCTGGTGCGGCACCAGGGGTCATCTGGACGATATCCCGACCGAGGCGCTGTTGAAATTCGAGAAAGAATTTATCGCTTTCTGCGACAAAAAATATCCGGATATCGAACACACCCTGGCCAAGGATAAAATCATCTCGGATGATATGAACGGAAAATTACTGGCGGCCGTTAAGGAATTCAAGGCGCAGTTCAAGCCCTGATAGAGGCCGGACAGTTTAATTTATTAAAGGCGAAGGAAACACCGACAGGGTTTCCTTCCGGTACGGTTGTATGAAAAAGCTGATTACTTTTAGCGTCTTGCTTATCGCTTTATGGTGTGTTTCGGCGTTTCCCGCCGCGGCGTTTCCCCGGCTCGATTACGGCGCCAAAATCGGTTTGAACGCTACCGGTCTGCTGGGGAGCGATGTCGACAAGACCTCTTTTCCCAAGAAGGGATTGGTCGGCGGCGGTCTGGTGCGCTGGAACATGAGCCCCGGAATCGGGCTGCAGGTGGAGCTTCTTTACTCCCAGCGCGGCTCCGAAAGCTCGGTAAGCAATTTCAGCCTGGTCGACACCCTGAAGATAAAGCTCGATTATCTGGAAATACCGGTCCTGATGCGTTACGAGTTGCCGCTTCCGGGAAAGGTTAAACCCAACCTTTTGTTCGGCCCGGCTTTGGCTTTCAAAGTATCAGCCAAAACCACGACGGATGACAATTCCAGTTTCTATGATTCGGAACTGGAAATTATGAATGCCCGCGGCACCGATTTCAGCATCGTTCTGGGCGCCGGGGTGGATATCGCTTTCGGTAAAGGCCTGTGGCAGTTCGAGGCGCGGTACAATATCGGTCTGACGAAGGTCTTCGAGGACGTCAGCCCCGAAACCGGGATTGCGGAAGATGAAATAGCCTTTACCGACAACGGAGAGGCGCTGGATTTGAAAAACGGCGGCTTCTCGTTTACGATAGGTTATGTGTTTTAACTAATACTAAGGTGGTCTTTTAAAAAGATTTATTATGGCGACACTTCGTGAAGTAAAGAAAAGAATTCGTTCGGTCATCTCCACCAAGCGTATTACCAACGCCATGGAGATGGTGGCCTCCGCCAAATTACGGCGAGCGCAGCAGAAGGTGGAACAGTCCCGTCCTTACGGGAAGAAGATGGATGAGATGCTCAGCCAGCTGGCGGCCGGATCCACGGGAGAAATTACCCATCCGTATTTCGATGAACGGGAAATAAAAAAACGGACCCTGGTGGTGATTACTTCCGACCGCGGGCTGTGTGGCTCGTTCAACTCCAACGTCATCCGCCAGGCCCAGGACTGGATTCGCAAGCACGACGGCGAAGAACTGGAGTTGGTCACGATCGGCAAAAAAGGCAACGACTTCTTCAAGAAACGCAAAACCCCGGTCATCAAATATTACGGCGACTGGGCTGGCATCCTCGATTACGACAAAGCGCGGGATGTGGTGCGGATGTTGACCGACCGTTTCGTCAGTGCCCAGACCGACGAAATCGTCCTGCTGTTCACCCGTTTTATCTCGATGGTCAAATACCGGGTCACGATGGAAAAATATTTACCGGTTGCTCGTCCCGAGATTAAAGAAGAAAAAACGGTCGCCGCTCACAGCTCCAAGGATTATATTTTCGAGCCCAACGCCGAACAGATTTATGGAGCCTTAATGCCCGGTTACGCCACCACGAAGATGGTGACCGCGCTGGCGGAATCCTTTGCCAGCGAGCACGGCAGCCGGATGATCGCCATGAACGGCGCTACCAAAAATGCCGGAGAGATGATAACCAGTTTAACCCTCGACTATAATAAAGCCCGACAGGCTCAGATTACCACCGAGCTGACGGAAGTCGTGTCCGGAGCGGAGGCGCTCAAAGGTTAGTTTATAATAAAGAAAAAAGATAATGTAATATATTGGAGTTTGTTAAATGGCTGCAAATATCGGCAAAATTGTTCAGGTTATCGGACCGACGGTGGATTGCGAGTTCCCGTCTGATTCCCTCCCGAATATCTTGAATGCCATCAAAATCGAAGATGCTTCCAAGAATATCAACCTGACGGTCGAAGTGGCGATGCATATCGGTGATAATATCGTCCGCTGTGTGGCGCTGGCTTCCACCGACGGTCTGGTGCGCGGGATGAAGGTCGTGGATACAGGGTCCCCGATTACGGTGCCGGTGGGTGAAAATTCACTGGGCCGACTTTTCAATCTTATCGGTGAAACCATCGACCACAAGGGTCCGCTGCCCAAAGATACCCCGCGGCGTCCGATTCATCGGGCTGCACCCGCTTTCGACGAACAGGTCACCAAGATCGAGATGTTCGAAACCGGCATCAAGGTCATCGACCTGCTGGAACCTTACGCCAAAGGCGGCAAGGTGGGCATGTTCGGCGGCGCCGGGGTAGGCAAGACCGTTATCATCCAGGAGCTGATTCACAATATCGCCACCGAGCACGGCGGTTATTCTGTGTTCTCGGGCGTGGGTGAACGTACCCGTGAAGGTAACGACCTGTACCGGGAAATGACGGAATCCGGCGTTATCAACAAGACCACCCTGATGTTCGGTCAGATGAATGAACCGCCCGGTGCCCGTCTGCGCGTGGGTCTTTCCGGTCTGACTATGGCGGAATATTTCCGGGACGAGGAAAACCAGGACGTGCTTTTGTTTATCGATAACATCTTCCGTTTCGTCCAGGCCGGTTCCGAGGTTTCGGCGCTGCTGGGTCGTATGCCTTCGGCAGTGGGTTATCAGCCTACTCTGGGTACCGAGATGGGCGCCCTGCAGGAGCGGATCACCTCGACCAAGTCCGGTTCGATTACGTCGGTGCAGGCCATTTACGTCCCGGCGGACGACCTGACTGACCCCGCCCCGGCGACTACCTTCTCGCACCTTGACGCCACCACGGTGCTTTCCCGTCAGATTGCCGAATTGGGTATTTATCCCGCGGTTGACCCGCTGGACTCGACCTCGCGTATTCTCGACCCTAAAGTGGTCGGCGAGGAACATTACAACGTAGCTCGCCAGGTGCAGCTAATTCTTCAGACCTACAAGAACCTGCAGGATATTATCGCCATTCTTGGTATCGACGAGCTGAGCGAAGAGGACAAACTGACGGTGCAGCGGGCGCGGAAAATCCAGCGCTTCTTGTCTCAGCCGTTCTTCGTGGCCGAGGCCTTTACCGGCCGGCCCGGAGTTTATGTCAAAGTCGAGGATACAGTTAAGGGCTTCAAGGAATTGATTGACGGCAAACTGGATCATATTCCGGAGCAGCATTTCTACATGGCCGGCGCCCTTGACGAGGTTCTCCAAAGATACGAACAGTCGAAGAGTTGATAGCTTATGTTCCACCTATCCATAGTCACACCGGAAAAGTCGTTCTACGAGGGGCAGATTAAGTCCCTCATCGTGCCCGGGACTGAGGGTTACCTGGGGGTACTTTCACAACACGCGCCGCTAATTACGGCGCTGATCCCTGGTAAAATCGAGTTTCGCGATGAGAACGACGAGGTCAATATTATGGCTGTATCGGGCGGATTTCTTGAGGTTTCCAACAATATTGCCACAATCTTGGCCGATACCGTGGAACGGGCTGACGATATCGATATCGACCGGGCCAAAGCCTCTTATGAAAGAGAAAA
>JBMOKZ010000381.1:0-6241 GCA_049324195.1 Candidatus Zixiibacteriota bacterium | reverse complement strand
GGTCAAGGGGGAGAGGGCGCAATCACTTACTGCGGGGATATAGGTCATTACGCTGTCCGTAAAATAATAACTTCCGGCGCAGCCCCCGTCGTCGGCAACGAAATATTCTCTCGGGTCGGTGGGACAGGCGTCAAAGACCGGTAACAGGACCTCACAGGCCTGCCCCGGTCGGGCGGAGTAAAGTTTATACGGGTCGTCCATCATGAATTCGGGAGCGGTGTTGGCGGCGATATGAGCTGTAAATTGGTAAGTGTTGTATGGTCCAAAGTTTGTGTTAGGAGTTATCGAAACCACAATGGAAGTATCTTCAAATTCTAAATTTGGTGTCCATTGCCAATTGCCACTCCAGTTTATAGTGCCATAGTTACAGGAATAACCAGTTATTTCAACGGGTATATCATAGCTTTCAAAATTAAAAAAATAATTAAAGCCGTCACAATGATTCCCATACATTTCGTTGTTGGGCGGTGGATTGTGCAAGACAACTCCCATGGAAGTTGTCAATAGAATTAAAGTATATGGTCCTCCCCATTCCGGGATAATATCTTCAGTAAGCGGCGGGTTACAGTTCATCGGGTACCAGACCCATTCAAAACCTGAAAACTCCGTTATGTCCAGAACAATTGCATATCCTGCTTCATTTACATCACCAGTTCTAAACGAGATGGCAAAAGGAATATCATCATAGGGTGTAACCCAGCCGGGATTGATTATCCCCAGACCACCAAAACCGACTTCGTCAATCGGCGGGCCGTCGTTGCTTTCCGGGCCATATTCAAGAAACAGGGTGTCAAAATAATCACAGAACCCTCCGCCACAAAGAGGAAGTCCTTGAAAATTCGTCCAGGTGGCGCCTTCGGAAGTAAGTTTAAAGGCATTAGCCAGGTTGATGTTGCAGTCATAATCGCAAATATATCTGAACTTTAGTACTATACTTGTTTCTGTAGCTATGTAATATTTACCATCCAGGTCAATGAATAAAAATTCTGAGGCATCTTCATCGAGTTCGATCCTCGCTGTCTGGCTATATGCGGTCTGAGAGATTATAACCAGACCGATGACAATTAAAAGATAAATATTTTTTCTCATTGTATCCTCCCGTGATTTGAACGCCCGGTTCACTTATTGAAGCAGTAACCAAGATATGACACTCTACTATAGAGTAACAAATATTATAAAAGGTGTCAAGGGAAAACTGGTATCGGCCTGACCGGTAATCGGGCCGGAATCAATTATTGGAGCGGTCAGGGTATGTTAGATAACGACTTAGGGGCAATCCGGAAGCGCCGCGTGAGAAATATACAGGAAATCAATCAACCGTGTAATATCGGAGATATCGGGCTCGCCGCCGCTGATATTGACATCGGCCTCTTCCAGACAGCACAACGGAGCATGGGACAGGTAAAGATAGTCTATGAGCCTTGTAATATCGGAAATATCGGGGTTGCCGCCGGAGCAGTTGACGTTGCCGGTGAAGCCGGTACAGCAGCCGCTGTAAGTAATTTTACCCGATACGATTTTCGGCTCGAACGCGGCCGCTTCCCCGGAGAAGAGCGGGAGAAAAGTTTCATAACCTGTCAGACTGACCGGGTTGGCGTCGCCGGCGGTAGTTCCGTCGCTGAGCATAAATTGCAGTTTGACAATCGGACCGGCTCCGGTTGCGATGGCGTCGGCGCTGCCGGCCTCGAGTTCCAGCGTTAACTGTCCGGCCGCGGAATCCTCGTCGAGAAAAGTGATATTTTCGAAAGCCTCTGTCCGGCATCCCGCGGTCGAAAAGCCAAGATAAGTTAACGTCACCGGTCCCGCATATTCGACCGGGAGAACGATTCGGTCAAGCTCGATATTGTTGACGGCTTCCACGGTTATCACAACGGTATCATAAAGCATGCCCTCACCCGAGTCAGCCTTGACCGTATCGGCCAGGGCGACGATAAAATTTTCTTTGAATCCGGTGATTTCACCGTA
Organism: Candidatus Zixiibacteriota bacterium; assembly: GCA_049324195.1. Classification (GTDB taxonomy): domain Bacteria; phylum Zixibacteria; class MSB-5A5; order GN15; family FEB-12; genus JAFGNW01. The sequence continues at coordinate 4,276 of JBMOKZ010000381.1, read as the reverse complement.
GGCGGTCTGAATCGCCAGGGAGATGTCATAGGCGCCCGGCGTACTGAAAACGTGAGTCGGGTTTTCGAGATTCGAAGTATCTCCGAAACCGAAATCCCAGCGCCAGGCGGTCGGGGAGAGTGTCGAGTCGTCCTCGAAATTAACGGTCAGGGGAGTTTCGCCGATAACGGTGTCAGCCTTGAAATCGACGCCCCAGTTCAGGGCGTCCCGGACATCGATAATTCCCCAGCCGTAATCGTTGTCCGGGTTGTCCGCCCGGGATGCTGTTTCCAGCAGCGCGGTACGAATAAACTCCGGTGGAAAAGTCGGCCGGGCTTGGATCAGCAGACAGGCCGCGCCTGCGACCAGAGGGGTAGAGTACGAAGTTCCGCTGGCGTTGCCGTAACTGTAATCAGTGGCGGCACTGGGACAAAAGGTATTGACGCCCATCGCGCAGACCTCGGGTTTGGTACGGTCGTCATAGGTCGGTCCCCGGGAGGATGACGTTGCGATAATACCGAGCGAACTGACCGCGCCGACTGAAATCAGGTCGAAACCGTCGGCCGGAGCGTTCAGGGTGCCTGGAGCCGGTCCCCGGTTGCCGATTGAATTGCACAAAACAATCCCCAGACCGGCGGCGGTGTTGGCCGCAATCGTAATCGGGGCGGTCAGACCGTCCATATCTTCGTAGGTGTACCAGTCAGAATAACTGACCGACGAGGTCACGACGTCAGCCCCGGCGGAATCGGCCCATTCCAGAGCCGCGATCCAGTTGTCTTCCTCGCTTTGGTACTCGGCGCGGAGGTCTTCGGTCTTGGCCAAGAGAAAATAGGCCATATAGGCCGGCCCGTAGAGCGTGCCATCGACATATCCGCCGGCGACGCCCCAGGTGCTGGTGCCGTGGTTCCACTGGTTGGAGATATCCTCGGCCTCGTTGGCGGTGTTGCTGTCGTTGAAAACAAAATCCCATTCACCCAGAACCCGGTTCTTGTTATAATGCGCCGCGAACGCCTGATGGCTTTTCCGAAAACCGCTGTCGAACACGGCCAGAGTCACGCCCTGACCGGTGTATCCCAGTTCGTGAACCTCGGTTACCTTAATCTGGTTGAGCTGGACATAGGAACTGCCGTAGTTGAGGTAATTCGCGTCCGGCATCTCCGATGCTGTCGAAGGCGCAGTTTTCTCCTCGTCCACACAATATCCGGCCATGGGTTTGACCGCGACGACGAACGGGAGGGAAGCGATGATATCGATTTGGACTTTGGAAACCTCGAAGCTGGCGGCATTGAGCCATTTGGAACAGCGCCGCAGTTCAGCGCCCAGTTCGACAACGGCATCGATATAAGAACTGGCGACCGGTACATCGGCAAAGATGATTTGATCCCGGCCTACCTTAGCGCGACGTTTCAGTGACCGCTCCGTCAAGGTGATATCGGCCGCCGCCCGGTCGAATCCGGCGCGGTCGAAAATTTGTTTGTCGCTGAAATACACCCAGATTTTGACCCGGTCGCCCGTTTGGGCGGCGATATATTCACGCGTCCGCTCGCTAATGACGGTTTCCGGTTTCTCCAATATGACCGGGTTGCTTTTCAGAACCGGCGGCATTTCAGCGGCAAACCCAGACTGGTTGATAAGCACGGTCAGGAGAACCGATAACAGGAAATTTTTTACGGTATTTAATCCGGGCATAAATATCCTTTTCCGGGTCAGCACTTGTTATTTATACGGCTTGACAACAAGACAGGTATCTGATATTAATTTAATCCGGTTTCTTTTTTTGTCAATATCTTCCCCGATGTCCGGTTACGCCGTTTTATACTCTATCGGAATCTCCTTGTATTTCAAAAGCAATAAAAAGGGTCGTCCATGGTAAAGGACGACCCGGTATAGGCTTTTGTACAATAAAATTTTAAGGACAGGGGTACAGTGTGGCGGTGCCCAGGTACAAGTAACCGATCAGGGTGGTAATATCGGAAATATCGACCACGCCGCCCGAACTGTTGGCATCCGCCTCTTCGAGACAACACAACTCCGGCCCGCTCTGGTAGAGGTGGTTAATAAGAGTTGTGATATCGGAGATATCGGGTTCATCGTCACCGGAGCAGTTGGCATCGCCGGTTTGGCCGACACAGCAGCCGCCGTATATGACATTTCCGGAAGTCAATTTCGGCGTATACGTAATCGGGGCGCTGTAAAAGAGCGGTTCATAAGTGCTGTAGCCGTCGAACGTCAAATAATTGACCGAGTCGGCAAGCGGGTTTTGTATCTTGAACTTGAGGATAATCACCGGGTCCGAGCCGGGGGAAAGTTCCCCGGAAGAGCCGGCTTCCATATTCAAAGTTAACCTCTTGTTGGTGCCGTCATAATTGATATAATCGATGTTGGCGAAATTTTCCGTGCGTAACCCGGTTATGGAATAGCCCTCGTATTTCAAGTTCAACGGACCGCCGTATTCCACGGGAATCTGCAGTCGGTAAAGGGAGATATTGTTGATAGCGTATATGGGAATATCGAGCGTTACGTTGGCCGGACCCTCGATCGAGTCACCCCTGATAGTGTCCGCCAGGGCGACGATAAAGTCCTGTTTGACGTTGGTCAATTCGCCATATGAGGTCTCGATGGTCAACGAGATATCATAGGCGCCCGGGTTGGGAAAATAGTGAGTCGGATTCTGAAGGTTTGAGGTATCGCCGTCACCGAAATCCCAGCGCCAGACAGGTGTGGATAAGGTTGAACTGTCGGTGAAAGTGACCGTCAACGGGGCGTCGCCGATAGTGGTGTCGGCGACGAAATTGACTCCCCAGTTCACCGCTGCTTCGGCATCGATAATCCCCCATCCGTAAGTGTTGTCGGGAGCATCGGCCCGTGAAGCCGTTTCCATTAATGCGGTGCGAATCATTTCGGGGGTGTAAGTCGGATGAGCCTCGATAAGTTGACAGACGACACCGGCCACCAGCGGGCAGGAGAGCGAGGTGCCGTCGGCATAACCGTAACCGGCGTCGGAACTGGAACTGGCCCAGTAAGTATCGACGCCCTGGGCGCAGACCTCGGGTTTGGTCCGGCCATCGGCAGTCGGACCGCGGGAAGAGAACGAGGCAATCGAGCCGGAATTATACACAGCGCCGATGGCGAGAATATTGAAAGCGTCAGCCGGGGGACCCAGCGTTCCCGAAGCCGGTCCGGAGTTGCCCATCGAGGCACAAACGACGATACCCAGACCGTCGGCAGTGTTGGCTGCCTGAGTCGTGGTCGCGGTCAGGCCGTCCAGCTGGTAATAATCGTAAAAATCGGGATAACTGAGCGACGATGTCACGACATCGACACCGATGGAATCGGTCCACTCGAGAGCGGCGACCCAGTTGTCTTCCTCGACCGGCGTCTCCGAACGAACATCTTCGGTTTTAGCCAGAATAAAATTAGCTTCATAAGCGGGGCCGTACAACTTACCGTCGCTCCAGCCGCCGGCTACGGCCCAGGTACCGGTGCCGTGTTCCCATTGCGATGACCAGTCCTCAGCCTCGTTGGCGGTGTTGCCGTCGTCGAAAATGAAATCCCATTCCGCCAGTACCCGCCCCTGGGCATAAGCAATCGAAAAGGCTTCGTGAGTCTTACGGTAACCCGTATCGAAAACGGCAAGGGTCACACCTTTTCCGGTATATCCACGGCTATGTACTTGAGGGACGTTTATCTGGTCGAGCTGGCCGAAAGAAGAACCGTAATTGAGTGTCGTCGGTGACATCGCGTCCAGAGATTCGGGGATATCCGCTTTAGAGGTGGTCGTTTCTTCCTGTTTAAAACCGACTACCGGTCTGATAGAAGATACGAAAGGCAGTTCGGCAATCCGTTCGAGCAGGTCGGTCGTAACCTCGAAACTGGCGGCGTTAAGCCATTTAGAGGTGCGTCGGTGTTTGGCGCCCAAATCAGCGACGGCATTGATATAATCACGGACAACCGGTAAATCCGCGAAAACCACCCGGTCTCGGTTGACTTTGGCTCGACGGGTCAGGTTTTTTTCGCTGATATCGATTTCGGTGGCTTTACGGTCGAATTCCGCCTGGTTAAAAACTCTTTTATCGGTGAAAAATACCCAGATTTTCACCGTTTCGGACTGCTTCTCGATTAAAAACTGACGTACCCTCGGAGCTATAACTTCGGCTGCTCTCGGCTTGATCAGAGCTTCGGATTTCAGCTCCGCCATTTCTTTCCCGGCCTGAAGCGGCGAGTTAAACAGTACGCCCAGAATTAACAGGGCTAACAAAAAAGTTGAAAATCGCACGGATGCAGACATCATTAATCC
>JBMOKZ010000380.1:0-6260 GCA_049324195.1 Candidatus Zixiibacteriota bacterium | reverse complement strand
CGGTAGTCGTTTTACCGGTCTTCTCGTCAGCCTCGCCGAACATCATCGAACCGATCTCCACCGCCCGGATACCGCCTTCGATATAAAACTCGACCGTCAGACTCTGTCCGGGGAACTGTTCGGGCGGGATATGCGGCAGCAATTTGCCGGCGTTGACAAAGACGGCATGTCCGCCGGTCGGCTCGATAATCGGCATCCCGGCCTCGACGATTTTACGTCCAAAATACGCCACCTGTTCGATGCGGAAATCCAGGTAATCAAACTCCAGCACTTCCTCCAGCCCGACCGCGAGCGCCTCCAGGTCGCGTCCGGCCAGACCGCCGTATGTCAGATAGCCCTCGATAATAATCAAAAGCTCCGTCAGTCGGCCGTACCACTCTTCGTCGTTAAGCGCGATAAAACCGCCGATATTGACCAGTCCATCTTTTTTGGCCGACATCATCACCCCGTCGCAGGCGTCAAACATCTCGTTGGCGATTTCCTTGATGGATTTCCCGGAGTATCCCGGTTCGTCCCGTTTGATAAAATAGCAGTTTTCCGCAAAGCGGGCGCAGTCGAAGAAAAAAGGAAGGCCGTGGCGGTGACAGATTTCCGAAACCTCGTGGATGTTCGCCATCGAAACCGGCTGCCCGCCGGAGGAATTGTTGGTCACGGTCATGATAACCATGGCGATGGATTCGGAGCCGTGTTCATGGATGAATTCCTCGAGCCGGGTGCAGTCCATATTACCCTTGAACGGAACCGGTTCGGCCAGGGTGGCTTGGGAACAGGGCAAATCGACCGGGACACCGCCTTTGTGCATGGTGTTGGCGCGGGTAGTGTCAAAATGAGTATTGTTGATGACATACTGGCCTTTTTTGAGGATAGTGCTGAACATGATATTTTCCGCCACCCGGCCCTGATGGCAGGGAATAACGAATTTCTTATGGAAAATATCCTTGACGACCTTCTCAAAACGCCGGAACGACCGGGCGCCGGCGTAGGATTCATCACCCATCATCAAAGCCGCCCATTGCCGGTTGGACATGGCGGCGGTGCCGGAATCGGTAAGCAGGTCGATATAAATATCGGCGGCGTCAATTTTGAAAATATTATAATGGGCTTCTTTTATCTTTTCCAGCCGTTCGTGACGGCTCAAAAGTTTGATCGGCTCGACTGATTTGATGCGATACGGTTCTGCGGGCTGGCTACCTTTTTTCACTTTTTTTACCTCCGTTATATATTTTTTTCAGGTCACAAAACGAATACGGGGGCAAATTTCAGGTAACTTCCTTGACGCCAAGACGGTGATATTCCAAACCGAGATGAGTGTTTTCAAAAACTTTTTTATGCATCCGGCTCTCAGACTTTTTTCAGTTTAAAGTCGGTAACGATTTTACCGGTGACGATTTCTCGATAATTAAGTATCTCGGGATTAATATACTTCTTAAGCAGCGGATAGTCATCAATATTTTTAATAATTCCGAGCTGCCGGAGAACCTCGACACAGACGGGTCCCAGCGCCCGCGGGTTGCCGTCGAGAATTTTCACGCAGATGCCGATGGGTGGGTCGACGAACCCGATACACTCGATCGCCTCGGCTCCGACCTTGCAAACGGCGTTACCGGGAAAAGAAGTCTTGATTTCGTAATCGAATCGCCCCTTCCCCGAGACCATCTCGGGATAAGTCGTCATGGCTTCGCGAATACGCCGGGCGGCTTGGGTGTAGGCTTCGTTGTGTCCCTCGCTGGAGGCCAGCTTCTTGAAACCCAAAGCCAGATTTTTGACCGGAATAGCGAACACCGGCGCACTGCAACCGTCGATACCGACCGCAATTTTATCGACCGGGTATTCACACATCGCGCTTACCGCCTGCTTGACCAGGGTCTGAGTCTTACTGTCGGGATTAAGATATTTTTTGATATCCTCGCCGAGAAACCGCGCCAGCGCCAGAAAACCTGAATGTTTCCCGGAACAGTTATGCCGCAGGGGATCCTTGTCCTCTCCCTGAGTCGGGTACAGTTTTTCCATGGTCATATAGATGGGCAGGTGCGTACCGCATTGTAAATCCTCGGGCTTGTTACCGGCCAATTCCAGATTATATTTGACAGTTTTGCGATGTTCGTCAGTGCCGATATGCGAGGCACAGGTAATGGCGATTTCCCTGGTCGAAAAACCGAACCGGTCGGCTCCACCGGTAATGATAAGCGGCATCGCTTGAAACGGTTTGACCACCGAACGGGTCATGAAATGCATCTCCGGGTCGCCCAGGTAATGCGTCAGATCGCCATTACAGTCGAGCACGGCGATAACGGCGTAATGGAGCGCCTCAATAACCTCGCCGCGATATACTTTTACAGCCAGTTCTACCATTGAAAAGCTCACTTTCGATTAAATTCAGCCGGCTAAAAGATATGCATTTTTCAGGATTTCGCTAATTATTTTTTGTTGCTCAACATTTAACGATATGTTATCTTTTTATTGCATAAAGGCATAGTGAAAACCGTGCCGCCCTTCCAATGTAAAACCGCTTTCGTATATATATTTTACCGGGGCAACCAGGCAGTAAACCGGAGATCAGTATTTTAATATAAACAGAAAGGTTTCGTATGCTCATTAGCACTATTCTGAAAAACAAACAAAGAGAAATCATCACCGCCAAACCGGCTACAACTATCGAAGAAGCCATGGAATTGCTGATATCCCACAAAATTTCGTGCCTGCCGGTTTTGTCCGAAAAGCAAGAACTGGTCGGAATAATCAGCGATAAGGACATTTTCAAGAAAATTCACGAGACCAGGGGCAATTATCATTCGTTGAAGGTCGAAGACGTCATGTCCACCAACCTGATCGTGGGCGTTCCAGAAGACAACGTCGAATACATTGCCGGAATCATGGACAAGAACTGGATACGCCATATCCCGATTCTCGACGGTAAGAAGATGATCGGTCTGGTTTCCGAGGGCGATATTATCCAGACTATTACGGAACACCGGGAAATCGAGAACCGTTATTTGACGATGTACCTCGAGGGCATACACCGCCGGGATATGTCGGGAGATTAAAATAATCCGAGCTTCTCCGGCAACCATCATATACCGGAGGGCTTTCTCTACGGGCAGAGCCGCGAACGCGGCTCTGCTTTTTTTCATTTTTTTTGACGTTTATTTATAATCGTCGCGCGTCGGATAGAAAACGTCGATTACCCGGCACTCCGTTACGGCTTTGCCCGAATGGGGTACGTCGGGCGGGATGACGACCACTTTTCCCGGCGTAAGGTGCAGCGGTTCGTTGTCGAGCACCAGAATCAATTCCCCCTCAATTACGTTCACCACTTGTTCGTGGATATGACTGTGCCGCGGCAGCTCGACACCCGACTCGAAATGCCAGTAGGCCAGAGTTATATTCACCGCATGGACGAATTTGACCGTCAAGCCCGGCAGGATTTCCTTCTCTTCGACATTGCGTAATTCAATCAGCGGCATATCAATTTCCCCCGTTAAAGGTTTCGCGAATAGCCTCGGCGGTGACTTTGTCGATTTCGCGTCCGCGCTCCAGCAGTTTATTGATCAGCTCCCGGCGACGTTCTACGGGGTAGTTCTGACCGACCTTTATTTTCGCGTTAACTCTCTCCGGTTTAATACCGGTTACGGCGGTTACGCGCAAAAGATTCGTATACATTTTGTCGTCGGGCGTTATTTCTTTAAAGCCGCCTTCGGGTTGATATTTTTCCATCAGCTTCTGTAGAATCTTCGCTTTTTCTTTTAAATCCTCGACCATGAAAGCCCGGCCGTCGATCTGTACCGATTTGAAAAAATGGGTCGCCCCGCCGGCGCTTTTGACGGAGATCCAGTACGAGGGTATCACTGCCAGCGATATACTGACATGGAACGTGACCTTATCGGAACCTCTCAAACTCTCGAATTTCTCGCCTTCGGAAGCACCGTGAAAATATACGATATCTTCTATTCGCACGAAATCAACCGGCACCACCCGGGGTTGGTTGTCAAACGTGATTAACCCGAGATACCCGACCTCGGTCCTGTCGAGAATTTCATCGATGATTTTTTTATCGTCAGTATAGAATTCATTTCTTCTCATATGTCATCACTTTCGCGATTGCGCCGCTCCCATTCCGCTATGCTCATAATGTCCTGTCGCGAGGCTGCCCGGTCGGTAGCGAGAATACCCTCGAGATGGTCGATCTCGTGCTGCAACAGTTCCGCCAGCGCTCCCGAAGCTTCGATATCGCACGTCTTCCCTTCGCTGTCCCGATAGGTTACTCGTATTTTCGACGAACGGGTAACTTTCACTTTCAGTCCCGGCAGGCTGAAACAGTCGTCCCACAATTCAACCGGAGCGCCTTCGGCGCTGACTATTTCCGGGTTGACCAAGGGTTCGTCGAAGGAACCATCCGGCATGCGGATATAAATCACGCGGCTCAACTCCCCGATTTGCGGGGCGGCGATACCCCGCCCGAAACCGCGCATGTTACGGAAATTGGTCAGGGTGTCGCTCAGGTCGGCAATCAGGGTTTGAATGGCCGCGCTTCCGACATCTTCAACAGAGACAGATTTCTGCCAGAGTACAGGATGACCGAGTGTTAATATTTCACGTATCATCGATTAAACCTTTTTTTAAATTATACATCCCTCGACTTCGCTCGGGATGACAGAAAAATATCGAGTTGTAGATTTCTCCTCAACGTCATTGCGAGCGGAAGCCAATGGCTGGAGCGTGGCAATCTCTCATATCATATACGGTTCCTTTGTCGAAACCGCAATGGATTCGACCTACATAACCGGCTTTTTGATAACGTCCAGAAGCGAACCATCGCGCCACTCGATAACGTGTACTACCTCGTCGGTGGTTTCGGTATCAACCGGCAATTCGCCGAATTCGCGCGCCTTCTCCTGCGCCTTCTGGTGCAATTCCTCCATCGATAGCAGTTTCACGCCGAAATCTTTCCCGCGTTCGAGAATCGCGTTTTTGTAACTGCTTTTGCTCCGCGGATTGACGGCGGCGTATTCCTCGGTTACGACGACATCGATAACCTCGCCGGGAGTGGTGCGGGTGTACACCTTGTCCACGACTTTGGGGAAGCCCTTGCCGTTTTTGCCGGTCGCCAGCGGCATGAAGATAATGGTCAAATCGGCGCCCGCGGCGACATCCTGTCCCCCGCCGATCCCGCCGATTATCCGGCCGTTGGCGCAGACCGTGTTCAGATTGAAATCCCGGTCAACCTCGAGCGTGGACAGCACCGCCAGATCGAGCAAATTGACCGCCGCCTCCTTGTTGGCTACCGAGGCATAATAAGCGGTGGTGATTTCGTGATGGCGATAATTGGTCAACATCGACTCGAAAATCTTCGGGCTGGGCTCGAACAGTTGCCCGTGCATCAACTGCCGCAGGGTGCCCTCGTCGAGCATCTCTACATGGAGCGAGGTTACCCCGCCGATGGAAAAACTGGCCCGGATTTTCATTTCCTTGAGCATGGCGCGGATATTTTCCAGAATCAAAAGCCCCGCCCCGCTACCGACCTGAAAACTGAAATTTTCCCTGACAACCCCGGCGGCTTTGATGACCCTGGTGATATTCTCCGCCACCCGGGCGTTGAACGGGTTGGCGCGGGCTTTATCCATATCCAGCGTCCCGGAGCCGATGCCGGAATTGAGACCGGGCGGGTCACAGGGAACGACAAAATCCACCCGCTCCATCGAAATCGGCGTGGGCATAATCAGGGTTTTACTGACCGTCCCGGCCAGCAGGCAGACATGCCGGGCGAAATCCGCGTCGGCGTTAAACAGACCCACCGGCCCGCACAACTGGTCCTCTTTGCCCATGATGCCGTTGGCGTTGCCGTAAATATCAGCGATTGGCACCGGCCCGAACGCGACTTTTATTTCCACCTCGCCGGTTTGAAGTTTCCGCACCCGGTTACCGTGGGAAAAACCGACCGTCACCCAGGGCAGCAGGTCCCCGTTGAGAATGGTCGTGCCCAGTTTTCGATAGGGATTACCGTACAGCCCGCCAATCGTGCCATCGACGATAGCCTCGATTAACCAGGGATCGACATGGTCGAAATAAGCGTTGCCGTATATTTTTATGTCTTTTTTCCCGGTTTCCCGTAGTTTCCGGACAACGAGCTCCAATCCCTTGTCGCCGGTGCGGTAATAATGCGGATAAGAAATAGTGTCGCCGTCGTTTATCACCTCCATCACCCGGTCCAAAGTGGTTACCTTGTTTTGACGGTGCGGGATGCGGGGGGCGATAGTCTGGCC
>JBMOKZ010000379.1:0-45442 GCA_049324195.1 Candidatus Zixiibacteriota bacterium | reverse complement strand
CATGCTTGTATATGTTGCCATCTGAGCCTCCTGTTAAAAGGGTGGTTGTTAGGTTTGGTTCCAACAACATACAACCTCTGACAGTGAGGCTCAAATTACTTGTAACATAGTTACTTTAGACGCAGGGATATTTTTGCGCCGTCGGGAATCCCTTTCCGACGGCATTCAACTTTGGGGTTTACAAACCAAAATGAATTTTATATACTCATACCGGAAGCGGATGTCGTCTGGTGGCGGTCCCGGCCTTCAAAGCCGTGTGGGGGGCAGTAGTCCTGTCCCCGGTGGGTTCGATTCCCACCCCTTCCGCTTAATTAAATTTGGAACCGTCCGCTTCGCGATTCTTCGATGTAAGTTTTCAGAAAAGAATCAACGTTCGATATCAATTCCCAATCACCCTATTATTAATTCCTAACATCTACCCCATCTCCCGCATCGTCTCCGCTAAATTGGCGAAAAGGTGAAGCAACGTCGGGGCGATGAGGTTACCCGTGCAAAGCATCGCGTATCCCAACAGCAGGCTCAGCGGTATCAGCGCTATGCAACTGTAAAACGCCTGCTCCAAAGTATAACCCTGCCAGAAACAGCGTACTCCGAGATGCATAAACGCGAAAATCAACGAAGTCAGCACCCAGCCCAATCCTTTTCCAGTCAATAGAATCAACCGCGTCTGTAAATAACCCCTGTAAATGAATTCCTCGGTGAACCCGACAATGCCCCAGTAAATCACTGCCGATACGATTACCTCCTTGATGCCCGGACCTGGCGGCCGTAACTCCAGCGTCGCAAACACGACCAACGCCGACAGGAACAGACCGATAACCAGCGAGGCCGTCAAATTGACCGTGGTCAACCCGGTGGAACTGAGTGGTTCACTCGTCAGGTTGAGCGCAATTACTATCGGCAACGCGACGATGATAAAAAGAATAATTTGCGAGAAAATATTCGCCAGCTCGAACATCATCCGGGTATTGTCCGAGATTACGTCGGGCCGGAGCCCGATTAAAATCAGATATAACAGCATCAGACTGGCCGCGAACGCCAACAAACCGACCAGGCCGGTTCGTTTCGGATTCTTGAATTTGTAAGGTTTGGTTTTGATTTTCAGAAGTTTCCCGAGATAATAAACCCCGATAAAACCGAGTACGTAAAACCCGATTTCATACGGAGAAATATTCAACAGGTCATCAAGTGATTTAATTTCTTGTCCCATAACTTACCGTCAGATAGAATGCAACCATAATAACGGTTTAAGGAAATATCGAAGCAACAAAAAGAAAAGCGGGTGAACTAAATCGAACGCACCGGCATTGCCAGCGGGTCGTCGATAAGCATCTTCTCCTTGACCGAATAGGCCTCGGCATACCGCACTCCGACCAACTGGCCGAGATACCGGCCCCGGGTGTGCATCAGGTCGAACACGGTGATACCGGGATGGAAGATGTTTTTCTGGCCGTTTTCCAGAAGTTCCGCGGTCTTTTTGTTCTGGGTTTCCTCTCCGAACTGGGAGATATAAGCCTTGACGGCCTCAACCTTCTGCTCGAACTCGTCGGAGATATCGACCAGAAACGAATAATCCTCGTTACGGTAATACGAAGCATAAATGATTTTGCGCGGGCGGTACGGTTCGCCGTCAAGCTCGATTTTTTTCAAGCCGCTCAAAAAACAGGCGTCGTAACCGAGGCGGTGGCAGGCCAGGTGGTCCGGGTGGCGCTGGTTCCAGTGCGGCAGGATGACCATTTCCGGCTGGGTGTCACGGATGACCTGGGCTATTTTGAGTTTGTTCTGCTGGTTGTATTCGACGGCGGCGTCTTTGAACCCCAGGTTGCGCCGGAAACTCAACCCCAGCGCACGAGCGGCCGCGGCGGCTTCGGCGGCCCGGTCGGTTTCGTCACCGAACGTCCCCATCTCCCCGGCGGTCAAATCCAGCGCCCCGGTTTTATGTCCCCTTTTCGCGGCTTTGATAAGCAGTCCGCCGCAGGTGATTTCGATATCGTCGGGATGCGCAGCAATCGCCAGAATATCCAGCCTGGTGTCAGCCATTGATTATTTCCTCGTAAAAATTCTCGTACTCGCTGACGATTTTGTCGGCGTTGAATTTCCTGAGGGCATTGGCCGCCGCTTTCGTCTTGAATTCCAAAAGCCGCTGGGGATTTTTCAGCAGGGAGACGGCAGCATGCGCCATCGAGGTCGTGTCCCCCACCGGGAACAAATAGCCGTCCTGGTAATCCTCGATCACCTCCGTCAAACCAGTCCCTGAAGTTCCGATTACCGGCACACCGCAGGCCAACGCTTCGAGCGCGGCCAGCCCGAACGATTCCTCGGCACTCGGCATCAGGCATAAATCCGCGCAGGGCAAAACCGCCTCGACTCGGCTCTGGGACCCGAGAAATATCACTTTATCGTTGAGATTCTTTTTGTTAATCTGGCGGCGGGCCATGATGGTTTCCGGACCCTCGCCGATCAGCAAAAGTTTCGAGGGTATTTCCTGGGAAATTTTCTCGAACACATCCACGACATCAGAAATTCTTTTCACCGGCCGGAAATTGGAAACATGGCAAATTAAAAACTCGTTATCGGCCACAAACTCCGTTTTGGTGCACTGGTTTCCTCCCGGTTTGAAACGCTGACTGTTAAAAAAATTGTAAATCACCCGAATATCCTGCTCGACTTTGAAAACCTCGCGGGTTTCATCGGCCAGGTATTTCGACACCGCCGTCAAGCCATCGGAGGTATTGATCGAAAACCGGGTAATATCGTAATACGACGGGTCGGCGCCAACAAGTGTAATATCGGTGCCGTGCAGAGTGGTGATAATTTTGGGCAATTTCTCCTTCTGCGACGCCAGCAGCTGTTTGGCTAGGTAAGCGCAGGCGGCGTGCGGGATGGCGTAGTGCATGTGAAGAATATCCAAATCGAAATTGCGTGTGATTTCAGCCATTTTCGAAGCCAGCGTCAAGGTATAGGGCGGAAATTTGAAAAGCGGGTACGAAGTAGTATCGACCTCGTGATACATAAGATTGGTCTGAAACCGGTCCAGCCGGAAAGGCATGGCGTACGAAATAAAATGCACTTTGTGTCCGCGCCCCGCGAGTTCCTGGCCCAGTTCGGTGGCCACGATACCGGACCCGCCGGCAATCGGATAACAGGTAATGCCGATATTCATAAACTATCTCCCAAACTCCGAGAGTTTAATAAGCTGGTGTGATTTTTCCTCGCTGGCCATTTTCTCGTACAGGAATGGAATAATCCCGCGTCCGTACCGGGCGATAAAATAGGTGATATTCATTGTTCGTTCCTGCAGGCCGCGGTTGGGATAAACAGCCTGCCAGAGACGATAGATGCGGTCGCGCGTTTCCTGCGATTTCCTCTTATGCGAGGCGAACACCTTGCTTTCGAACGCCTTCAGATTAAAATCGATCTTTCCGTAAATCTGCCCGGCGAAATTTTTCAGCGAGGGATCGAATTCCAGAGACTTCCGCGAGAAATCGTTAAACCGCTTCGCGACGTCATCTTTCAACCGCTTGAAGTCCTGTTCCAATTCGTCCGGGAACGAGATCGTCATCACCCGGTTGATGACCTGTTCGATGTCGCCGGTCAGGTCCTCAAATTGAATGTCATATTCCTTCATCTGTTTTTCGAACCTTTTTTCCAGTATGGTAAAAGTTGGGCGGGCGTGGTGAACCGGCGGCGCCAGGTCAAACAGCGCAAACAGCGGATTTATCTGCGCCAGGTAAGCGATTTCCGAGGGTCCCCCTTTCTGGACCAGAGTCGGGAACAGGTACGACTGAAATACCGGCCGGGTCATGACATCGGGCGAAAACTTTTCCGGCGATGCAGTAATACAAGCGAGCATTTTTTCTCGAGTGACGAGCTGTTCGCCGCAGGTGAATTTATCCCCGTCCCGCATGACCGGCTTACGGCCGTTAAGATTGTAAAATAAATGTGCGGCGTTTTCTTTTTTTTCCACCTGGACTTGATACCCGGCGTTTATAATTCGGTTATTGGCGGCCTGGATCGCCTCGTGCAGACGGTCCTGCTTCTCAAGCACCTGCTTGAAAAAACCGAGGGCGTGCCTTTTGACTTCCGGGTCGCCGGGACTGAACAACACCAGTCCGAAATCCCGCATCAAACCCGTCATGAATTTGCCGAACGCGGTCACGAAGGTATCTCCGGTCGTATAACTGCGCTCGATAAGCGCGAACAGGTCCGGAGTGAAATCGCTTTCGCCGAGACACTCACGCGCCAAATTAAGCGCCTTGTCCAACTCAACTTTGTCGGAAAAAAATATCTCCGCCGTGGGCAGCGCCTGTTCAGGCAGGGTGGTGTATGATATCTCGCACGGCTCTGATTTGCGGTTGAGGATAAACAGGTGGTTAACTTCCTCGAAATCATGGTCGTCGCCGGCAATCCAGAAAATAGGAATAACCGGCCGGTTAAGTTTTTCCTCGTAAAGACGGGCGGACTTGATAATTCCCAGCATCTTGACCACGGAAAAAAGCGGTCCGCCCAGAAAACCGGCTTGCTGGCCGGTCAGGACACAGACCGCCCGGGGGTCCCGGAGCCGCTCGATATTCGCCAGGGTCTTTTCCGACGCCCCGAACGACCGGTTCTGACGGGTCAGGATGGCGGTCATTTTCTCGCGGTCATAATTTATCCTGTCGAGCTGAGCGGCGACCTTTTCGAGACTGTCCGAGAAATAAAAATCTTTTGGCGGGTTTTTGCCCGCCAAAAAATCAAGAAAAAACTCCTTGTATCCAAGTCCCTTACTGGGGGGTATCAAATTCCGTGTCAACAACGATATCCTCTTTCCTGACGGCGGTTTCGAGAGTCTCCTTTCCCCGGAATATTTTCCTGAAGACTCTCCGAATGAACTCCACCGTATCTTCGATAACGGTATATACAACGGGAACGACAACCAAAGTCAAAAGGGTCGATGAAATCATCCCGCCGATGACGGCTCTGGCCATGGAAGCCCGAAGTTCCGCGCCCGGGCCGAGCCCCAGCGCGAGCGGAAGCATCCCGAAAACCGTAGCCAGCGAGGTCATCAGAATCGGCCGCAACCGAATCGGGCCGGCAATCAGGATAGATTCTCTCCGTAAAACACCTTTTTGCCGCTGTTGTTTCACAAAATCGATCAAAAGAATGGCGTTTTTCGTCACCAGTCCCATCAACAACACAATCCCGATCAGGGACATAATTGACAAAGAATCGTTGAACACCATCAGCCCCAGAATCGCCCCGATAAGCGATAGCGGCAGCGAAAACATAATCGAGAAGGGGTCAAAGAACGATTCATACTGCGAAGCCAGCAGGAAATAAATGAAGATTACCGCCAGCAACAGAGCTTTAAATATATTTATGAACGATTCGACCATGAATTCCTGCATTCCGACCGGCTCGATAACATACCCGGGCGGAAGTTGAATTTGTTCGACGACCGCTGCCATAATCTGGTTGTTAATGGTTCCGGCGAAAAACCCGGATTTGATATTCATTTCCACTTGAGCCTGTCGTTGCCGGTCATAGCGGAGGTATTCACCGATGGAGGTTTCTTTTTTAAACACGGCCAGACGGTTCAACGGCACCAAAAACGTCTCCTGCCCGGGAATTTCCTTGCCGCTCTCGACCATAAGGCGTCCCAGGTCGGTCATCGAGGCCCGGTATTTTTCCTCGAGCTGAACCCGCACGTCGTAATCCTCTTCGCCGTCCTTGAACAGTGTCACCACGTCGCCCTCGACAAAATCGCGGACTGTCTGGTGAATCAACGCCAGGTTCACACCCAGGTCGTCGGCCAGCTTGCGGTCGACCTCGACCTGTATTTCCGGCTTGCCCTCCTGCAGGGTATTGGCGATATCGACCGTTCCCGGAATTCCTTCGCAGATTCTTTCCACTTTGTGTACCAGACTCGTCAGTTCGTCGACGTCTTCCCCGCGCACCGAAATAATAACGGTTTTGTTGCTGCCGAATTGTTCTTCGCCGGTCCCGATCGCGAATTCCGCTCCGGGAATGTCGGTGATCAGAGTACGCACCGAGTCAATCAGTTGTTTTACTGTCAACAACCGCTCCGAAGCCGCGACCAGGTTGAACAGCGCCCGGCCCTCGGTTACCGGATTGTTGCCGACCCCGATGGTCACGTAACTGTCCTCGACTTCCGGCAACCCGGTCATGATATCCTCGACCTGTTTCAGCACCCGTGAGGTCGTTTCCAAAGTCGAGCCGGGCGGCGTCACGACATCGACCGCCAGGCGGTTCTGGTCGGTTTGGCTCATGAATTCGGAACCGAGAAAATTCGTCATCCACAGCGCCAGGACGAAAGTAATCGTCGCGACCACAATAACCAGCCAGCGATGATCCAGCGAATACGCGAGCAGTTTGCGATATACCGGTTTGACGGCGTCGAAAACGACATTCCAGTAATTGAGAATTTTATAAATCGGATGCCAGATACGCCCGAGCAACGTGGTACTGCCGTTTCGGAGGAAATCGTCTTTGGCCCCGGCCTTTTCCGTTTTCAACATCCGCGACGACATCATCGGCGTCAGCGTAAACGCCACGAACAGGGAAATGAAAATGGCGAACGCCACCGTCATCCCGAACTGATAGAAGAACCGGCCGATAATTCCTTCCATGAACGCCACCGGCAAAAACACCACCATAATCGAGAAGGTGGTGGCCATCACCGCCAACCCGATTTCCTTGGTGCCCTCGAAAGCAGCTTTAAACGGCGACTTGCCCTCGCTCAGATGGCGGTAGATATTTTCCACGACCACAATAGCGTCGTCAATCAATATCCCCACCGCCAGCGAAAGGCTCATAAGCGTCATCGTGTTGATGGTAAAGTTCAGAATCTTCATCGCCGTAAACGTCGCCACCAGCGAGATGGGAATCGACACACCGGTTATAATCGTCGGTCGATAATCCAGTAGGAACAAAAAGATAACCAATACGGCCAGCAGTGTCCCGAGCCGAATATTGAATAAAATTTCGTGTACCGAATCCTCGATAAAAACGGCATTGTCCCTGACGATGCGGATATCCATATCGGGAGGCAGCTCCTCGCCCAGCTGCGCCAGGGCGACCCGCACCTGCCGGGCCAGTTCGACGACGTTGGCGCCGGACTGCTTGATAATCTCCAGCCCGATAGCCGGCTCGCCGTTGAAACGGGACAGCGACCGCTGCTCGACGATGGTATCGATAACCCGACCGATATCCTTGACGTAAATGGGCGTCCCGTTCTTGTTCTTGACGATGACGTCGTTGAAATCCGACACCCGGTTGATGCGACCCTGCATGCGTACAAGGTATTCGCGGGAGGCTTCATCGACCCGCCCGCCGGGAACCTCGAGATTGGCGGCGGCGACACTTCCAGTAACATCGTGAATCGTCACGCCGTAGGATTCCAGTTTTTCCGGGTCAACGGCGATGCGAATCTCGCGTTCCGATCCGCCCACCAGTTGGACCTGGCCCACTCCCGACACGGTTTCCAAACGGGGCTTGATTTTATCCTTGGTCAACTGGGTCAGTTCCCGCGGCGGGCGCTTGCCGGAAATAACTACCGACATGATCGCCTCGGCGTTGGGATCAAGCTGACTGATTATCGGTTCCTCAATATCATCCGGCAGGTCGTTGCGGATCCCGGCGATTTTTTCCCGAACATCCTGAGTAGCCTCGGCGCCGTCCTTTTTCAGCTCGAATTCCACGAAGGTAATCGAATAACCCTCACGCGACCAGGACGAGATATGGCGCACCCCTGAAATCTGATTGATGGCTTCCTCGATATTCTTGGTGACCTCGGTCTCGACGGTTTCCGCCGAGGCACCGGGGTACACGGTCTGGACCATGGTATAAGGGAAATCCACGTTGGGCATCAGCTCGACCGGCAATTCGTAATAGGAAAACAAACCCAGTACGAGCAGGGCGCCGACCATCATGGTCGCGAAAACCGGCCTCTTAATCGATATTTCAGATAGTTTCATCGCTTATTTTCATCCCAGGCTGTAATTTTAACCAAATCGCCATCCTCGAGATAATCCTGTCCCAGCGTTACTAACGTGTCGCTCGGGTTCAGACCGGAGCTTACGACGATATAACCATCAACCTCGGCGCCCAGGTTCACCACCCGGCCGACCGCCCGGCTGTCCACGACCACGAAGACTGTCGGCTGGTCATCGAGAATCATCACCGCTTTACGCGGGATAAGAATCACTTCTTCCAGTTTTTCGATAACTACACTGATGCGGACAAACATGCCGGGTTTGAATTTTTTCTCAGTATTATCCAGAAGAACCTCGATCTGAAAGGCTCTTGTCTGTGGGTCGGCGGAACCTGCCACCGAAATCACCCGGCCCTCAATACGATAGTCGTAAACCTCCGAAGAGATAATCACCGACGAACCGGTTTTGAAATACTTGACATCCTCGGAGTTGACACCGAATTTGACCCGCAGTCTATCGGTGGTGGCGACCGTCGCCAGTTCCGTGCCGATATTGACAAAATCACCTTCGGAAACATTTATCGAAGTTACCGTGCCGGCAATAGGTGTGCGAACATCGATCATCCGGCTGACCGCCTCGAAATTCGCCCGGTTTACCTCGTACTGAGTTTTAGCGGCGTCGAATTCCGATTCGGATATGGCTCCCTCCTTATAAAGGTATTCCATCTTGTTAAAATTCTTTTCCGAATTGAGGAATAGCGACCGGGTCTCGGTATAACTGGAACTGGGACCGTACTTGTCCAGTGAGACGAGCACTTTTTCCGCTTCGACCTGCTCGCCCTCGGTGACGTGCACCTTCTCGACCGATTCAGCCAGTTTGGCGTAAATGAAAGCCTGTTTTTCGCCCTCCAGCGAGCCGGTGAAAGTTTTGAACATGTTTTCGGAGGAGCGTTCCACGAGGAAAGCCCGGACCGCGAGACTTCTCTCCTCCACCGGCGATGTTTCCTGCGGTTCTTCTTTAGAACAGGAAGCGATAATCAATAGGCTCAATATTACCAAAATGACAGCTGTCAAAAGTTTAATCTTTTTCATTGATTCATTCCATCTCTATATATCAAGGGTTGTGGCTTTTTTCAAACCTGCTTTGGCTTGCCGGAACATGAACAGCGCCTCGGCCAGAGCCGACCGGGCGTCAGTCAGAGCGGCTTGAGCCGATAGTACCTCAAGCTGGGTGCCGACTCCAGATTCGTATCGCAAATTGGCGATTTTAAGACCTTCCTCCGCCTGGGCAATCGTCAAGCCCTGAATATCCAGTGATTTCTTCGCCTGCAACAGAGCGTCGTAAGCCGCTTCGACTTCGAGCCGAATATCGTCCCGGGTCTGACGTTCCGCCAGTTGCGACTGCCGATACTGCGCCTGGCGCTGGCTTACATCTCCAAATGTCCGACCGCCGTTGAAAATCGGCAAATTGACCGTCACCCCCGCGGTCCAGGACCGGCTGGTGTTTTCATCCAGCGTAAAATCGTTGGACTGCGCGCTCCAGCCATAAGCCATAAATGCGTCGAAATCCGGTAAAAATCCCCCTTTCGCGACTCTAATGGCCTTTTTTGAAATAGCTGTCAGATGTTCTGCTCGGGTCATCTCCGGACGGTCCTCAAGAGCCCGGTTCGTCAGTTCCGGCAAAGCGGGAAGGTTGACCAGCGAGGTATCGTCGATTTCCTCGACTATACTGATTTCCTCGTTCAGGTCGATACCGATAAAGGACTTGAGTTTTTTCTCAGCCAGTTTGACATCGGATTCGGCTTTAATAATCAGCGGCAGGAGATTGTCGCGTTCCACCTGGGCGCGCAGATATTCATAACGTGAAACCAGCCCTTTGGAATACTTCATCTCGACCATTTCGAAATTCCGGCTATTGGCTTCGTAAGCCCTGTTGAACACTTGCAGGCGGGCTTTTTCGAGAGCGACCGAGTAAAAAAGAATCTCTGCGGTTTCAATTACCGAAGCCTTGACCGCCTCGGACCCTTTTTCGGCGTATTTTTTGTATTCGCGGGCGATACTGTAGGCCGTGAACACTTTTCCCCCGTGCCAGATCGGTTGCTCGAGAGTCAGACCATAGTTGAAGGAATTATCAAGCCCTAACCGGAGTTCCTGAGTGACACCACCGAATTCGACAAACTGCGAGGGTATTTCAAGAGTGCGGGTGTAACCGGCGCTGAAATGCAAATTCGGCAAAGCGTCGGCCCGGGTCCTGACGATTTCGGACTGGGCCAAAGCAACATCTTCTTTTGCCGACAGGTAAGTCCGATTGTACTCCACCGCCCGGTTGCGGACTTCAGTAATGGTCAAACCGGCCCCGACAGCAGACGGGACTATCATTATCGACAACAAGACCAGAAACAAAACAGTCGTTTTTAAAATAATCGAAAGGCGTAATCTGTTCATGCCGTCACGACCCCTTTCTTCTTTTTCATGAGCAACCGGTCGAAATCAAAACAACATTCTATAAGTCTCAGCTGATTTTTTTCATTAACCAGGGAAGGCATGAATAATTTCATCCAGAAGAGACCGTAGTGCAAAGCTAAAAGGAAAATTCCGACTTCTTTCAAATTCATTTTATTTCCGGCATAAACGCGATCGACGTATTCGCAAAAATACTGCACCCCGTCCTGCATCTGTTTGGCGATCATACGTTTGAGACGGGGAATCCGCAAACCCTGAGTGTAGATATCGATGATATCCTCGAATTTCGGGCGCGGTACGACATCATGATGTTCCAGCATGGCGCTGACGAAATCGATCGGCTTGCCGTCTTTCTTGAGACGGGAAATGAACGACTCCCACATCATGTCCGATATTTCGCGGATGAGAATATACAACATATCCTCTTTGCTTTTGAAATGATGATACAGGGCGCCCTTGGTCAACCCGGCTTTTCGGGCGATTTCATCGGTCGTCGTCATCCGATAGCCTTTTTTCAAAAACAGGAAGTATGCCGCCCGGAGAAGCTGCTTGCGCCTTTTTTCCGGCGGCAACTTGGGACTTTGTTTTATTTTGGACATTCTAATTGCACCCTAACGTTAATTAAACATATTCTTAAAATACATACCGGAGAGTATGTTTGAATACCTACCAACGGGTATCTATTATAAAACTTTATCACTAAAAGTCAAGGTATTAAACGACGGGAGTGGAAAAAAGTTTCGCGGTAATCAGTTTACAGCCATTTTTTTTTGTGGAAGAACAGAAGCATCGCCAAAACGACCATGCCGATAATCCCCAGGGAAATAAAATAACCGTATTCCATGCTCAGTTCGGGCATGTACTTGAAATTCATACCCCACAACCCGACCAAAAAGGTCGGAGGGATGAAAATAGCGGTCAAAATGGTCAGAACCTTGATAACATCGTTGGTTTTGGTCGAAACCGAAGAATAGTAAACTTCGAGGGAGGAATTCAAAATTTCCCGGTGAGTGTCGGCCATGTCGTTGATGCGAACCAGGTGGTCATAAATGTCGGAGAAATAGACCGTCAGGTTCTCCGATATCAGCGGGTGATTCTTGCGGGAAATCTGGCTGATAAGCTCCCGCTGCGGCATGACGTTGCGCTTCAACTGCACGATATCCCTTCGCAGGGTGAATATCGACATCAGGGTGTCCTCGCTGTGTTCCCCCAGCACGTCTTCCTCGACCTGGTCCACCTCATATTCCAGAATATCCAGGATGGTGTTGTAGTTGTCCACGACGGTGTCGACAATGGCGTGGAACAGGTAATCCGCCCCGCGGGCGATCAGCCGTTCGTCGCGTTCGGCCCGGTTGTAAAGATAATCGAAAATCCGATGGTCATCGAAATGAACCGTGACGAGACTGTTTTTCCCCAGGAAAAAGTCCAGTTCGGTTATTTTCAGGTCCTCCTCCCTCCCGATGAAATCCACCAGGTTGAAAACCATGAACAGGTAGGTTTCGTAATCGTCGATTTTGGTTCGGGATTTTTCTGAAATTACGTCTTCCACCGCCAGCGGGTGAAACTTGAAATCGTGGGTCAGCACGAACGATTCCTGGTCGGTCGGCTTGCACATATCCACCCACAGGATGGAATTCTCGACGGCCGTCAGCTTGTCAAAATCGGCGATACCCTCGATTACCTTGACCCCCTCTTTGGGCAGATAATAAAACGAACGAATCATACCCGTTCCTCCTCGATAACCGTACCGTCCTCGGAGATATTGTCAAACAGGTCCTCTTCCTCGTGGCGGCTCTTGATTTCCATGAGGGAAGTTTTGTCGTAATGAATAAACGTCGCCCCGAGCGTGAATATCGGTAACAGGTCCAGAAGATGCAGGGCCAGTGAAAAGAGCACGGCGTCGGAACGGCCGATGGAAAAGGCGGCCAGCGAGGCGCTGACGGCGAACTCAAACGTCCCGGCGTTGCCCGGCGTGATGGGAACCATTAACACTACCGTATTGATAATCATGACCACGGCTGACGCCGCCAGGGGCAGTTCGAATCCAAACGACCGGATCAGGAAATAAATGACCAGCATATGCGTTGTCCAGCAGAGGATGGATATCAGGACGGATCTGAAAATATGTTGCGACGACCGCAAAAGCTCCATCCCCTTGGTGAACGACCGGATGAACTTCTTTACCGAGATATAGAGCCCCGGCCAGCGGTCGCGCAGGTGCCGCCGCCCCATATTCTCCAACCGCTGCTGGTTTAGCAAAGTCAGGTACAGACCCGCCACCACGGCAACCGTAACCCCCGAAATGATATAGCTCAGCGACCGGTATTCTTCCGGAAAAACGAACGCCAGCGAGGTGAAAAAGACGAAAATGATCAGGGTGGCGGCGTCGAAAAGCACCTCAAGCACAATCGTGGAAAAAACCACCGTCTTCTTGAGACATTCCTTGCGGGCAAACAAAATCATCCGTCCGACCTGCCCGGTCAGTACCGGCATGACAATATTCAAAATCTGGCCGGCGGAATATATCGAGATTGCCCAACCGGTGGCCATCTTTTTTTGGGGGGACATCAACATTTTCCAGCGGATGCCCTTGAATATCAAAAAAACAAAGGATGACACGATTGCCGGAATCAAATAATAATAATTGACTCGGGTCAACAACACCCTGATTTCGCTTAATTTGATATCCTTAAGGCAATAGGCCAATAGAGCGACCGCGATCAGCCCGCCCCAGAACTGCTTTTTCTTCCAGAAAACTTTCATATTACCCAGCTGACTCAACACATACCAAACCAATAAGATAGGTTATTCCAATATTAGTGTCAATGAAATAAAGTCTGAGGAACCGATGTAAGTCGTTATATTTCAGCGACTAATTCTTTTTTTATCCAGCCGCGACGCTTGTTTTCGAACAGAACGTTGTAATAATCGCCACTTTCGGACAGGATTTCCACCACCAGTCCGGGAGCTGCTTCGAGTTCGATGTCGGACTCATCCGACGGCCCGGTGGTGACCGGACATTCTTCGGCGATAATCACCGCTCGCTGAGTCAGATAATCGTTGCGATATTTATATGTGGTAAGCCACGAAGACACGAGCAGAAATATCAAAACGGTCACGATTGAGACCCGCAACACGGGATTCCGGATACCCAGCCCATAGCGCAGACTCAGGAGAATAAAGAAGAGGATAAAGAACGCCGATGACACCCAGGCCAGCAGGCTTAGCCGATAGGGGCCGACCAGTGATTCCATAAACGACGTAATCGGGTTAAGCTTGACGCCCTCCATCTGGATATTAGTATATTGTTTGGCGAACTCGAGATTGGCCAGAATATCGTTGTCGCCGGGGTCAAGCTTGCGGGCTTTCATATAATACAACACGGCATGACCCAGATCGCCGGTGCGGAAATAGGCATTGCCCAGGTTGAAATAAAGCGGAGCCGATTCCACACCCCGAGCCGCGATCGTTTCGTATAGCTCGATTGCCTTATCATAATTTTTGTCCCTGAAAAAATTGTTTGCGGTTTCGAAATCACTTTCGTTTGAAGCCGCAAAACACCCCGCAGAAATTGCCAGAAACAGAACCATCGTCAATATTTTTAAAATCCGGTCAGACAAACTTAACCCCTTCCATTTTAACCATAATCTGACGGGCGGAATCGAGCGCCCGGTCAATATCCGCCTGGGTCAACGAAGCCGGAGCGAAACGGGCGAAATCGCATTGCTTCAGGAAAGCGACCGTCTGTTCGATAAGAATCGTGTCGGCTTTCTTCTCCTTCAAAAGGTCCGCCACCCGCTGCGAGGTCAACCCATGCGGCGATATGTTCAATTTATCCGCCATATAAGCCAGCAGAGCCAGACTGATTTCGGCGTAAAATTCACCGGCCTTTTCCACCGTGGCCAGCGAACGCGCCCGCGCCAGACGCTTGTGCGCCATTCTCGACGCCTGCCGAGAACGGGCATAACCGACATCCCCGGAAAGTTTCTCGTTGCGCAACCGGATCACCACCAGACCGACAAACACCAGTACGAACAATCCGTTGAGGATTAAATACAGCGGCATCAGAAGCACCAGTCTTCCCTTCGGCGTAAAATCACCCGGTGCCTCCTTGATGAAGCGAATATCCGAGGCGTCACTGCCCAGAACGACCCCGGTTTGACGATACGGGACTTCGGTAGTCCCCGTGTAGCCCTCGGGCTGGCGGACGTCGATGGTGAGCGGAGGCGTCTTCATCACCTTGTATATTTTCTGCTGGGGGTCGAAATAATTGAAACCCAGCGAGGGGAGTTCGAGTTTCCCCGGCTTTTTGGGAATGAAAACTTCTTCATAAATTTTGGTGCCGCCGATTTTATCGTTAAGCCGCGAGGATTTTTCGCTGCTGGAGGCTTTGTAAATACGGAAATCGGGCAGATCCGGGATAATCGGTTCGGCCACGGATTTGATATTGCCGGTGCCGCTTATCTTGATGGTCACCGTGACCGGCTGATTGACCTCAACCTCAAGCTTGTCCGGACTGGCGACAATACTGAACTGACCTATGGTACCGGTGAAATCGTCGGGACGGCCCTCGATCGGCAAGGGTTTTACGTTC
Organism: Candidatus Zixiibacteriota bacterium; assembly: GCA_049324195.1. Lineage (GTDB taxonomy): Bacteria > Zixibacteria > MSB-5A5 > GN15 > FEB-12 > JAFGNW01. The sequence goes on along the minus strand of JBMOKZ010000379.1, from coordinate 30,452 downwards.
ATGATCACCGGCTTGGAACGAATTTCGACTTCCTGTCCCCAGTTGCCGAAGAAATCGTCGAGATTCATGTTGAACGGGTCACGCTGCCTGGCGGTTTTGGTAGCCACCGAAGTTGTAATCGTCGCACGGCCAATGGTCAACTCTCCGGTCTGGGTCGGAAACAGGGCATATTTGCGCTCGATGACTCTGTAGTTGCGATTGTTCAACTTCTGGAAATAAGGCGTCTGGTTGCCGAGCACTTCGGTCCAGAAGCCCGTCGTGGTGGGTTCCTTGAGTTCCGGCGTACCGTAATATCTCACCGCGATATAAAATTTTAAGGTCAGCGTCACCTGCTCGCCGACGTAAGGATTGGTCTTGTCAACCACCGCCTCGAGAAAATAATCCTTGCTGTCACCCTCGGTCGTCTGGGCGCTTTCCTCGAGCTGCGGCGAAGTCGCCACGCCCTTGTCGAGCACCGTCAACTCAACCTGGTTACCCTTATAGCGCTTGTTCTTGTAAACGATGGCGATATTGTCGATCGGATAGGTTCCGGTTTTGGAAGGCAGGAGCATATAGCGATAACTTATCGAGGAGCTGACCTGTCCGTTGATAATGCTGATATTGCTCGAACGCCCCTGCGAATAAACCTCGAACATTGACAGCGTGGGCATCTGGGGAGCGGGCAGGTTCTGGTCGGTTCCCGATACGACGACTTCGAGCACCGCCTGTTCATCGAGGCCAATCGTGTCCCGGTCAAGCGAAACGGATATTCCGATCTCGTCCTGAGCCATAATTACCCCGGCCGTCAACATGGTCAATGCTAAAAGCATAATTGAGAAAATTTTCAACCACCCCGTAACCATCGTTTACCAGTCCTTCCCGGAATAATCCCCGGTCGCCTGTTGACGTTTGAGTTTTTTCTGCAAATCCTGTTCGTCGTCGCGCAAGGCGTTCAAAATCCGCTCCGCGTCCTCCCGGGACATCTCTTTCTCGTCCCGGGGTTGCGGCTGTGGCTGCTGCTGTTGTTCCTGTTGTTCGTTCTGCTGAGGTTGCGGCTCTTCTTTTTGCTGGTCCTTTTGATCCTGCTGATTCTGTTGCTGCTGGTCCTGCTGTTGTTGCTGCTGATTCTGTTGTTGCTGTTGTTCGGGTTTGGTCTGTTCTTTGAGCATTTTGCGGGCTAGTTCGAGATTGAATTTCGCCTCGACATCGGTCGGATCGATGTTCAGGGCATTCTCGTAACTTTTAATGGCGTTCACATAGTCGCCCATCCGGTAATAGGTGTTCCCCAGATTATACTGGGCCTGAGACTCCAGACCGATATCGGTGGTGTTGAGAGCACGGGTGTATTTTTCCACGGTTTCTTCGTAATTGCCTTGTTCGTAAAGCGCCCCGGCGATGTTATAATCCAGTTCGGACGACTCCGGGATCTCGGTCTCAGCGATATGGTACTGCTCCAAAGCTTTTTTATAATCCTTGTTCTGAAAAGCTTCATTGCCTTTCTTGACAGCGTCAATATAATCGTCAGCGGCGAAACCCGACGCCACTAAAAAAACCAGTGAAAAAAACGTCGATGTCACAATCTTATTCATGATATTCTCTCCCGTTCGGCTTTTTCCTCTCCGGGATGAAGAACTCGCCGATAACCAGCATCAGGGCTATCAAAAGCGGCCACTGATAACGGTCGTCGTATTTGGTCACCAGCGTTCCCTCTAGTTCTTTTTTCTCCAGTTTTGAAATTTCCTCGAAAATCTTGTCCAGCTCCATCTCCCCGGCTGTGGCGTGATAATACTTACCGCCGGTGGCGAGTGAAACCTTCTGCAGAGTAAACTCGTCGAGTTTCGAGACAATCACCTCGCCGTTGCGGTCTTTTTTGAATCCAACCTGCTTGCCGTTACGGTCCAAAATAGGAATCGGTTCGCCCGCCGGGGAGCCGATCCCGACCGTATAGATCTTAATGCCGTCTTTACGGGCGACCTCCGCCGCTTCAATCGCTTTGCCCTCGTGGTCCTCGCCGTCGGTTAACAGAAGCAGCACTTTGTGCTTTTTCTCTTTCTGGTTGAAGGACGCCATAGCCTTTTCGATGGCCGAGGACAGCGAGGTTCCCTGAATCGAAACCGATTCCTGGTCCATCACGGTCAACAAAAGTCCGGCCGCGGAATAATCCAGCGTCAACGGACACTGGACAAACGCTTCGCCGGCGAACGCGATCAGTCCGATCCGGTCCCCTTTCAGGCGGTCAATCATGCTCCGGATTTCCTGCTTGGCTTTTTCCAGACGGTTGGGTTTCATATCCTGCGCCAGCATCGAGTTGGAAACATCGAGCGCAATCATCAAATCGATCCCCTCCCGTTTCAGCAGTTCCAGGTGGGTGCCGAACTGCAGGCGGGTAAGAGTCAGAACGATAAAAACCAGTGCCAGCACCAGCAGTACCGCCTTGGTACGCTGCCGCGCGAACGAGATATAAGGGGCGTTTTTCATCAACAGCGGCAAATCACCGAACAGGGCCAGAAGTTTCCTCTTCCGGGCAAGAGCCCAGAACATAAACAGGCCGAGAAACAAGACCACTATCAACAGCAGAAAATTCTCAGGTTCCGAAAAGCGCATATCTTAATCATTCCTCTTACGGTAATTTCTTGAAGTAGGTGTTGGCCAGCACCATTTCCAGAGCCAGTAACAACAGCCCGGCATAGACGAAGTAACTGAACAGCTCTTGGTATTGAACATGGGCTGACTCCTTGATTTCCGTTTTTTCCATCTGGTCAATCAGGGAATAAATTTCATCGAGTTCCTCGCCGGAACGCGCCCGGAAATATTTCCCGCCGGTGGTCTCGGCGATTTCCTTGAGTGTCTTTTCGTCGATTTTGGTCGGCCGGTAGACGAACCGCTTACCGAAAATCGGGTCCATATACGGATACATCGCGTTACCCGGTTTTCCTGCTCCGATGGTGTATATTTTGATTTCGAACGCCGCCGCCAGGTTGGCCGCCGTCAGCGGGTCAATTTCACCGGCATTGTTATCACCGTCAGTCAACAGAATCATGATTTTCGATTTGGCGTCGGAATCCCGAAGGCGATTAACGCCGTTGGCGATAGCCATGCCGATCGCGGTGCCGTCCTCGATCGCCCCGAAATCCACCTGATCCACAAAATTCAACAGAACTCCGTAATCGACCGTCAACGGGCACTGGGTGAAAGAATATCGGGCGAACACCACCAGGCCGATACGGTCGTTAACTCGCTTGTTGACGAATTTCTTAATTTCCTCTTTGGCCACATACAGCCGGTTGTTGGGCTTGAAATCCTCGGCCTGCATCGACGACGAGATGTCAAGCGCCAGCATGATATCAATACCTTCGGAGGTTACTTCTTTGATTTCGGTGCCCGAGCGGGGCCGCGCGAACGCGACAATCAGCAGCACCACCGCCAGCACCCGGAACACCGTCAACAGAAAACGATAGCGCTGCCGGTTGGTCCGGGCGGCGCGTTTGATGATGCGGATATCGGAATATTTGACCGTGGCCGAACGGAAGCGTTTTGCGCGCAGATGATAATAAATCATCCCGGCGACAAACAGCGCTCCGACCAGGAATATCGCCAGCGGCGGAATGGTCAGGTCAATCACGTCGAAGACGCTGAAACTCAGTCCGGAAAATTCCAGGGCGCTCACGGCTGCACCTCCTTTGCCACCGGCGGTTCGATTTTGTCGGTCGGCGTGACCCGCATCTCGAGGGCGGTCTTGCGCTCGTGTTCCACGCGTATCGTTTCAATATAACCGTGAACGGCATCGAGGTCAGCCGGCGGCCGGTCGGCGACCGGAATCAGCTTCGCGAATTTCACGAGGTCGGCATGATGGAACAGCCGGGCCGTGTTTTCCAGCAGCTCCGGCGGCAGTTCGATTTTAACGAACTCCTCCAATACCTCCGCAGTCGTCTTTTCCAGAACGTCGATATCATACATCCGCCCGAGATACTCCCGGTAGATTTCCGTCAACTCGAAATAATAATCCTTGTAACGTCCCTCGGCCGGATAATTTTTCTCTTTCAACACCGCCAGGCGCTCGAACGCCTTCTCCCACGGCGGGCGCAAATCCACCGGCTCCTCAGCCTTCTTTCTCCGGCGCATGAAATACCAGATTAAAAGCCCTCCGCCCAAAAGGATTACGAACGCCACCGCACCCCAGATATAATAAGGCGTGTAATCGCGCTTGAACTCATACTGAGCCTTCAACGGTTTGATATCCACCGAGTCCCCGGCGTTCTGCAGCATCGAAAGAACCTTAATGGGTACCGGCTCGGCCAGCAACACCTTTTTGGTGCTGTCCGGCATGTTGAACAGCACCGGCACCGGCGGAATAACGTAATCACCGGTGGTGAAAGTACTCAGTTTGAACACGGTTTCGCTCCTGATGCGGCCGTCTTTCAGGCGCGTTTCGATATCCGGCTGGTAATCCTTGACATCGAACGCCCCCAGGTTAGCGCCCAGCGGCGGCGGCACCAGCTCGATCATGCTGTCATGGGTAATCGCTATTGTATAAGTAATCAAATCACCGATATAGATTTCAGCGAGGTCAACCGAGGTTTCGATCTCGATTCCCGGGATGGAGGCTACCGTATCGACCGTTTCTTCGGCGATGGCCGCCGCGGTCAGGCTCAAAACCGCCAGGATTAAAATAAATATGTATCGTCTGCTTCTCATGCTACGCCTGTTCACCCGGTTCATTTCACGTTGTGATCCAGAAATTCGACTTTTTGCGCTTCGGCCAGTTTGGCGATATAGTTACTATAGGCGGCGTTGGCTTTGTCCGACTGATAGTCCAGAAACACCTGCGCCTTCACCGAATCGTAGGGCGCGCTGTCGTAGCGGCTGTCCTTATTAGCCAAATAAAAATTACGTACGTCGAGGGTGTCGATTTTCACCTCCGGCATGACTTTTTCCACCACGAATTTATCCACCAGCAGCCGCTTCCCGATTAAATCCTTCTTCTTGACAATTTCCGGGTCACGGTCATAGCCTTCCCTGAGCGCAGCATGATAGAGCAACTCCGCCCCGACATATTGCCGGACGAAATCGAGTTTCGCCTCCCGGCTCAGGAACTGTTTCTGGACATCGGGCGGAAGGCTCTGAATTTGCTCGTCGACCTGCGAAAGCCAGACCGTCTCACCTCCGATTCTCGCCACCGCGATATCGTCCTTGTCTTTCGGCTGTGAATCGATATCGGTCACCGCATCCAGCTCCCGCCGGGCGTCCATATAGTGGCCCAGCTTTTCCAGCGAGGCCACCAGATTGCGCGAGGCCTCGTCGATAAACGAACCCTCGGGGTCGAACGAACGCGCCCGAAGATAATAGGCGGCGGCCTTCTCGTAATCCTTCAAATCCTCGAAATAGACCCTGGCAATCAGATAATTAATGTTGCCGCGGGTTCCGGTATCGATATCCGGAAGCGCCAGCACCGCTTCGTATTCCTCGATCGCGGCGGCGTACAGTTTGTTGTCGCGCAGTTCTCCGGCCAGCGCCTTGTGCTGTTTTACGGTTTCCGCGTGATCGGTCTTCTGACAGGAAACAAACAGCGCCAGAACGGCCGTCACGGTTATCAGCAGGGTTGTAATTTTATTTCCGATTCTGTCACTCATGGTACTTCCTCAATGCCTCTTTTCCCGCATCCTGAAGAAATTGATCAGTGGCACGATATACGTCTGGTCCGTCCGAATATTGATAAAATCGACGTTGATCAGTTGAAAGCCCTTTTTCAGGCTCAGGTTGTCTTCCTCGGCCCGCGCCGAGAATTCGCGTCGGAAAGCATTCGAGGCGGTGTCGATCAAAAGCACTTCGCCCGTTTCGGCGTCCTCCAGTTCGATCATCCCGACATTGTCGAATTTGGTTTCGCGCGGGTCGGTGATTTTGACGCTGATGATATCGTGCTTGTTGTTGGCTATCTGCAGCGGCTTGTAAAAATTCTCCGATAGGAAATCCGATATCAGGAACACCACTGATTTGCGTTTGATGACGCGGTTGAAATATTCCAGCGCCCCGGAGATATCGGTCCGGATACCCTCGGGTTTGAAATAGAGAATCTCGCGAATCAGCCGCAGGACGTGCCCCCGCCCCTTCTTGGGCGGGATGAACTTCTCGATACGGTCGGTGAAAATAATCATCCCGACCTTGTCGTTGTTCTTGATAGCCGAAAACGCCAGCACGGCGCACAGCTCGGCGGCCGTCTCGCTCTTGAACCGTTCCCGGGTGCCGAACTGACCCGACGATGACGCGTCCACCAAAAGCACCACCGACAGTTCCCGCTCCTCGCGGTATTTTTTGACATACGGAAAACCGGTGCGGGCGGTGACGTTCCAGTCGATCAGCCGGATATCGTCGCCCGGCTGGTACTGACGCACCTCCTCGAATTCCATCCCCTGCCCCTTGAAGGTGGAATGGTACTCGCCGGAGAACAGGTCGTTGACCAGCCGTTTCGTGCGGATCTCTATCCGTTGGATATTTTTAAACAGTTCCTTCGGTATCATAAACGCTCTCTATTACGGCACCTCGACCGCATCGAACACCCGGCGGACGATGTCATCCGTCGTCATTTCCTCGGCTTCGGCCTCGTACGTCAGCAAAATCCGATGACGGAGCACATCGGCGCCAATGGCTTTGATATCCTCGGGCGTGATATAACCGCGGCCCCGCAGGAAGGCGTGCGCCTTGGCGGCTATATTGAGATAAATCGTGGCGCGCGGCGACGCCCCGAACGCAATTAAACTCTTCAATTCCGCCAGACCGTACTTTTCCGGCTCGCGCGTGGCGAATATCACGTTGACGATATATTCTTTCACTTTCTCATCGACATATATCGATTTGATGACCTCGCGCACCCGAACGATATCCTGCGGTGCGACTACCTTGGCGACCTTGTTGAATCCGGTCTCGGCGTTGCGGTCCATGATTTCCCGTTCCTCGGCGGGATCGGGATAAGTGATTTTGAGCTTCAGCATGAAGCGGTCCACCTGGGCTTCGGGCAGCGGGTAGGTACCTTCCTGCTCGATCGGGTTCTGTGTGGCCAGCACCAGAAACGGCTCGTCGAGCGGGTAAGTGTTGTCGCCGATCGTCACCTGCCGTTCCTGCATGGCTTCCAGAAGCGCCGACTGGACTTTGGCGGGGGCGCGGTTGATTTCGTCAGCCAAAATAATATTGGCGAAAATCGGCCCCTTTTTGACCGAGAAATCCGCTTTCTGCGGGTTGTATATCATCGTCCCGATTAAGTCCGCCGGCAGAAGGTCCGGCGTGAACTGAATCCGCTGAAATTTCGTCTGGATGGCGTCCGAGAGCGTTTTAACCGAAAGCGTCTTTGCCAGCCCCGGCACCCCCTCTATTAATATATGGCCGTTGCCGAGAATGCCTATCAGGAGCCGCTCGATCAGGTATTTCTGACCAACAATGACCGAGCTTATCTGGCCCGTCAACTGCTCCACGAACGACGATTCCTTTTCAACGACCGCCTGTATTTTTTGGATGTCGGTATCCATTAAACCTCCGTATATTTTTACATTCTATATTTTCTCGAAAAAACCGCGTAATTCGCTTTCCAATCTTATTGTCTCCCCCGGCGCCCCGGCCACCGGACTGTATTTCTCTTTCTCGGCCCGCATCAGCCAACCGGAAATCTGACCCTTCTGCGAACCGTCCATCGACACCTTGTTCAAGGCCTCAATGATTTCCTGTGAGGGCTTCCCGGCCAGCTCGAGATGGTACTCCTCCTCAAGATAGGTCAACAGGATTTTATACAACCCGGTTTGAAATTTTTTCAAATTATTTCCAGCCTCGCTTTTCACACCGGTCAGAGCCTCGAGAAATTTTGTTTTCGGCGTTGACACCGGCACGGCGGGTTTCTTTTTGGCGTGCAAAAACAGCGCAACCGAAACCATACCCGCCAGCGCGATAACCGCGACAATTATTATAACGATAGTCGTTATCGGAAGACCCTCTTCTTCGACCACCGGCACCGGGTCGTGCACGACCACGCTCATCGGCTCGCTGACCAGCTCGCCGGGGATGCTGTCAGGCCAGGTTACGTAGCTGATTGTAACCGGCTGGATATAAGCCATCCCGGCCGCGGTCGGTTTGAGCGTGAATTTATATTTTTTGGTGGTGATTTCCTCGTCCCCGGTCCCGGCGGAACTGATAGTGGAGGAAAATTTCTGTATTTTCATCCGGTCGCAAACCGGCTGTAAAGGCTGGGGGAAATAATAGGCCGACTGGGGACCCTTCCAGGAAAGAGTCAGCTCGAAATCGACCGTACTTTCGTAGGCCGTTTCGGTCCTATCGACCGCCTGGGAGAGATTTATTCCGTCGGCAAAAACTCCGTTTGCCAGAACTAATACTAAAAGCAGGACGCCGAACAACTTAGGCATTTTATCGTTATCTTTCCAATATCAAAAGGGTCACATCGCTCCAAACATCGCAAGGTATAAACTGTAAGCCTAATGTCAAGTTTAAGTTGTTACCGCACTTAAGCTTTTTGAATTATACTGAATTGTACCGTTTTGGTTTCAAAATTTTTTAGAGGTCTATAATATTGAAACTTTCCAGATTTATTATTTGTATTACATATAGGTATATATGATATGAACAGAAGAAAAAAAGTTGACAAAAAATGTAAAAAACCGATATTATTAATAAATAAGGATGGCTCGTGTAGGGCCAGCGTGAAGGGCTCCGCCTATGGCGGGGCTTTTCATTTTATAAAAACTTTTCCATAACCAACAATCTTATTTGTAAATAAATTCCTATTATACTTATCCTTAATTACTTTTCTTATAGAATCATTAAAACCATAACTTGTTTTATCTATGACATTGTTATCAATTAAGATTTCTTGTTTTGTCGGATAAGCTAATAAATCGGCAATTTGTAAGCCGGCACTGTTACTATCCTTTTTAGCGAAATGTATATTATCGGCGATTAATGATTTCGTAAAAAAATTGGAGTCCCTGAATTGAGTTCCGTTTTTAAACACCTCTAAAAAAGCATCGTTTAATAAATTATCTTCTCTGTTCCCTCTTGATTCTGCAATAATGTCACCCTTCTTATTAAAATAATTTAACCAGCCACAATATCTTTCCATAATTGCAGTTAAACAGTAATGATATGGATGAAAGGCAAAATCACCATAGCGTTCTATATGGTTCTTCTTATCGATTACGACACTGATAATTAAATAATTTTCTGTTTTTAGGAATTCTAAAATATTTTGGTTAAAGACATCTTTAAATTCCTGGCTTCTAAACCTCCAGAAAGGTCCTTTTTTATAAATGATATCATTACGATGTAATATTATCGGTCTATCAGGATCATAATAAAAATGTTTACGCTTTAACTCATTAAGGTTTGGCCTGAAACTTGTATCATAAGACTCTTTATTAACGATAATCCCAACTAAGCCTAAATATCTTCTCTCCGTCATATCCAGATTTTTATAAGTATGGTCGCCCGATTCATCTAAATATTACCTGTATTCTTTTGCCACCTTTTATTTAATCCTCTGGATTAAGCACCATCGTAGCTATACATTCTTTGTTAATAGAGATTGCCGTATTTGAAGAGTCATAGGGTAATAATATTATTCTATCACTTGTTTCAAGTAAAAGTTTACAATTTACAATAAATGATTTATCTTCCCTTTGAATTGCTATATTTTCTAAATTTAAATTCTTAGTTGTTGTTATACTCACATTGATTAATTTCCCACCCCCAATATTACTTGGAATATTTGGATATATTTGATCAGCAAAAAAGACTAAATATGATATTGGTATTATAAATAAAGATGCAACAAGTAACCATTTCATAACATTATCTTCTATCAGAATATTTCTTTTACGGGGAAGGAAAAACTTCTTAATTCTACCAGTTATAACAATCACAATCATAAAACAAAAAGGCATTATATATAAATGCAAGTGCGCCTGAAAATTAATACCTTCCATTACAAATCCATATGCGCTTCCTATCGCAACTAAAAGAAATAATATCAGTAAAATCACTAACCATTTAATAAAATTACTTATTTCTTTCCAAACATAATCCAGATATTTAATACCAGGTATTATTATATAGCACATGACTAGCGTAATAAAAAAAGGATAAACATACCAAAAACCAGCCATTAGATATTGCAGCCTAAGGATTTCAAAAGTTGAAACCCCGTATTTTGAAAGATTTAGTGTTACAACAATATAACCAATCACATATATTATCGCCGTAAATACACCGCCAATCTTAAGAAGATTATCTGGTCGTAGATATCCTTTATACTTTTCAAACCATTTTTCTTTTGGTTCACCTAATAAAGTTGTCATATTAAAACATAACTCCCCAAGTGATTGTTATGGATAATATATCGACTTTCTGGCCCAAGTGCAATCTCTTTTCTTATTTTTGAGGTATATAGGCTTAGCAATACTATTAATGCATAATATCAAGCCCCCCCACTTCCCCCACCAATCCACATCAAAATACTATCTCCTCCCCCTCATTTAAAAAGGCTAAGAATATGCAGGATCATATACAAAACAGCGCTACCGACAACGTAGGGATTTTGCGAGTGAAACGACCAAAAAAATAAAGAGACCCCGAAAATAACAAAACAAACCCATTTTGCCGCAACCCGTAATATCGATTCGGCTTATAACGATTTTTTCATTTTTCGTTGTGGATAACCCGACACTTATGATATCAAAACGAAGGTGATTTATAAAGACCCGCCCGAACCGGCTTGACCTCAACGGAGAGATCGCCACGCTCCAGCCCGCGGCCTGAGGGCCTTCGGCTTCCGCTCGCGATGACGTTATTAGATACCTTCCGTGATTCTTTCATGACAGACCAATCATAATTACTTGCAACTCTTTTCAAAAACGTCATTGCGAGGAGCGAAGCGACGTGGCAATCTCTCAGCCAGTATCTGACAACCAGTCGGCGTCCTGTCTGAAGCTGACCGACGCGGAACATCGAAAATCGCGTACCAATGCAGGCATTAAAACGAGGGAACCTGAATTCCCAGTCAAGCCGGGAATGACATAAAAGGGGTGGTCCGCCCCTTTGGTGGGGTGGGATGACCCGATGGACAACCACGCACACAAAAAAACGGGCTCGTATTGCACGAGCCCGGCTGGGTAAATAATCACCCAATAGGCATAATTGCTATGCGTGTGTATTGGGGTCTTGATCGTCCTTTTCCAAGCGCTCCAAAAGTTTCTTTTTTCTCAATCCCTGAAGTCTGGCTTTCGCCTGGGTTTCACGCAAAGAGGCGTTCGGCCTCAAGGGAAAGCCGCATAATTTTTGCAGCACCATAACCCGGTTGCGGTCCGTCTCGCGAATTTTAAAAGCCAGCAGATTCATTTCCAGTTGAGGCAAACCCTCAACGTTTTCCGGCAGAAAAATGTCCCATAACTCCCTCGGCATATTTTTCAACATGACCTTGATATTGTAAAAGGAATCAAGATGTTTTTCGATGTTGCACTTCATTTAAATCACCACCTTTTCGGGACTTACCGGTAATTCAATACCGGCATTAATACTTCTTTTTCTGTCTTCGTCCTGCTTATTATAACAATCACACAGAACAAAATGTTCCTTTTGAGGTTTGCCGGGTGAAGGATGCGACAACGATATTTGACGCGAGGCGTAGTCGATTTTCAAAACGTTTTATTTTATTGACGAACGAGAGCATAAAATATCAATTCTTAAGTTCTGATTATCGTTATGATTTTAAAAGGAGTTTGTTAATTAAGCTGTTATCAACGCTGCCAGGCCAAGCACCATCCCCGCCTTCAGCGCATACGACCCGACCCGTAGCATCCTGGCGCTGGGATTGCCCCAGACAAAAATCAACAACAGCAACAGCGGTAAATCGACTATGTAAACGACCAGGATTTCATAAGCCCGTCCAAACCAGCCGGTCAAAATGGGAACATAAGTGGCGAGCACGAGCACAAAAAAGAGAACGATAATCGTCAACAGGCTTTTGGAAACACCGATTATCTGCGGAAGAGTTTTAACGCCGGCCTGCAGGTCGCCGTCGATATCCTCGACATCTTTTAAAATTTCCCGCACCAGGTGAAAAAAGAATGCGAACACGGCCGGCACCAGCGGTCCGGGAAGTTCGAAGAGCCATCGGTAATTTACCGCCAACCCGCCCGTCAGGAACGTTAGCGCCGATAACAAAGCAACGACAATGTTGCCGACCACCGGAATCTTTTTCAAATAGAAATTATAGAGCAAAAGAAGCCCGAGAGCCGCCGTCACCGCAATCAATAAGGCGGTATTGACTGCGAGCGCCGCGACCAGCGCCGTCAGGGCGAAAATTATGGCGGTTTTGACAGCGCGTGAGCGCGAAAGAGTCCCTTTCACCAGGACCCGCCGGGGACGGTTGATACGGTCGATTTCAATGTCGGCGATATCGTTGACGATATTACCTACCGCGCAGACAAAAAAGGCCGCTATCGCCGTCATTACCGGTCCGTAATAAACCGGAACGGTCCAGGTCATATAAGCGCCGATATATACTCCGGCCATAGCCAGCAGACAGTTGACTACTCTTATCAGTTTCAAGGTTTCCAGCAATTTGTCCATACCGGACAATAGAAGTCCGGACCGTCGGAGTCAACAATTAAATGTCGGATGACAATTCGATCGAAAGTCGCGGCTGGTTGAGCGGCATATCCCGGTTCCAGCCAAGCGCCACTTTGAGCGAGCGTTGCGAATCGTTCAGGGCCAGTCCGAAACCATAACCATACCGATATAGCTCCTCGGTAGCGACCCGGTCATCACCGGCAGCGAGATGACGGTTCAGGTAAGCGGCGTCATAGAACAGGAACATATAACCGTTGCTGAAGCGCCATCGGGGTTCCAGGGTGCCGAAAGCCGTGCGCCGGGCCGAGAATTGTTCGTTGCGGAAACCGCGGATCGTCCCCGGTCCCCCAACAAAATAAAGTTCCGCCAGCGCCGGCAGAGCCTCGCCGGTTTCCAGCCCCCGGTAATTGACTCCGACATGGAAGACCAGCGAACCGAACAGTTTCCGGTAATAATCGGCGGCGACCTCCGTACGGGTTTCGTTGTATGATACCGCTTCCCACGTCATCAGGGTATCCTCATCATACTTCCGATACGCGAACGCAATAGTCCAGTTGACGACGTAACCATTTGCAGGATTGTAATCGCTGTCAAGCGACCGGCGTTCTAAAAGAAAACCTGCGGTGAAACGGGAATAAGCCGGGTTAATGGTCGACGGCTCGACTCTTTTCCAGCTGAGCGACAGACCGGTGATAAATCCCGGTTTCAAGGCCGTGCGATAGGCGCCATCGAGCGCGAACTCATAAAACTGGTCGCGATAATCGCGAGTAGCGACCTTGAAATCGGCCTCCCCCAGCCCCAGCAGGAAAACCGGCTGTGAATACGACAAATCGAGGATATTGCGGCCCTTTTTTTTCCGTTCTGAATATACGCGCAGGCGGCGACCGTCACCGAAAAGATTGCTCAGGGTCAAGTCCATATTCCAGACCAGGCCCGAAGGGTCGTCGGGGATATACCCGGCGCCGCCGTTAAAAGCGAATTGTCTTTTCTCGACGAAATCGAATACAAGATCGGCCTGATTGAATCCGGATTCGGCCCGTACGGTCACAGGCGGTCGGAAATCGACAAAGGGTACGGCGGCCGCAGCGTTCTCAGCCCGGCGGACAGTTTCCCCGGTCAAAGTGTCGCCATCGCGGATAGGTAAATACTTACGGACAATGTCCGGCCTGGTTCGGGTCAATCCGCGCAGGATATTTTTCCCGACCGTCACGAGCGGACCCTTCAACAGTTCCAGTTCCAGCGTGACGCGGTTTTCCTCGCGTTTTACCGAAATAATATTGGCCCGGGTATAATAGAAACCCCGGTCATAATATTTCTCGAGCACCGCCTGCACGGCACGGTCGATATTCTCCTCGATGAAAACGTCCCCGTTAGGATAAACCACCGTCGAATCACCAGCCACCACCAGCTTATCCAGAATAAACCGCCGCCCGGCTGTAATGGAAATCCGGTTAGAATCGATATCTATCCCGGCGTCAAGATAACCGTCTCGGGATAACCATCCGAGCACGGAATCGCTGATTGCCTCAATATCAAGTCCCTGCCGCAGCAGAAAATTTATACCGTTTCCCAGCATCTTTCCGTCGTGAGGCGGCTCGCCCACAAATTTTACCTCATCGGCGCAAACTGATGCCGGCCAGCAGACCAGAAGGAATATGACAAGTAAAAGCATTTTCATAACGCCTAAAACCCGGCGACCACCTCCCCTCGACCGGTAATACGAGCGGTGCGGTTGTCGGCGTGACGACCCGACACCGACAGATTTATTCTCAGGCCGCCACTGACCCCATAGTTAAAACTGAGCTTCCATTCTGCGCCCTTCTCGCCGGGTTTATTGCCGGTTAGCTTGTAGGACGGGGAACCGGTGAGGTTATCGAATTCCTGCCGGTAAAGTTCGTGCTCCGTTCGGATCTCTCCCCGAGTCGCGATTTTAAGGCGGCTGCCGGTTAAAAGCGAAATTATCCGCGAACGTTCATCCTCGTCAGAGTCTGCCCGGCGATACGAGCCGCCCGCGCTTAGTTCCCCGAAAGCGGTCTGCAGCCGGTATGTCAGATTTATTTTATAACCCTTGATATTCCCCGCGCCGCTGTAATAACTGTCGCGGGCGGTCTTGAACAGCTCCAGGGCTTCCACGAAATAACTTTCATGTAACTTCTGTTTGAACGCAAGTTCGATTTGGGTGTCCCGAAGTTTCCTTGAGGCGCCGCTGATGAACCTTATTTCGGTTTTTTCGTAGAGATGGATGTTGATGGCGTGAAAACCGCCCAGAGGAACAGCTCTTAAATCAACATCGTATCGCCGGTCAAAATAGAGATACGGTTCGTTTTCGTCGCTGTAAAACGGAAGCGCCCACCATACCGCACGCCGGCCGCTGTCAAGCAATTCCTCCTCAATCTCGGAATTGAACCGTACCATCACCACCCGCCAATCCTTGCTGACATCGAAAGTTTTCTGTCCCCGCCGCACCCGGGCGTTGTCCGACAGGATTTCCTCAACCTGGATATAGTTCCCGTCGGGATCGCTGATATATTCGCCGTCTTCGAGGATATAGTTCCCCAGACCCTCCCCGACTTCGAGATAAGTCAGCCCCCGCTCGTTGCGAAGTTCTTCGGAGATGGTGTACGAACTCGCCAGACGCAGTTTGTTCTGCGGACGGTAATAACGCAGGTTCATTCTCCCGAGGAAATTTGTCTCTTCGACCTGTGGCTGGTTGAGCCATTGATACGACAGCGTCAGGTCGTAGTCCAGGTCGCCGAGCTGATGGTTAAAAGCCGAGGTCACCCGGTTGCGTTCGAGCGTTTCCGTCCACGCCTGCATCAGGGTATCCTCGTTGTAATATTCATAGCGGACATTTACCCCGTTCCCGGCCAGTTCGAGCCAGGCCCGGTTATAGCGCGTACCCCGCTTTTGAGCCGTATAGACATTGACGCGGTCGTCGTATTCGAATCCGGTCTTAAGTCGCAACCGCTCGTCGAAAAGGTAGTCGAGAGTGGTTTGGACGTTATCCGCCGAACCCTGACCGCTGCCCGGAGACTCCTCATAGTCGGAGGCAATTCCCCGCCAGCCGCCGGACAGGGTCAGTTTTTCCAACGGATAAAGTTCAGCGCTGACGCCGCCAGTGCGGGCTGAAAAACTGCTTCCATATTCAAGATTCGAATAAAAGGATGTCAGAGTGAACTGCCGTAAAGGGCTGACCGTACCATTGATTTCGTTCAATGTTTCGTCGTCGTGCACGACATAATTCACCGGCAACAGAAAATCCCGGCTGAAATCCGCCCGGTTCAACCGCTGCCGAACCTTATAGTCAGCTTCGACCACACGCCGGTTGAGCTCAACGCGATTGATGCGGTCGCGCCAGAACCAGTCCCGCGCCGCACCGAGTGCGTAATACCAGGCGGTATTATCGCCGTCATCACGGGACGAAAAAAGATTTTTATCATGGCTGGTCGTGCGGATATCGGCGGAAAGCGTTCCGAGCAAAGCGCTGCGGCTGCCGGTGGTCAGCTGAAAATAATCCGTTCGCACCGGGGCGGGTACGAGCACCACCGGCCGGTAATCGCCGGCGCCGTCGCCGACATATTCGTAATTACCGTTCCCGAGAAAACGGTAGCCACCGGCATTGTCGCCGACATAGCTGAAGGTCGCGTCGTACTCCCCGTTGCCTTCCCCGACAAAACGATATATAGAATCGGGCAGGCTGTCGGCGACCAGAATAAAACTGCCCGAGGTATCGGCCGTTACGCCCGAGCGGTAGACGGAACTGTCGCCGCCCGCATTTAACAAATTTTTATCGCTTTCCGAGAGCGCGCCGGTAAGCGGCTGGTTTTTATCGTCCCCTTCGCGCAGGATATCGACCGTCAGGAAAAAGAGCGAATCCTTCATCTTTGTCCCGGCGCTGGCGGCGTACAGCTCGCCCTTGTAGTCGGTCGCCTGCGGCTCGTAATCGACTTCGAGCCGGCTGCGACTATCAATAAGCCGGGTGACGTTGAACGTAATTCGGCCGGTCACGTAATCGACGGTGTAATCCTTGTTGGCTCCCCGTTCCAGTTGCGAGCCGTCCAGCCAGACAGTTTCCGAGCCGGGCACAACCGGTGAAATGGAACTTCCCTCCCCGATCTGGTAAGGTCCCTGGAAACCGTCCTGACCGTAAAATTTGTAAGTTCTGAAAAGCCCTTTCGGCCTGGCAACCATTCCCCGCACGCCCCAGGCGGGATATGATAGTGTGAATGAAGCTCCGGACACGTTTTTTTCGACAATATCGGACGACACGGCTTTGACCCGGATATCCCCTACCTGGGCGGTCAGCCTCCGGGAATTCAAACGGATATTTATCTTCTCGATTTCATTGAGACGGCTGTTAGCCGTACCATAGGCGGGGTCATAACCCCGGTCTGAAATGGAACCGGATATTTCCAATCCCGGGGACAGTTCTCCGGCGATATTCAAATCAAGCGACTGGCTGAACTCCGAAGCGCCCGCTGAACGGGCGGAAAAACGAAATGATTTGGCTCCGGAAATATCGATTTGAGAACGTTGCATCCGCTCGACCGCCTCGATTGTCTCAGGAAGTTTGACTGCCCGGCTCGCCGACGCGGCGAGCGGCTCCAGCGCCCGACCGTAAGTCTTCTGAAGCCAGATCGGCAAAGGGGTGTAAACGACGGTCAGAGTATCATTCGCTGAAAAATTCAGCGCCGACAGATCGAAATACCCGTACCCGGACAGGAAACGGTAATCGACTTCGCACGTCAGCAGCCGGTCGTTCAAATAAAGCGTGTCGGAACCAGCGAAAATATAACGGCTGCCCACAGTCAGGTTTTTGGGAATATTGTTTCCGACCAGCTGGATTCTGGCTCCAGCCACCGCAACGGACACGCACATTACGGAAGCGATTAAGATGTAGGATGATATTTTCCTGAAATACCCCGGCATAACCGCACGGCTACTGTTTATCTAACATGACCTGACATACCAGCAGACGGTTATTACCGCTGTCGGAGATTATCAACCGGCCGTCTTTGAGGACGATAATATCCGACGGGTTCTTGAGAGGGGTGTTCACCCCGGGAATCGAAGGACCGGTTTCGAACAGGATTTCCCCGCGTCGGCTGACCAGATACACCCGCCCCGCGGTTTTATCCACCACCCACAGGTTACCATCGTTCCCCGCCGCCGCCGCCACCGGATAATCGAAAACATTATTTCTGAGGTCGTAAGAAAAATTGCCATAGCGGTCATACACCGCAATCCGGCGGTTACCGGCGTCACAGACGATGAAATTATCATGGCTATCGGAAATGATTTTTTCCGGTTGCAGAAGCTGCCCGCCGGAATATCCGAATTCGCCGATAAAACGGTCGAACTGGCCGACATTATCGAAGATAGCGAGGCGGCCTTTTTCCCGGTCACACATCCAGATTTCGCCGTAGGGCGTCAGAGCGATACCCGAGGGTTCGCCGTACTTGAGCGGTTCGTCATAATCGACGAGCTTGATTTCGTCGACGAAATTCAATTCCCGGTTGTGACGGCTCAACCGCCGGTTGCCGACATCGGCGACCCAGAGATTCAGCCCGTTATCGATAACAATATATCCGGGATGATTGAACAGGCCCTCGAGGCTCCCGTAACCGCCGTACTCTCTTTGCGGCATAAACTTTTCATCGAAGCGAAGCAGCCGGTTATTACCGGCGTCGCAGACATATAATTGTCCCTGATAATCGACCGTTATTCCCATCGGCGTTTTCAGGGACTGACCCAGAACCGTCCCGGATATTTCCCTCTCGACGAGCATGGCAAGCGGTACGGCGACAGGGGCGTTTTCCTGGATATCCGATGGAGGTTTGGAACAGGCCGTAATTAATAGCCATCCGGCCGTCAATAACAGAACAAGCTTTTTAAAAGCCATATTTTAAAACGGAGCATAAAGGGTAAATTTAACCTGTCCGGTTTCGCTGAACGGATTTACGCTGAATTTATAATTAATCTTATCTGACCGGGAAAATTCCTTATCGATGCGCTGGTTTTGTTTGCGGGCGTCGCGCACCGCGTCAATTACCGAAATAATTCTGGCGATGGCGGCCACCCCGAGCGCGAAATTAGCCCGGTTATAAGCATCCTTACTGCTCGTCTTGAGCGCCCGGTAAGTCGCCTGGTCCTCGGGACTGTCCCAGAGCCAGTGATTCTCCGGAGTGTCTTCGAGATACGCCCGTTCCGGGTCACCTACCCGGCCGAGAGTGTTATATTCATAGATGCTGGAGTAAAACCCGACCAGGTCGTGAAATTCATCGTCTTTGTCGCCGATATGGGCGTCGGCGTATTTGGCGGCGTATTCGATATAGTCATCTTTGCGCCAGCTGCCGTATGTCCGGAAAGCGATAAAACCCACCCAGGTCAGAGCCTCGGCGGCGAAAAAATACCGGGCTTTGGCCTTGTTACCGAGATAGAACTCCCCAGCTCCGGGCACCAGCGCGGAAAGCAAACCGGCTTTCCAGACCGCTTTGGGACTGTTGGTCCCTGTTTCGATTTTATTCTCGGTGGCGGTCACATCATCGGTTTTCTTCCGGTTTAGCTGGTCGAATTCATCGCCCCGGCTGGCCAGCGCCAGCTGGATTTCCATAGCGTTTTGCACGGGCGTGGATTTAAGCTCCACCGCCGTGGCGGCGGTACCGACACAGAGAATAAAAACGAAAATAATACTCGGTATTAGTTTCCTCATTGGTCCAACCTGATTTAAAATTTAACCGTCATCTTAAGAAACGGCGTATCGTTAACGGCATAACACGATTTCAAGCGGGCGTCGAAATCGACCCGGCTAAAAAACGAGTTGTCGTTCCCCGCCTGACTGTTACGGTGTTTGGTCATGAAGTACGCCTCGAAGCCGCTTATCAGGCGGTTTAAAATGGCGACCATGACCATCTTTTTGGAATTATCGAATTTATTATTGGCGTCTTCGCGCATATCCTCGTAAACAAAACGCAGCGCCGAATACGGTGTGGTGCCTTCTTCATAAATTTTCGGCGGCGGATTCCCGGCATCAAAATCATAAAGAGAGTCACCATCGAGCACAGCGTCCTCCCAGCCCCAGGCGAACTGGTCGTACTTTCCGGTCATCTCGTAATATTGCTGGGTGCGGGTATCGGGCAAATTGTGGATAATCCCCTCATTCTCGCTGACGGGGATATCCTCATCATCAGTATATTCCTCTCCATATGCCATTTGGAGATAATCAACGTACCTGTCTTCAATCCAGTGTTCCCGGTTGAAAGCCTCGAAATCGTCGGTCAGGTCAACACCGTCGGCATGCCATATAAGACACAGCGTCCAGGCGGTGATTTCCGTCCCGAGAAAAAAGGCGGCCTTGACCTTGCTGCCGTAATAGTACTGACCCAGTCCCGGCAGAACGAGAGAATAAACAAACGCTCGCCCGGGTGATTTATGACCCGGTTTCGATGTTTTCTCTTCGAGTTTGACAGCTTCGGGATTATCGGTATCGTCGAACTCGTCAGCGAACGGGGCGTTCAAACCAAGATTGGTGTAGCTGTACTTAAGCGCCTGTTTTTCCCGGTCGAAAACTGACGTTGGCAGTTCGAAGGCTGGTACCGCCACGGCAATAGCCAATATCGACAAAACAGTCGTTACAATAATTTTCCCAAAAGCCATTTTCTATTCCTCGGTTGTTTATCTTATTACGGCAATATCGGTAAAGGACGTTTCGGTGCTTCCGGAGAAATCGACTTTTATCAGGCACCGATACACCCCCGGAGTGACGTTACCGCAGTTCCAGACCACTTCGTTTTCTTCCTGAACGCGCCGGCCGAGTTCGTCCATGCGGAAACTTTTTACCTCACGTCCGGACAAATCATAAATCGTCAGAGCAATATTCTCCGGAGTATCATTAAGCCAGTAGGTGATGGTGGTAGCGCCGTCCAGTACCGGGTTGGGATAATTGTAAAACCGCTCCTCCGGAAGCAAACCGGCTGTAGGCGTCGCCGGCTGGAGCTGGTCGTTGATAAACCGGAACGAGCCTTCGGGGTCACGACCTATCATGGGCCAGTAATTATGCGCCGTGTCCGGGTCCACCGACCAGGCATAGAACCAGCCGTCGGCGCCGATATACCCGAGCCGTCCGACTATGGAATCGCCCGAGGAGGAATCGACGAAATAAACACACGACCCCAGCCCGTATTCCCCCGCTGAAAGCGGGAAACCATAGGTTTTGTCAGGACCGAACGAGTTGATATTACCCACTTCCGTCGGGAAGATTATTTCCGGGACGCCTCCGGACCGAAGGTCCGTCGTGATCGGCGCGGCGGCGACGATATCGTCGGGGTAACGGTCATTGACTTCGATCGGGAAGCCGGTTTTGAGGGTCAGGTCCTGATTGAAAGCATACACGGCGTTCTGCCCGCCGATAATTATATCCGGGTAGCCGTTGAGGTCGACATCGCCCACTGCCGGGTTGGTCGTCAAACGATAACCGGTCTTGCGGTGCGCGAGAATACTGAACGAGGGCATGACGCTGGTCGTGTCCACCGTCACGTAAACGATATCGCCGTCGGGGGTGCAAGCGACGATTTCCGGCTGGTAGTCTTTATCGACATCCACCAGCACCGGGCCGTATTTGTAATAACCGTCGAGCACCAGCGAATCCACGGTCTCGGCCGTACCCCCCATATAGTAAATTCTGGTTTGTTCGTTATCGTCACCCAGGGTGTCCCCCGCCATAAGCAGCAGACGGTTTTCGCTGATACGGCAGATGCCGAAGTATTCCTCGTTTTTAAAATATGGGTATGCCAGCGCGGGAGCCGTCAAAGCCTCCTTGAAATAGACGTACCCGGAATCGGTCAGGGCATATAGTTTACTTCCGAACGAAAGGGCAATCGGGTATCCTCTGGTCGGCAGCGGCGCCCCGATGGCGTTGACGGCGTCTGACCGGCCGTCCAGATTGTTGTCATCGGTCGTATAAAACAAAACTACGCCCATGCTGATAGAAGTCGGAAAACCGATCGCGACGTATTTATCGAGCAGCATCGTCGTATCGAACTGCCCGGTTACGGGCGCGCAGGACATGATTTCTGAGGTGCGCACGTAAAGCGGTACGGGCTGGGGATTCAGATGGATGACAATATCGGTGCTGTCCGGTTCGAACGATTCCCCCGGATTGATTATTGCCGCGGCGTCGTCATAATAGACATGACCGCTGTCGAACCCGTGTTGCTCCATCAGGAAATTATGACCGTCGGCGGTGAATACCGCCAGCAGGTTGCCGCAGGCAGTAATTATTTCGGTTTTTCCGTCATAGTTCAGGTCATCGGCGATCACGCTGTAACCGTAAGGACCGACCCGGACCGGGAAATTCTGCACCAGTCCCCTGGTTTCGAGGTCGAAAGTCATGATGGTGTCGAGGGTCGAAATTACCGATTCTCCGGGAAAAAGCGTATCCAGACGGGAGATGTTTTCGATATAAATATGCGTGTTGTTGCCGGAATTATCGATGGCGGGCGGGTTGGTATTGGGCGTAAACGAACCGTTGTTGTCCTCTCGGAACATATCGTCCTCCTCGCCGTAGCCGCCCGAATAATAGCCGTGGAAATTCTCGATACCGTCGGCCTCGACCAGCTTGACAAACCGACGTTCGCGGTCCCATTGCAGGTCGTTGTCATCGAAATTATTGAGCGTATCGTATTCGGAGGCGTCGAAATTCATCCAGGCCACGGATTCATCGACATGATATATCAGCATCCCCGCACCGGGGATGAGAGCATCGTACTCCCGGTTGAAATCGACATATTCGTTTTTGGGCCAGAGGAAAATACCGGTACCGTCGGCGTCCCATTTGACCCCGACTTCCTCGATACCGTCCATATCGTCGGTCCGGACCTCGATAAGATAGTACTCCATCTCGGAGATGGGGATACGGGCGATTTTAACGCCTTCCCGGGCAGCCTCGGCGGCCACCAGCCGAATATCCGAACCCTGCCTGTAATCAACCACCTCATCAAAGCCGAGATAAGCCCGCGACCAGGCGCAGGGGTAAATGGGCATGGCGCCAAAGACGGTCCCGATCCAGGGCTTGGAGAACCATTCGGGCATCTCCAGACCGGTGTTGAAACCGTTATTGTCCATCAAAGCAAAATCACCCAGACAGGACATCAGCGCCGCGGAGTAGGTGTTGTACAGGTCAATCAAACCCAGTTGATGACCAAACTCGTGCGCCATCACGGCGTTGATAGCCACCGCCCGGTTGTCCTGACTGGAATACTCGGGCATCATGACCGCCGAGTTGACCTCAGCGGCGCCATCATCGACCACCAGCGCGGTATCGATAAAGCGGATATAACCGGTAAAGAGGTCACAACAGGTGAGCGGATAACCGAGATCGTTCTGACGGTCGGCGCCGGCGTGGAAAATGATAATAGCCTGATAATCCGCGAAAGCGATATCAGGATCTTCATCGGCCAGTTCAATGCAGTCAATAAAGAAATTCTGAAGTCCCAGCACCACAGAATCGTAGCTGCACTTGCCGTAATAGCTCATCTCATGTGGCAGTTGATAAACGGAATTGGCCCCCGAAGGAAAAATGTTCCAGGTCAATTGAAGGCCGGAATCGGAGACGGTTTCCCAGTAGCGGTTGAGCGACCGCATATGGGCGTCGAAATATAGCGAATCGTGCGGCGGGGGATCGACCCAGTGGCCGACCGAATCGAAATAGGCAAGGGAATCGTTCACGTTCTCCTTGGGGTGGGTGACGTTCATAATGCCGTTGCCGGTGGTGTTGGGGTCATCCTCGACTTCTTCCTGAAACTGAACGCGCAGAACCAGGACGTTGATAGTGGAATCGAAATCGGCGGCCAGCGCGCGGGACGGCAGAGCCCAGACCTTGTCACCTTTTTTCATCGACGAGATATTAAGACGTTCGTTGGGATAGGGGCTAATGTCGAATCCGCGGACAGGATTAGCCGTAACGGTTTTTTCCGCCGGGACTTTTTTACCGATTATGATGTCATCAGCAGCCCGGGCTGTCAGCGACAGCCCGGTGAATATTATTAAAACTAATAGTATCTTCTCCAGAAACTGCATCCTATGCAAGCAACTTCCTCCTTCCGGGGTAGCGAGACTCGGTACCCGTTACAACAGTACCGAGAAGGACATACGCAACGTATTCGCCAGGGCAATATCGTCATTATTCGGAATATAAGCAAAATCAAATTTAAAGATTTTTAACGTCAGGCCCAACCCGAGCGTCAAATATTTAAGTTGACCTTCCTTATCGTAATAATAACCGGCCCGGGCGGCGAGCAAATCGGCGTAGGTGAATTCACCACCTCCGGATATCACCATTTCGCGGAATTCCTCGGACAGTCCGTCATCCAGGCTGACCAGGATTTTATTCAATTCGCCCGTAACCAACATTTTGTAATAATCGGTCTGAATCAGCTTGTAAGCGAAACCGAATGAAAGGTTACGCGGCAAGTCATCGGACTGACCGGCGTCGATATACTGCATCTTGGGACCGATATTGGTGATTGCCAGACCCCAGTTAAGCCGCGGCGTCATATGATAGAGCAGTCCGAAATCAACCGCAAAACCCCAGGAGATACCGTCGCCCTGTTCTTTTCCGGCGCCGATAGGACTGAGATGGGAGTGAATCAGTTTGGCCGACAAACCGTATTTGAGCCGCCGGGTCAGCGAATTACCGTAAGCGAGGGTGATGGCCAGATCAAAGGCGTCAAACTGACCCTGTTCATCCGGAGAAGTAGTCGTCTGAATAAAACTTCCATAAGTAATGTAAGTGATGTTGCCGCCGAACGTCCCCAGGTCACCCTTGCTCGTGACGAACGAGAGAAACTCATAGTACATGTCGTCAGCCAGTTCTTTAAGCCACTTGACGTGCATGAAAGTGAGTTCGGTTCGTCCCTTGGCCCGGACAACTATCCGCTCATCGGTCATCACCATAACTTCGTTATCGATCGAGGAAATACCGACGATCTCGGTGCTACCGAGATTCAAGGCTCCGGAACGGCTCCAGGCGCCGTCGCCGTATTCGATCATGCCTTCGGGAGTGGCGAACATGATTTTTTTCTCGTGCCGGGAAATACCGTTCACAGGTAAAGCGGCCGGGTTGGAATAGATTTTCATAACGTCGCCGGCTTTCACCGTTTTCTCCGGCAGGTCGTTGATTTCCATCAGCTGGGCGGCATAAAGCTCCGCGTCATCGGGTGTGTTGTTTTCCTTGAAAGCGATCAAATTCTCGAACGTTTCACCCTCCCTGACAGTGTAATCCTTATAACCGGGCATCTGCCAGCTTTCGCCGTTGAACGACAGGATCCCATAGTCAGTACCGACCCAGACGGTTTCATCGAACGCCACATAAATACTGGTGACCCGGCCTTTGAATTCCGCAAGAAAGGGGATTCTCATTTCCGCGACATCCAGCTTTTCCGGGGTCGCCTCAGCGACTTCCGGCTGCACCTCGGCCGCCTCTCCCTCAGCGGCGGCTTCACCGGTTGTATCCGCTTCGACTTCGGGTTCAACAGGCGCCGGGGGGGTTTTCAAGGTCTCGAGCTTGGCCAGGTATTTCTCTTTTTCAGTCTCGGTTCCGTAAACGGAAAACTTTTCGGCGATTTTCTCGGGCGTATCCTCGAGCTCCAGAGTATAGACAAAGCTGTTGGACCAGGCGCTGCCATCAAAATGATACAGGTCGTTATCGACGACGGCATAAACACTGGACAGACCGTCGGCGCCGATAGCGGTCACCGTTCCGGCCGGGCAGCCGGCCAGCGAGGTGGTGTCGATAGAAAAGCCGTCGAAAACCACGAGCCCGGAATCGGTTCCAACCAGAATTTTCTGGTCGGAGGTACAGAACGTCAAAATATTGTTCGAGGGCAGACCATTTTCCACGGTTAGGGACTGCCAGCTTTTACCGTTAAAAGCTACCAGACCGTCCGAGGTTCCGACCAGCAATTTATCGCCCGCCGAGGCGATCATTTTCAAATCCGAATCGAAAAACACGTTATAAGGAACCTTGATTTCTTCGGGTATCCAGCGCGCCCAGGACTTTTCCACGGCGAAGTATATTTTCTCCGCTTCGTCGATGTTCATCAGGCTGTCCTTCATGGCTTCCTTGTACTGCGATTCGATTTCCTCGACTTTTTCCCATTTCAGCTTGCATTCATTGTACTTGACCATCAGGCTGTCAAGGTTCCCCAGCAGGCCTTCACGGTGTTTGTAATCCGCAGGTATTGCCGCGAGAATATTTTCTTTCAGGGTGGTCATTTCCTGAAGGGTTCTCTTACTGTTGGCCTCGGCGACTATCGTTACCATCCGGACCAGCTTCGCGTCATCCTTGGTATTAAAGTAAGAGGCAATGACTTTCTGGAGTTCATCGTCGGTTTTGGTATCGAAGGTTTCCGACGATTCCCAGTTTTTTCCATCGAACCGGACAAGACCCTTACTGGTAAGCGCCCAGATATCATAATCTATAGACAGACCGCTGCGGTTTTTCGGAATGGCGGCAAAAGCCGTAACCGGTCGATATTCATCCGGCAGGCTGTTTTCGATCCAGTCATCCGCGAGCGGGTATGACCCCAGACCGGCGGGATTCCAGTGAGTGGTGGTACCATCATCGGCAACCGCTACAAAGGACTCTCCCATTGCCGAAGCCCTGGAACCGGCGGCGATTCTCAAAAACAACACCGCGGCGCTTGATACGTCGGCAAAACCATCCACAGCCGCCATCAAGACAAAAATCAGAGCGAGAGAGGAAACGATTGCTTTTCTCATTTTCATATCAATTCTCCACTTATTTAATTAATAACAACTACTTTTCCAAATGATTCGACCGCTTCGCCAGACAGCGGAACAGCCTTGGCTTTATAGATATAGACCCCGGTGGCGACCCGGTCGCCTTCGGCGTCTTTTCCATCCCAGGTTATTTCACAATTACCGTTAGGATAATTATCGGCACCTAAGCCATATTGGTTAAAATACTTAATCTTCTTGCCCGAGAGAGTAAAGATCTCCAGGGAAAATTTTTCCACCTGCTGAGTTAATTCAAAGTAAAAGGTAGTATTTTCGCTCATAGGATTGGGATAATTCAACAGGTTGTTTATCGCCAGAACTCCCTGAGCTACGACCCGGGCGGAAAATTCCACCGAGGAGGAATTATTGGCGTTATCCCAGGCCTTTATCTTGAAGTGATGTTCACCGAGACCCAAATCATCCAGCTTGCAGGTCAACGAGCCAGTGGTAAAATCATCCTGGTCATATTCAAAACTGCCGGAAAGGTTTATTATATTTTCGGGTTTATGGTCAATTTCCAGAGTTATCCCGTGTCCCAGACCGCCAACCAGGTTTATCCCGGAGGAATCGACCAGAGTGATTTCGAGCGTTTCCCCGGGGGTGATAACGTCGCCGCTGAGGAAATTCTCGCGACCGGTGAAATTGAAGGAAATGACCGGTCCGACCGAATCGGAACTGATGACGATGGAATCGGAAATCGGGATGGAATCAACCAGACCAATACCGTCAATACCGTCGAGGAGGGCGTAGGCGACAATCTTCGCGCCCTGTCCGCCGTAATTTATATCGAGGGGGTTGATGAACTCAAAATTGAACTCGCCGGCCGTAATCGAGGCCGAGCCGCGATAAATCAGCGGTCCCTGCACCAGATAGGTCATGATATCGGCACCTTCATCACGGTAAAGCACTTCCCGTTCGGAATCATAGACGTTAACTTCAAGGACACCGTTACGGTTCAAGGTCTGGAGGTTTTCATCGACCACCCGTCCCGCCACCCGGACGCGCGCCAGCGCCGCCAGGCTGTCGGGGCGTTCGCTGAATTCGATATCCAGTAACGGTCGGCCGAGCCGAACGAAAGGACCGCCCAGATAGATGAAAGCCCGGTCGTTTTCCAGCTTCGAGATGGTGGAATCGATATTGTACTGGCGCAGAAGCTTGGCGGTGTATATCGATTGACAAATCGAAAGCGAATCGTTGTACAACAGAACATCGTATACCATCTGATTAAAATCCTTATTATCGGAGGCATAAACCAGACGGGTGGCCGCCAGAACACCGATGGCGCCGCCGTTGGTCCAGGTAAGGAAATCCTCACCCATGCCCTCACTCTTGGGATTGTCGATAAAACCAATTTCGCAGGAAGCGGCGACCACCAGCGGCAGCATCTCGAGATTGGTCAGGCGGGGCAAATCCGACTGCCGCTGGAACACGTGTTCGTGCGCCCAGACATTCGCGTTGCCATGACCGACATAATTGACAATCAGCGTCCCGTCGTTGATGCTTTCCACGATTTTATCGTTGACCTCCGGTTTTTCCCGGTTGACCAGCGGATAATCCCAGAGATAAATTTTCTCGATATTGAAATGGCGCGGGATATGCTCCCGGGCCAGAGTATCGGTATCGCCGGCATGGAAATACTGGTAGGTGTTGGTCGTACCCTCGTAAGCATCGTCGGCTACCAGCGTGACGTTGTTCCGCCAGAAACCGAAATTGGCCGGAGATTCGTAATTCATTATTTTATCGATAATGACGTTTATCTGGCTCACGGAACTGACCGGCCAGCGGGCGGTCATCATCTCGTAACCCCGGTCGGGATGGAAAATAAAGCTGGTGTCCTCGTCGAGAACGCCGTACTCGCCGAAATAAACATAGTTGTCGTCGTTATAAGTGTAATCGACCTGGCTGTATTCGTGCAGCATAAGCGGTACATAGTTGGGCACGCCGGTTTCCAGCTTGTCCAGAAAATCGAAATTGGCGTCGCCGACGAAAAGTACCGACGAGGGTTTCGGGTCGGGAGAATTCTCGTAAGCGAATTTCAGAAAATCACGAATCGCCACCGGGTCGTAAACTCCGTAGGAGAAATTGTCCATGATATCTTCGACCGTCACTATTTCCACCGCGTAACCATCGTCCTCCCGGTACTGGACATACTCGTCAAGGCGGTTGGCGAACACCCGGGGAGTGACGATGAACAAATCAACCTGGCGGTCGGTTTCCCTAAGATTGGCAAAGGCGGTTTCCGCAGTGACAGCCTCGGGGGATAACGCCAAAGTCGGGTCAGCGCAGTAAAAACGATTATGGCTCCCGGCTTCAAACACGGCGCTGAAATAAAGCATACCTGCACTGCGCTGGTAACCGGTCAGGCGGAACGGCTGACGCGGGTCGGTCAGGTCTATCAATAAGGGCGCCGAGGAAAAGTTGTCGTTGATGATAATTCGATACTGACCGCTCAGGTCACCGAAAATCATGTCCAGTTTACCGTTCGAAGGTTCCAGATAGGCAGAATAGGAAATATCCAGATAATCTAAATAAGGCGAAAGCCGGCTCGGTTCGGGACGGATGGGCGTCAACTGCAGCTCGACGCTGTTCAACCCGTCAACCAGCGCTTCGGTGCTGTAAACACATTCAAAACGGGTACAATTTTTATCCAAACCGGTAACCCCGTTAATTTTCAGGTTCACGTAATCGATCACCGACAAAGACCCGCTGGTGCGGGCTTTAATATAGACATAAGCGGAATCGCCGGGAATTGCCGCCGGAGTAGAAACCGAAAACGTCACCAGCGTATCCTTGGACCAGTACCAGCGGTAATAATCGCGAAGATGACCGTCGTCGTCGGGAGCCAGAAAAATATCCTGTTCTACCCGGACCCAGCGCCAGGATGAGGTAATATCGGTCTCCGTGCCGCTTGGGGTGGCATTCTCGACCGCCATTCTGACCGGGGGCATTTCGAAAGTTCCGGAAGTGCACAGCCAGTAAACGTTTTCCGACGCCACCTGGTTATTGGTATGACTTATGGACGAACCCGCCTCGAAAAGCCAGCGGTTAAGCGATTCCCCGTAAAAAAGAATATAGTCGTTGTTTCCGAACAGGCCGTCGCCACCGTCCTCGACCACGATCGCTATTTCCTCGAACTCGGGACGGGGCTCCTCATTGAACAGGGACAGTTTCAATCCGCCGCTGTTGAATATCCTGATGGAGTCGGCTTGAAGGCCGGTCAGGGAAACACCCGCGGCACTCAACTGAGAGCCGGTGATACGATAAAGACCGGTCTCGTTAACATAAATTTTATACCATTGGTCGGCTTTATAAAGGGGATGGTCAACAGCCGCCACCGCAAGAGCCTGCGTGGACCGCGCCGGGGAAGGCCAGGTGCGGAAACGGTCGTAATTGGCAAGGATAGTCTGGAAAATACGGTCGAAATGCGGATCAGTTCGAACTTGATTGTCAGTCCGGTCTTCTCCTTTCGAAAAACCAATCGTTATTTCAATTTCTCGATAAGTCACACTGCCCTGAACCGGAGAAATAATGACTGTTACCATCTGGCGGTCACGTACCGTCAGAGGTTTCGACAGACTTACCAGCGGAGCCTGAGTAACACGTGTATTTTCATCGAAGGTGAAAGGTTCAGGTGACCGGCTTTCAACCGCCAGAAGTCGAGCGGTGGAACCGTAAGGAATACCCACTTTAACATATTTTTGGAAAACCCGGCTGGAATCGGTCAGAAAAACCGGGACAAGATTCGATAAGTCGGAATTACAGAAAAACTTGAATTGGAAAGTCTCGTCGCCGGAAGCGATAACTTCTATATCGTCGGTCGCCCTTGAGGAAAGAGTTCCGGCGATAAAGAAAAAGGCAATAAAAAAAGATTTATACAATAAGACTTTCATATGTACCGGGCCTCTGACCCGGCCCATAACCAGTAGTTTAAGCAACGGTTATAAAGGCCGATTAAATCAACACCTTTTATGTAACTAAATTAAAAACAAAAAAACATTAACCGTAGTGCTATAAACTACCTCCTTTTTGTATAAACCTCTAAAGTATATAAAGTT
>JBMOKZ010000378.1:0-6315 GCA_049324195.1 Candidatus Zixiibacteriota bacterium | reverse complement strand
TAAGCTTATCGACATGCTCCAGGGTGGGATTTTCTCTCGGGTGAGCCAGCTTGAGCGTCTGATATTCCGGAATTTCCACGGCCGATATCAGGCAGGAGACAAAAAAAATAACGAACGATATCAAAGATAATAATTTTAATCGCATATATCGAATCCCGGTAATTTAAGTTGCCGTCGCGTTATATAAAAATTATACTCCTCAAGAGTCAATTAGAAAAAGGTTTTTTATGGTTTTATACGTCCAGCTGCTGAAAAACATTTTCTCATCCTGGGCCGGCTTCGCGATACGGATAATTATCACCTTTTTCTTCGTCCCGCTGATCACCGGTATTCTGGGCGACGCCCGTTACGGTGTATGGGTGATCGTTTTTCAAACCATCAACTACCTTTCACTGCTCGATATCGGTCTGGAAAAAGCCCTGGTCCGGTATCTGTCCAAACACCTGAGCCGCGAGGATTATCCGCAAATAAACCGGATTTTGAACACCTCCGCCTTTATTTATTTAATTATCGGCACCGTCATCATAATCTCCGCCGGGATAATCGCTCATTTCTTTTTCGGGTCCTTCAAAATCGACGACCCCTCGCTGGCCGCCGAGGGCCGCACCGCCCTGACAATAATCGGCATTTATCTCGGATGTCGGTTCTATCTGTTTCCTTTCGGCGGCACGCTGGGCGCGTTCCAGCGGTATGACCTGGCCAACTTCTTAAACATCTCCGAGGATATCATAAAAACCCTGGTTATGGTCTGGTTACTTTTACACGGCTACGGCCTGGTGGCGCTGGCCATAGTGATCTTTTCGGTATCTTTGGTGCGAATGCTGTCCGGAACGATCTGGCTGAAAAAACTATATCCCGAAATCAAATTTCGGCTCGCGCTCGCCGACCGGGCCACGGCCGGGACCCTGTTCAGCTATTCGAAAATTTCGTTCGCCATTACGGCGTGCTGGATCGTCATTTTCAGCACCGATTCGCTTCTGCTGGGCTTGATGGCGTCGTCGGCCGCTGCGGGAATTTACGCACCCGGGGCGCAACTTATGCTTTATCTGCGCCATATCGTCAATGCGGTCGGCATTCCCCTCATCCCCGCCGTCTCGCAGCTGGAAAGTAACGGGAATTTCGACCGAATTCGCGATATTTATCTTCGGGGGCTGAAATATATTTCATATTTTTCTTTTTTTCTTACGGTCGGCGTCATCATGTACGCCCGGGGGTTTGTCGGTCTCTGGCTGAAGCCCGAATTTGCCGAGGCCGCCCGGGTGATGGTCATCCTGGGAGTAAGTTCCGCCTTTTTTCTCCCGCAAATCGTCGGGAACTCCATCCTCTTCGGCATTGAAAAACACAAATACCTACTTTATGCCCTGATATGTGAGGCTTCGATTAAAATTATTCTGTCCCTGATGTTAATCGAACGCTACGGCATAATCGGCATGGCGCTGGCGGCGGCTGTCCCTCAGTTTCTTATTTACATCACAATATACCCCTTTTTCATGTCACGTGTTTTGAAACTGTCCCTGACCCGGATAATGCTCTTCAGCCTGGGTCCGGGGCTGGCGGCGCTTATCGTAGCCGTGCCCGTTACCCTGTTGGTCAGACATTTCCTTCCCCCCGTAAGCTGGCCCGTTTTCTTTTTAAATATCGTTCTGGTGACCGCCATCGTGGCGCTTCCCGCCTGGTTCCTTCTGGACAAGGAGGACCGGGAATTAATTTGCGGCTTTTTCGGTCAAAAAGGGTAAACGCATCTTCTTCGAGCAATCTTAAAAACAGAAATGCCTGGTAAAATAACTCTCAGGAAAGACGGTCACGCGGGATTTCCGGGCACCAGGATTTTTTCTGACAGGCGGGACAGCGCAGCCTCTTCTTGTTCGGATAATGCGGACTGATAAAATCCCGCCAGGCCGTCACGATGAACCGGTGCCCGCAGGCGGGACATTCGTAAGCGGTGTGGCGGGCGTGCCAGCGGACAAGAAAAAATAAAATAAGCGCGACGATAACGACATAAGTCGCTGTCTTGACCGGCCAGTTTTCCCAATCCGAGAGCCAGAAAATAAAAGCCAGAAAAACGCTCACCAGAATCAGATAATAAATATTGGTACTCTTCAATTTATTTGGTCCTCGCTCGTGAAGGAGTCTGCGACCAGACCGGGCTCAACCGGCCTTCGGGTCCGAGCCATTTCAGCGTGCACCCCGGGTAATCCTCGGGAAGCCGCTCGAGCAGGTCAGAGACCACGAACACCCGCACCGTCATTTCCCGATTGAACACCACCCGCCCCATTGCATTCATTACCAGCGGATTGGTGAGCTCAGACGGCGCGTCGGTCGTGTCGCTTAAATAGATATGCAGGCTTTCACAGGATGCGAACGTATCGCGATACTCCGATAATTGCCGGTAGATGTCGTGCGATACCTCCTGACGCGTTTTGTACAAGCCGGTGACATTGTGAATCACTACGAAATTAAACAGAATAAAAATAATAATAACCGTCGCCCTGGCCGGCCAGCGGCGCAGGACCCCATCGAACAACCTGGTAAAAATCGCACCCAGAACCACCGCCGGACCCGGCACCGCCGCGTACATGAAACGCGAAATGGTTCGTTCCGGATAGAGATCGAACAGGCCGAGCGACCAGTCAAAAACCGCCACCGGAGCCATCAGGATAAAGGGCCAGAGCAGGAAATATCGCTCTCCCGCCAGAGCGCGTTTTATCAGCAGGAGCCAGGTCAGAGGCAGGGCGAACACGAAGACGCCGCGCAAAACGGTCAGCATTTCCTCGTGCCCCGACCCGAACAGCGTCACCATCCGCTTCGACAACGGTAAAAACAGGTATATGAAAAAATACCAGAGGTTGACAAAAAAATCCTGCAGATTTGTAATCAGGACCTTGTCCACGACTGTCCTGGTGGTGAAATAGTACATCAGATAACCAGCGGCCAGCAATAAAAGAATAACTGTCCCCCCCAGATAGCGTTTTCTAAACGGGTTCTTTTTGTACAAAAAGGGCAGAAGAAAATACAAAGCTATCCCCACAAACCCCAGTTCCTTGACCAGCAGCGCCATCAGGAAAACGAGTACGATCAGCACCAGCCGGGTAAAAGTAAATTCGTCGAAATAAGCCAGCAAAAGCCGCGTCAGGGTCAGAAGCAAAGTTAAGGTGATAATGTCCGAACCGGCGGAAATCCAGCAGATGGTCGAGGCCTCGAGATAGTAAAACCCGAAAATCAAGGCGGCGATAAAAGCCGCGGTCACCGGGAAACGAAGTTTTTCCAAAACTTTCAAAAGCAGATGACAATTCAAAATATGCCAGAGCAGGCCGGTCAGTCCGAACCAGAAAGCGTGCATCCCAAACAGTTTGTATATCAGGGTAATATAAAGCAGATAAAACGGCCGGAAATAGCCGTAGATGGACCGGCTGAAAAGTTGTGAAAAATCAGTCATAGCCCGTTCCGCCTGGGCCAGCCAGAGCCAGTCATCCCCCATAAAAAAACGCGGTAAATGCGGCAGGTAAAAAAACAGCACCCCGGCCACTAGCAGATATTCCAGCCGGACGCTGTAATTTTTATGGGTTTCGCCGGGTGACATAATAAGACAAATTAAGACCTCGTTGAAAAACCGGGCAAGTTTAAAATGTAATGGTAACGAGACCGGGAAAGGGCAAAAGAAATCCCCCCGACGGTCGGTCGGGGGGTTATGTAAACTTTAGATTGTAAGAAAGTTGCCCGCTTAATCTGTCGCGTGAGGCGGCGGGGTCGAGCGTCGTGCTCTTTCGTCCCTCAGCGGGTCTCTCTATATGTAATATCGTCATTTTTTTAAATTTGTAAAGAACTTTTTGAGGGATAACAAAAAGCCCCCCGGCTCTAGCCCATCAGCCGGGGGGGTTTTGGAAATTTATTATTGATTCCGAAAGGTTCTTACTTCGTCTTCCGCACTAGCGGCGGGTTCTACTTCAGTCTCCCCGAAGCAAGCCTTTCCTACTTATAGGATATTAAATTATATTATTTTTGTCAAGTATAAATACTACTTTTGCACTGTTTTGCTGACAGCTCATGTCAGTATAAGCTTCTGAAATCCAATGATTAAGCCATGTCAAATTAAAAAAAGACTTGATAAGTTCCCTTTGTTTGTGTACTTATTCACAAATGAACTGATTCGGTAGTCTTTAATCCGAGGTAAACCATGGACTTACATATCAGGGACAAGTTTATTGAGCAATGGAACAAGTACTTCCCCGGCGGTGACCTGCCGCTGGCTTTCTTTTATAACGATGACCCTGGTGAAATAACGGTCGCACCGCCAATTGGGAAAGACTGGCAATGTTTTATCTGCCAGCTGGGGCAGGTCCGCAGGGGCAATTCGGTCGCTTTCAATAACGAATCCATCGGCTGCGGCGGGGCGAAACGCTCGCTCGGTTTTGACCCCGGAGCAACTCCCCATATTGAGCTGTTTCTCTCCTGCGGTCTGAAAGGCCATGTCGAGGGCATCCGCTACAAGAAAACTCCGAAACTGGTCGAGCAGATAATGGCCGCCCAGCCGCCGTTTAAGGCTCCCGGCCGGTATATCATGATCAAGCGCTGGGACCGGCTCCGGACCGCCGACGCGCCGCTGGCGGTCATATTCTACGCCAAACCGGAAATTCTCGCCGGGCTTTACGGTTTGGCCGGGTTTGACGAGGCCGACCCCAACGCCGTCATCTGTCCTTCGGGCGCCGGCTGTGCCACTATCGTCTATCACCCTTATCATGAGGGCAAACGGGAGCGGCCCCGGGCGGTGCTGGGGATGTTCGATGTTTCCGCGAGGCCCTGCACCCCGAAAGACACCCTGACGTTTGCCGTCCCGTTCGCGAAATTTGTGCGGATGATTGACAACATGACCGAAAGCTTTTTGATAACCGAGCAATGGGACAAAGTCCGCGAGCGGCTCTAAAAACTTAGGTTTTTGAAATAGATACAGATATGGAGACGAACCAGCCGCCAAGCAAGTTGTGAGACCGAGGCTGCGAAACTATGTTAGCCATCCCTCGACTTCGCTCGGGATGACTTGAGAGGTCGCTATATCAGTTGTAGGTCGGGTTCTGAATCCGCCTTGGACGGATGAAAAACCCGACATCTTCTTACAAAAATAAATATGCCGGGGCACATGTGGACATGTGCCGCCCACAAAATACGAGAATGTAATTACAGATACTTCTTCGTTCATTTAAAACTCCTTTCCCCCTTCACTCCATCGTCTCTTCGCGGCGCATGATAGCGCGGACGGGTTCGCTGTCGCAGTATATCTGCCATACCCGTATCTGCTCGCCGTACACCACCACCTTCCAGGCCGCCGGTATCTCCCAGTAATTCTCCGACTTGAGCGTCACGCCCTTCTTGAACGTCCCCGAGGCCGTACCCAGAAAGACCACCGTCGAGCCGTTGTGGAAAATCTCGGTCACCTTTATCAAATAGTCCGGCACCATCGCGAAATACCCGCGCCAGCCGTGTTTCATCGGCTCGCGGCCCTCGAGCACCTCGCCCGAGGAATCAATAAACTGATGGTCCTCGGTCATCAAAGCGTAAATAGCCGAGACACTGTGTTTGTTGACCGCGTCAACGAATTGACGGGCGATGTCTTCTGCGTTCATGTTTCCCTCTCCCCTGTTTCGGCGCCGCCGGGAACGGACTTTCGACGGCGCATAGGTTATTTTGAATGAGCACGGATGCGTATCCTGATGATTGGCTGGTGATGCTCAGTGGGGATATAATAGACCAATTGCGGCAGTATCGCAAGCATAAAAAAAGGCTGCCGGGCCGGAAGCCTGACAGCCGGGAAATATAGTAATAAGTCTAAAAAGGCACCCCACAGTAGAGCGGGACACCGAAAAGCAACCAGACGTGCTCAGTCTGGGCCTGACATACCTGTCGCCTGGCGCTCTTTTATGAAGATATATATAACTTTATTTTAATACAAATATTTAATGACTCCAACAAAAAATATATTAGACCAACGGTTCATTTTTGGTAGTGCCAAATACTACCTGCGTATGGGTCGATGTTGTCGATTTTTTGGGTGATAAAAATGACAATATTTCTGTCGCCAGATAATCATGAATATCGCATAAAAAAAGGCCGGATGGGAAAATCGCCCAGCCCGGCCTTTAAGCTCCCGTTTCTGCTTAAGTAAGAAAAGGTTAGACTAGATACGGGATATCTTAATGCCCTAACGCTAAATTTTATCAAATACTAACCGGGTCTACCCCCTCACCGGGTTTTATTCGGTTAATGGTTTCTGATGTGATTCTCTTGATGTCTTTATTCTATATCAATATATTAAAAGACCGG
>JBMOKZ010000377.1:0-6439 GCA_049324195.1 Candidatus Zixiibacteriota bacterium | reverse complement strand
GCTCGCTCGTGAAAAAATAGCGAAAACGACGCCGACGGATGAAAGTATTGTCGGCGAAATGCCGGAAACGAAACCCGACGTATATTTTATCTGTATGGATGGTTACGGGAGGCAGGATATTCTTAAAGAAATTTACGATTACGACAACTCGGCTTTTATCGATTTTCTAAAAGAACGGAATTTTTGGGTTGCCGATGAAAGTTTCAGCAATTATTGCCAGACGTTGTTGTCCCTGGGGGCGACGTTTAACCTTAACTATATCGACAGTCTGGGGGATTTCGACCCCGGTTCGTACGACCGTTTGCCCCTGGCGGAGATGTTCTGGGACAACGAGGTTTTTCGGCAGTTCAAGTCGCGGGGATACTCTAATGTCGTTTTTTCCTCAGGATATACCTTCACCGAGTTCGAGAACGCCGATAAATATTTTGCCTCAGCCTGGGCGATAAGTGAATTCAACAATATTCTGCTGGCTACCACGCCGCTGCCGCTGCTGCTTTATAACGAAAAATCACTTTTCGACAGCCATCGCAAAAGAGTCAATTATATTCTCAACAAGCTGCCAGAAATATACGAGGTTGGCTCGCCGAAATTCATGTTTGCTCATATCCTGTGTCCCCATCCGCCGTTTGTTTTCGATGCCGACGGTCAGAATGTGCAGGTGGAGCGGACGTTCAGTTTCGAGGATGGTTCTCATTACATGAACAACGGCGGGTCGGTCGAAGAATACCTGCGGTGCTATAAGGCGCAAATTTCTTATATTACCGCCCGGTTGCGGGAAACCATCAAGAAAATTTTCGACAATTACGGTGACAATCCCCCGGTAATAATTATCGAGGCCGACCATGGTCCGGGGTCCGGATTGAGCTGGGTGGGAATGGATAAAACGAATCTGGTGGAACGGTTCTCGATTTTAAACGTTGTTTATCTGCCCGGTATCGACCCAGCCATCGATTACCGACATTTCAGTCCGGTCAACACTTTCCGCCTCCTGTTCGATTTGTACTTCAAAACGGATTTCGGTTTACTGCCCAACCATTCGTATTATACGACCTGGGCGCATCCGTATAATTTCCGCGAGGTCACGCGGATAATCAACCCCACGG
Organism: Candidatus Zixiibacteriota bacterium; assembly: GCA_049324195.1. GTDB lineage: Bacteria > Zixibacteria > MSB-5A5 > GN15 > FEB-12 > JAFGNW01. The sequence continues at coordinate 5,336 of JBMOKZ010000377.1, read as the reverse complement.
CTTATGACGCCCGCGATTTTATCAAATCCCCTGTTACTGATTACGCTCGCGTCAGCCGACCCCAAAAACAAGGGACTAAATTCAACGCCGAGGGCTGCTGTCTGGTCGGCGATGAGGGGGTTATCATATCGTCTTTGCCGAGCGACCACTCCGACCACCTGGAGATAAGCGTGGACCATGACGACGGTTACGTGCTGTATTTCAGGAAAGATACTACGCTGTCGGCGCTTGTAAACGTCGTCCCAAAACGGATCGAAAGCGGGGGACTTCGGGTCGATACTTTGATTGTGCCCGAACCGGCGAGGCAGAAGGATTACGACAATATTCTTGTTTCTCCGTATGCCGGTGACGGCCGTTACAGTCTCGGGCACCTGCGGTTCATTAAATAATTCCAGCGAAAAAAGAAATAATTTTACAATGGCAAAAGAGAAGGGACCGAGCCCGTCTCTTTTGCCTTGAATTTATAGGTTCCTTAAACCTTGAACGCTCAGGATGAATAAGAGAAAATATAAACTACTGGATATTAGAAGCTATATGTGCAACAGTTCAGTTCTGATTCAAAAAATTGTCGGATTTAATTGCGATTGCGGAAACCGCCGCCACCGCCGCCGCGACGGTCACGATTGCTGTGAGGACGAGCCTCGTCTATACGCATGGTGCGGCCCTTAAAATCGGTACCGTTGAGGGCTTCTTTAGCCTTCTCGGCATCATCCGCCGTACCCATCTCGATAAAACCGAAGCCTTTGCCTTCGATAATGTTTACGCTCTTGACCTCACCATAGTTGTTGAACAACTCGCTAAGTTCTTCATTGGTGACAGCATAGTTAAGGTTGCCGACATAAAGTTTGCTGCCTTGCATTAGTAGAACCTCCAAAAAAAGTTAGATAATAACGTCCTTCAAGTCCCTACAAAAAAGCCGGAAAAAACCATTTCCAACCGATTTGTAAAAACAGTGTTGAACGGGGGGTTAAAAAGATTGAAACGAATATCTTTCGAGAAAAACTCACTTATCCCAATTGCCTTTATCATCCGGCAATAAATACAGTCACTCATTGGCAATTGTAATGAGTGACGAGCATCTCCCCTATTGCCTCTTACCGAGATTATGATATCTCGTGTTTATTATACATATTAATCGTCAGAATGTCAAAAGGATTTATTTAAGTCGCTGATAAAAAATATATTATGCGATTTTATTACCTAACCGTAATTTCACAGAAAACACTGGAATTATCGATTTCCCGGATAGTGAAGGGATATTCGAACCCGGACAGTATTTGTGTGAATTGTTCCGGGTTGAATGTCCGGGCGGTGAAACCGTCTTTGCAGACGATGCGGCCTTCAGTCGATTTTTCGAAATCAATTTCTCCCAGCAGCCCCAATTTGGCCTGAGTTTTAAACCAAACTATCCTTTCCGGCCAGAAACTTTCAGTGTAACTGGAAAACAGGATCTTACCGTTTTTTTTTGTGACCCGGATACTTTCCCGGAATAACGTCGCCGGGTCAACATGGAAAGCCGAGATGCCGTTCTGGATGCATACCACCAAATCGAACGAGTTATCGCGCAAGCTCAACTGTGAGGCGTCGGTTTGCACCAGGCCGACCCGAGGCGGAACGTTTTGACGGGCGAGGTCGAGGCTGGCGCGCGAGGTATCGATGCCGAGCAGGTAACCGGCTTTTTCCGCCAGCGGCCGGAGCACCCGGCCGTACCCGCAGCCGAGTTCCAGAACGGTGTCGTGCGGGTGGATGAATCCCGATACATAGTCAATCTCCGCCTGAAGGTACTGTTTAATGCGGGGCGGAGCGCAGGCATAGGCTTGTCGCAAACGGTCTGCCGCCAGTTTTTCGTCGTAATAGCCAGCCATAAAGCCTCTTAACGGGCAGTAACGGATGCGGTGGTCTGTTTGATAAGCTCGTCCACCGTAGTAACACAGGCAAAACCGAAAGCCAGATTGAGCAGGCTGGCGAGGTGCATCTCTTCGTTGACGCTGCCGGTGCCGTCGGCGGGGAAGAACACCCGGTAATCGCGGAAATAAGCGTCGCGGGCGGTGGATTCGCAGCACATGTTGGTCATGATGCCGCTGATGACCAGATCCTCAATGCCCATTCCGCGTAGTACCGTTTCCAGGTCGGTATTATAAAAGGCGCTGTAACGATGTTTATTGACTATTCTTTCATGAGCCAGCGGAGTCAGATCGGGATGGATTTCGCTTCCCAAAGTGCCCTCGACACACATTTCCTGCCACCACCATTTCATGATGCCGGCGTCGATGCCCTCGGGGTCGTGAACGTGGCGGGTAAAGATGACCGGTCGCCCGGCGCGGCGAAAAGCCGCGACCAGCTCGGCAATATAAGGTAGAACCGCCGGACCGCCGCAGGTATAGGTGGGGGAGTCCGGTTCAAGAAAGAAATTCTGCATGTCGACAACCAGCAGGGCGGCTTTTTCTGCGTTCAGTTTCAGGTTGTGTTCGTTAAACGGGGCGATAGTCTTCAGCCAGCCTTTGGCCTGAGATTTGATGCTTTTTGAGGTCGTGTAAGCTTTCAAAGATTCTCCTGAGTTTCGAAGCTTCTATTGAAGCAGCCTCGGTATGTTTAAGATTCGTATTTTTCGAAAGGCGTGAAAAAATCAGATTAACAAAAAGGATATTTTAAATCAAGGGGAAAATTATCGTGACTCTCCCCTCTCCAATAGAAATTTATTCCATTATTAAATATCCGCTGCGATAGTCGGGATAGCCGATGGGCGGTTGCCAGTCTCCGGCGGTTTTCAAACGGGGCTGTTTTCGGCGGAAATTTACCCGCCATTTCTCGCCGTCTTTTATTTTGTCGAGCCCCAGTTGTGAAGCAGGAATTTTTATCTCGAGTGACCAGCTTCCGGTATCCTGCGAGCTCCCGATTTCGTACCTGCCGTTCCATCCCCGAACATAATCCCATTCGTTATCGGGCGTTTGGAAGAGTTTATGGTCATAGACGGCGCCGAGCGGGTTGAAATATATCTGGTACACGGTGTCATAGCTGTTCGCGGGGGAGATAAAAAAGCCGATACAGTCCTCGGTATACACAACCCCGTCCTGTTCGGTCACGACGGCTTTCAGCGAATCCATCACCGCATCGAAACAGCGGGCGAAGATATAGAGATTGATTCGGTCGTGAGTGAAATAAAACTCGGTCGCGTCTATTTTCGCCTGGTCGTTCTCGTTATAAAAGATGGTTTCGGGATTTTGCCAGCAGGGCTCGTTCGCGTTGCCGTCAAGAGTGATTTGACCGGTTACGGGGCGACAGGCAGCGGAGCGGGCAAGGTAAAGCATCGAGCCGGCTTCGACCTTCTTACCCTCGGCGTAATTGAATTTGACCGAGGCCTGCGGTAGGGGATAGAGCTGACCGGTACAGGTCGCGTTAAAGGCGACAGATTTGTCCTCGCCCGCGGCGGCTGAAACCGGCATTACCGAAGGAGTCACCGTCCAGTTGTCCGGGACCTCCCAGCGCAGAGTATCGTTAAGCGGCTGGTCAGAATAGCTGTTGTGAAGTATAATTTCCCCGGCGGCGTCGGTCACCGTCAGGTTCGCGGCGACTTCGACCGGGGTTTCCATCGTCAATCCCGCCTGACGCAGGGGGAAGTATATTTTACGGTCAGCGGCGGTTGTCTCTTCCCGGGGGCGGACACTGCCCTTATCGATAAGACCGATATGGATACCGTCGGCGTCGACCGTCACCCAGCCGAAATGATACTCCAGTCCGGTGGGGGATATCCGGGTGCCGCCTCCGGAACTGCCCATCGAGGTATATTTGATGCCGTCGTATTCACCGCTGAAATAATCGTGATAATGGCCGGTGAAGACGGCATCCACTCCGTACGTTACGAACAGAGTGTGGAGAGTATCCGGCTTGTTCTCGGCCGTCGTCAGATACCAGAAAGGTTTGTGCATGAAAACGAACGTATAGGCGGCGTTTTGATGATCGGTCAGGTCCTTCGTGAGCCAGGCCATTTGCCCGGCCGGGAGTTCCGTGCTGGTTTCCACGCGGCTGTTGTCCAGAATGATAAAATGCAAACCGTTATAATCGAACGAGTAAAACCGCCGGCCGATGTGACCAGGATACCAGGCCTCCGAGAGGTCGCTGAAAATATCGTTGTTGCCCGGCGTGTAATATATGGGCATACTGAGAGGTTCGACGATCCCGGTAAATTCCTCCCATTTCCGGTTCATCACCAGCGTGTCATCGACATAACCATCAATCATGTCCCCGACGGTGATGACAAAATCGGGGCGCAAAATCTGCACCTCCTCGATGATGGTGTCGTAAACGCCCGGGACTATGCCGCTGGTACGGTCACCCATCACCGCAAACCGGATCGGGGCGGGTGTTTTTTCAGAAGCGCAGGCGGTGAGTATCAATAAGGGGCTGGCAGAAGATAGTATCACCGAGAAAATAAGAGTAAATAATACTGAAAATATCATCTTTTTCATGACTGTTCCCTCCGTTTTGATTGTGAAAGCTACCTGAAATAACAAATTTTGTCAGGTGCAAAATCTGCTTTTGTAATAACAATATTAGGAAGTCCTTAGATTTTTATCAAGAGAATTTTATCTCGTTGTAATTCAATGTCTTTCTGGGATTCGTGGCTCAGGGTGGATAAACCCGGGGTGAAAAGAATTTCAACTTTGTCGGGTCGTTATTTTTTTAGAATAACCATAAGAAGCAGATTCTGCTTCGTATGGTTTGTATGCAGGTTGAAAAATGCAGATTTTATACTGTGTGAGGGCTATATTTTTATCGTATTTTATACAGGTGTTCATTGATTTTTTACTTTGAAAACGATAAATATCTGTTATATTATTTTGGTTTAGGATAGGACTAGCGAAGATTAGGCAACTTATACTCGCCTTGATTTAGTCCCGCATAATCCATCGTGTTGAAGAACCAATGTATGCCATAAGTTCTCAAATGCATTGAGGAAGGTTTAGTAGAAGAAGTTCACAACAACGGGAGTCTTCACGATTTCAATTTAAACAGTTTTTTTTACAAATCTTGTTTGACCCATAATTATTATTCTAAGAGAGGAGGTGCTTAGAGAAGGAAGAAGGTACGATATCTTATTTAAGTGAAATCGCCCTGATGACAATTATCAGGGAAACAGGTAATTTCCACAGTATTTTTTCAAAAGTAACTTTAACGCTCGAAAGGAGCTAAGAATGGCGAAGAAACTTACCTCTTTGTTAATCCTCACACTTTTTGTTATAACGATTGTCGCCATCTCAGTTGACGCGAAGACGCGGTTTGAGAATCCTCGTGACCAGTACAGCTTCATGTATCAGAAGAAAGCCCTGGCATTAAGA
>JBMOKZ010000376.1:0-6453 GCA_049324195.1 Candidatus Zixiibacteriota bacterium | reverse complement strand
GGAGACTTTTACTGACGGTTTTGATTTGGCTAAGAAGGCAAATTTGGAAAATGAGGAAAAACTGACGGCATAAAAAAACACCAGAGGTAAATGACTGTCAACTCAAGTACTGGTCAGTACAGTTAATTAAATGTGCATGACTATAACTTATTATTGTTTAATAAAGTAGTCTACCTAATACTCTCTTCCCCATCATCAGATGTAATAAATAATTCACATCCTTTAAAATCAAAACAGCCCATTTTAAATCTGCTTTATTAAAGATGACAACTTTACGATTCTTGATAAAAACTCCCAATCCCAGGTTGAGAAGCTTTTAAATTTTACATACTGCACATTAGAGTTACTAATATTATTTTGTGATATTATATGAAAAGGCCGCTCGGATTGGCTATTTTTGTTAAAGTCAATTTGTAGCCAGAAAGGAGCGGCCATGTCAAAAAGTTATCTTGGAATCGATGTCCATAAGAAATGGTGTGTATACACCGAGATCGATTCCACAGGAAAGGTAATTCGCCAGGGCAGGTTTGGCATTACTTTTAAGGAGGTTTCAACCTTCGCCAGTTCACTCAACTCCAAAATTCACCTGGTTCTGGAGCCGGTGTTGAATTACCTGTGGTTATTGGATCAGTTCGAGCCCTACGCCGGCTCTGTCCATGTGGCGACCCCGTTTAAGGTTCGGGTGATTGCCGAGTCGAAGTCCAAGACGGATAAGTACGATTCCCGTATGCTGGACGAACTGCTGAGGACCAACTTCCTGCCGGAGTCCTGGGTACCGCCAGCCGAGATCCGTCTGCTGCGGGGCCTGATTCGGGAGCGTTATCACCTGGTCAAGAGTGTGGTCATGAACAAGAATCGTATCCGGCATCTGCTGTTTCAGTACGGGATCGACCTGAGAGTATTCAATATCGCTTCCCCAAAGGCCAGACTGGAGATCCGGAATCTCTATTTGCCTGAAGTCACAAGACAGACGATCGACCAGTGTCTGAAGATAATCGCCATGCTTGACGATCAGGTCTTGGAGATCAACAAACATATTTGGGAGCGAGTGAAGGATAATCCCACGGTTAAGCTGTTGCAGACGATTCCGGGCATTGGCCGTTTGCGTTCGGCGGTGATCTACGCCGAAGTGGGTGATGTTACCCGGTTCCACAGTGCCAAAACCTTAGCCAGTTATACCGGGCTGACTCCGACGGTCAGATCATCCGGGAATTCGGTCTGGACTGGAGGCATTACTCGTCTGGGTTCTCGGCCACTGCGTCACGCTCTGGTGGAAACCTCGATCAATGCTGTCCGGAAATCACCGGAGTTGAATCGGATGTTTTGTCGCATTCTCTATCGCAGCAATGTTCAAAAGGCGCGAGTGGCCATAGCCCGGAAGTTGGCGGTCATTATCTATGCCATGCTCCGTCGCAACGAACCGTTTCGGTCAGAGGCGGCGTAGACTAAAGATTAGGAGTCGGAATTGCATATGAGCGGTCAGCCCGGAAATTTGGGCTGGATCGAGAAGAATCCGTTCTTTGTGAGTGGGCGGCCACTCCTACGGAACATTATCGTGGGCCTTCAAAATGAAGAGCTCGAGTAGGTGACCAGAACAATCCGACGGAAAAACTCGGGTCCAAAGGACTGGAAAAAAGAAAGAAAACTCTTGACCGCGGCCTTTTCATAGGTGCCAGATTTGTGTCATCCTACGTACAAAATACTCAAAATTCATTTAAATTATCTTAAACTAATTAAGAATTAAAATTTGTTATAAGTTATTGCGAGGTAGTATAAAATGAAATCTCATATGGGCTTAGATAAACGTGGACTTCAGTATCCTACTTCCTCCGCCAGATTAAGTCCGGAGCACGGGGCTCATGATTTGCCTTAACCTATCTCCCGCAAAAGATTCATGCCGCGTGCGATATGCTCTTCTATTGTGTTAAAATTGGCCAGGGCAGAGAAACATCGGGTAATGGCAAAAACACCTTCGAACGATTGTAAGTTATTGTCAGAGTCAATATTATTTGTAAAAGTCGGGAGCGCGACGACAGCCCGCTCTCCATTAAAGGGCTTCGTGTTTTATAATTCGTTGTGGCGCCTGTTATTACGACGAGCCATTATTTTTGGCTGAGGTTTTAAATCCCTGATCATTTTGGGACGTCTAATTTCCGGGGGAGATAAGTTTAAAAACCTCCGTAATACCGGTTATATTTTATTGACAAAAAAGAAGCCTGTAATATATTTCGCTCCGCCAGTTGACCGAAAGGTCAGAATAAAACGAGATGTTTTGGAGGTTCAGACATAGCCCGGGAAAAGGAACTTGACCGATTATAAGATTGTTTAATTAACCCGGTCCGTAATAAACCGGACAATTACGGAAGGCAGACACATGAGCGGCTGATCATGGGTTTGTTTTTTTTAATAACATAAAAAAAGAAATCAGCCAGGAGGAATAATAAGATGTTTACGCGCGTGTCGACTGCTCTGGTGGCACTCGCTTTGATCGGATTCGTTGCCGGCTGCAGCGAATCCCCGACTGCCAAATATGAAACAGGTAAAACGGCCATAGAAAATGCCCGTCTCGCAGAAGCCGAATTGTATGCTCCTGATCTTTTCAAAGAAGCCACTGATTCTCTCAACGCCGCCTCGGTCGAGATGCAGAAACAGGACAGCCGCTTCTCCGTTTTTCGCAAGTACGGGAAGTCGGAAGAGATGATTCAGGCCGCGCAAAATCTGGCCGAACAAGCCGCCTCAAAAGCCATTGAGGAAAAAGAGAAAATACGTCTCGCTGACAGCACTCTGATCCTGGAAGTTGAAAACCTGATCAACGAAACCAAGAAAATCATTGCCACCGCTCCCAGAGGTAAAGGTTCGCGTGCGGATCTGAAAGTCATGCAGACCGATATCGATGCCGCCTCGAGTATGCTGACGGCGGCGTCAGAGGAATATCAAGCGGCGCAGTACCTTTCAGCCAACGAGAAGCTTCAGGCTGTCAAAACCCAAATTACCAAGGTTAAAAGCGATATCGAAGAAGCTATTGCCAAGCTGACCAAGAAGTAAATTCATTTCATTTCGCATGATTGACAGTACGTTATCAAGGAGGGGTATCGCCGGATTCCCCTCCTTGCAGTATAGGGCTCAATAGAAGAATACCGGAAATAACAGTTCAATTGTTTATGTCGCGCCGATTTATCGGGATAAGCATTATTTCAGCAGTGGCCGTGATATTGCTGTTCGGTGGGCTGGTTGTCATGCGTGAGCTGCGCCGGCCGCCGCTGGAAAAATCACGGCAGGCGATGGATTCCCTGGAGGCGGCTCGATTGTCAAGGTCCGATTTGGGGAAGAACGAAAATTACCGTTCAGCCAAAGGGTGTTTGACAGCGGGGCAAGCCGCCATGAAGGAAGTCAGCGACAGTTGGTGGCCGTTTAGTTCGTATCGGACAGCCGATTCGCTTTTCGACGAGTCTATCCGGTTATCGAAGCTGGTTCTTTCGCAAGCCCAAAAGGAGCGCGCCCGCCGCGAAGTAAATATCAAACAGACGATTTCCGGCCTGCGCGACAGTGTGAGTACCTGGCGCGATTTTCTCGATTATTCGCTACCGCGACTCGAGAACGAACTTTTATACCGCAACGCTTTCTTTAGATTACAAATGGCCGAGAGTCTTCTGCAGAAAGAACGTTACGAGGCGGCCGGTGAACTGGCCGACAGTGTTCGGGTTTTTCTGAAGAATTTCCAGAAGCGGCAAAAGCAGCATACCATTTCCAGTCAGCTGTGGATTGAAAAGTCCCGGGAATGGACCGCCCGGACAGTGACGGAATCAAAAGCTTCCTCTCAACCAGCGCTTATCGTCGATAAGAGCCGCCATTTTCTCTATATCCTGAAGAAAGGCCAGGTTATCGATTCCCTTGCTTGCGAGCTCGGTTACAATTCGGGACACCAGAAGCGGGTATCGGGAGACGGCGCCACGCCGGAGGGGATGTATCGTGTCGTTAGAATAAATAAGGCCAGCAAATATTATCGGGCTCTGGTACTTGATTATCCGAATAAAGACGATAAACTTCGATTCCAGTCGAATCTTGAGGCCGGTTCGATTCCGCCCGATTCAAAAATCGGGAGCTTGATAGAAATTCACGGTCATGGCGGCCAGGGGCGCGACTGGACCGACGGATGTGTCGCGGTGACCGACCGTAATATGGACCGGTTATTGCATCTGGTTCCGGTGGGCGCCGCGGTGACGATCGTTCGAATCTGGAAAGAGCGGCGATGAAAAAAATCGGTTTCTTATCGCTGGTGGTCGTGATGATGGCCGCGAGTTGGTGGCACAACAAAATATCGTGCCGTTCTCCCCGGATCGGCGCCGCGGGAGTCGTGGATTCAACTTACGAGGGGGGAACGTTTCTGGCGGGCAGTCAGCCGAGCGATTCTCTTGTGGAAATTTCCCAGCCGACGATACCCCGGCGTCCCAGGGGTCCCTATATCGTAATCGACAGGTATTGCAACAGGTTGTTCCTGCGTACGAATGATTCGGTGATATTGGATGCGCGGTGTTCCACCGGTTCCGATGGTGAGTTGTTGGACTCATTAACGGGCCGGAAGTGGCAATTTTCCACCCCTGCGGGCGTTTTTGTTGTCACTTCCAAACTTCAGAATCCGTGGTGGCGTAAACCGGATTGGGCGTACATAGAAGAAGGTATATCGGTCCCGGATAACGACGCCGACCGTCTCGACGCCGAGATGCTGGGCGATTATGCTATCGGGTTTGGTGACGGATATTTCATTCACGGCACGTTGTATGAACGGCTTCTGGGGGTCGCCGTCACTCACGGATGTGTGCGTATGGGGGCGGAGGACCTCGAAAAATTGTATGAAAACACCCGTATGGGTACTCTAATATATGTTTATTGATAAATTTTCAGGCAAATGTCTGCGGCCGTTGATGTCTCTGGTGATTTGCGCCGTCGTAGTTTCGACGGCGGTTAACGAGTCCTTGACGTCCACCGATAATCAAGCGGTCGCGTCCGACCGGCAGTCGGTGTCGGCGATGGAACCTCGGCTGGAAATAGATTTGCACAGACAAAGGATATCGGTAAAGCTGGCTGATGTATTATTACGCGAATACAAGATTCTCAATGCCGCCGACACGAACGAGGCGGAGCAGTTTAAAGGTAATGAGTCTTCACCCGGTTCCGCGACAAAAGTTGCGAGGGGAGTGCTTCTGATTGCCGCCACCGAGACGATACCCCCGGCGGAATTAATAATCTTATCGGAAGAAAGCGGTCTCAAGCCGGAAAAAGTGCAAAGATATATTCCCCGGAAGCTGGTGCTCGTTACCGGCGACGGCGCGAGAATAATCATCGAATCGGATTGTCAGAACGCCAAGTCATTTTTATGGCCGCGTTTGAAAAATTTTTTCGGACAGATCTGGGCCGGGCTACTGGGGCGCGATACGTTGCATCTGGTCTTGTCGGCCGATGACGCCATGTCCCTTTACGGGGTCGCCGTAAGAGAACCGGAAATAATAATTAATCCGTAAATTCAGGATATTTCATCGACAACGCTGATTCTTTCGGCGGCAAGAGGTACCGCCGGTAAGAGTCCGGTGGGGCACCACTCTTCAGCGTTGTACTTATTCTCATACTGGCAGGATTACCTGTGCCGTCAGGGTCGGAGCCCTGACGGTTGAGGTACCCAATGGAGGTCAGGGAGAGACCCCTGACTCTACAAATATAATTGACAGCCATACAGGAGTTTATTATCTTATAATCCGACAACAGGGATGAGCGAGTAGAAATTAAGTTAAATACGTTGGGTTTAAAGGAAGGCGAAAAGTACGACTAATGAAGACTCGTTGGATTTTTCGTCCAATGGTTCGGAGTTAGAATCCGAAATGTGCATAATATATATAAATTGTAGAGGTGAAAATGGATGTAATACTAACCACAATTGTTACTTTTGCTGTTGGATCCACGTTTGGAGCTTGGGCAAGTTATTATTTTAACCGACAAGGGACACTTGATTAACAACGACGTAAGTTGAAAGATGAATTAAATGAGAGATACTCAGAAATAAATGATGTACGCATTAAAATAGCTCAGCACCATGGTAAACATAGTGCAGATTTTAAGAGAGCTTGTGCTCACGACACTTCAGACGAACTTATCAATGAACTCGCCTTAAAAGAAGAAATCCTGAAATATTACCAGATGCGAGAGGAATTTAGATTATTTCTTAATAAAAAAGCGCAACGTTATCTAAATGAATCTCTACTAAGAGCTACCAGAGTATTTTTATATGCTGAAAAAGGGTATTATGATTTTATAAAACAACATGAAGCTGATATAGAGATAGATTATAAAATATTCTACCGTTCTTTTGCGGATCAAGAAATAGATAAGATTAGAGAGCAGGCACGAAAGGATTTAAAAAAATATTTGAAGGAATAAATATACTGAGTGAAGCAAATAGAT
>JBMOKZ010000375.1:0-6476 GCA_049324195.1 Candidatus Zixiibacteriota bacterium | reverse complement strand
CAAAACAGCGTCGTAACTGGCCGACCACAGATAGATGTCATCATCGACCTTGATCAATTGCGGCTGGATACGCACCCGGTTTTCATCGTCGAAGCGTTCCCATTTGATCGTCCCCTCGAGAATATAATCGACTCCCAATTCTTTACCGATTTCTCGAAGGCTCTTGCTCGTTTTTTTGTAGCGGTTGGAGCTGGTCCGGGAAATCACGCCCAATCCGGACAGTTTCGACAGGCTGGCGATAACTTCATCGGTAATACCGTCGGCGAAATATTCATCCGCCGGGTCGCCCAGATTCTCGAACGGCAGCACCGCCAGCATTTTGGGTTTTTCCCGGTCGTCTTCATTGCCGGGGAACAGATACTGTTTAATGATGAAAAAAATAACGCCGATAAGACAGCCAATTAAAAACATTTTCAGCGCCGCTTTCCACATCGGCCGCTCTTTGGCTTTGCCGCCGGATCCTTTCAGCCGGTTTAAATCCGCCATCACGTCGGCAGCGCTCTGGTAACGCCGATCCGGGTCCTTCTCCAAGAGCTTCGACACGATACGCTGTAAGTCCTCGGGAACCCTGGTCTTATAGCGAGCCAGCGGTTCCGGGGTCTCGTTTATTATCGCGTGTATCGTGGCCGCTTCGTATTCTTCCGTGAATGGCGCTTTTCCCGTAATCATTTCATAAAGCACCACGCCCAAAGAGAACAGGTCGCTGCGACGGTCGACTTCTTTCCCCTGTGACTGTTCCGGCGACATATACCCCACCGTTCCCAGGGTCGAGCCGGTTTTGGTAACTTTCTCCCCGCCCCGAACCGATGCCAACCCGAAATCCAGAAGTTTCGGATATCCTTTGTTGTCCAGGACAATATTCGCGGGCTTAATATCCCGGTGGACTACTCCGGCTTCATGAGCCTCCTGCAATCCCTCGCATATTTGTAAGGTAAGTTCAATTACTTTTTTTAAATCAAGCTTGTCATCCTTAATAACATTCCCAAGGGTCCGTCCCTCCACATGCTCCATCGCAAAGAACGGGCGGCCCTGGTATTCCGAGACCTCGTAGATATGGATAATATTAGGATGACTCAGTTTCGCGGCCGCCTGGGCCTCGCGCTTGAAACGCTTCCGGCAGTCCTCATCCGGGCAGAGATATGACGGCAGGAACTTGAGCGCTACTTTGCGGTCAAGCTCGGTATCCTCGGCCAGATACACTTCCCCCATTCCTCCGGCACCCACCTTGTTGATAATCTTATAATGCGATATTTTTGTGCCGGTACTCAGGACAGTAAATGACCGGGTCGGGCCGTTGTCGTTTAAAGCCGCCGTCATAGATAGAATCTCCGTTATTGCTTTTCCTGGATACCAACTGATGACATAAAGATAGGATGTCGCCCGCAAAATGCAATTTAATTTTATTCATGTTATTATTTAATAATGAATTAGAAGGTAAGCACATAGGCCAAAATCCTGTTGATTTTTCTGGAAATTATATTATATTTTGTAAGCAGATAGAAACATCGTGGTTATACAACAAAATTTAATAACTTGACAAGAACCGTACGCGATAAGTTAGCGGCGGTTGGTAAAATTCTATGGGAGGCAGTGATGTTTCGGCGATTGGGAATCTTGGTGGAACTCTTTGACTTCCTCAAGAATTCCAAAAAATGGTGGCTGACCCCGATTCTGGTGTTTCTTCTGCTGTTGTCGATTCTGATTGTCTTTACCGAGTCATCGGCTCTGGCTCCCTTTATTTATTCGATATTCTAAGCTGTTAATAAATAACTTGGCTTTTTTGAATAAATAATGTCCGAGGTTAAGAAAACAACGTCGCTTTGGATCAGAATAATCGGCGTTTTCATCCCGCTTTTTCTGTTTATCGCGGTCACCGAACTGGCTCTGCACCTGGCCGACCCGAATTTTTATTACAAGAACCAGTTCTTCCCCATCAACCGTGATATCGATTTTCCCGAAATTTACAAAAAAGATTCCGACCTGTTCTGGCGTTTTCGCGAGAATATCACCACGCAGTCGAAACAGTTCAGCTATCTGACCTATCATATCAATTCCTCGGGCTTTCGCGGTCCCGAAATCGATAAGGAGAAAAACGGCTATCGTATCCTGGCCCTGGGCAATTCCTGTACTTTCGGCTGGGGGGTCGAGAACGACAACACCTGGGTGCGCCAGCTCGATAAAATTCTCAATAGCCGGTTGAGCAACGGCCGGTACGAGGTCATCAACGCCGGGGTGCCGGGGTACAGTTCGCACCAGGGAAAAGTGGCGTTCGCCAAAAAGCTGACTGCGCTGAAACCCGACATGGTCCTGGTCATGTTCGGCTGGAACGACCATTGGGCGGCCGGGAAAGGCATTTCCGACAAAGAGCAACAGATGCCCGGTGGGGCGATAATCGCCCTGCAGAACGTCTTCTCCAAAATGAAACTGTATCAATTGATGCGAAAAATAATCCTGTCGGCCTCGGAAAAGCCGGAATTTGTCTCCCTGGGTGAAAACACCGGCAAACAGCGGGTCTCCCTGCAGGATTATTATCTGAATTTAGCGACCATCGCTCATCTGGCGCGGGAAAACGGCGCCCAGCCGGTTTTCATGATTCCGCCGGTAGCCGACCCCAGAAACTATTTCAATGGTGTTACCTCACAACTGCACCAGATTCACCGGGCTTACCAAGAACAGATGCGCCGGCTCGCGATGCAAGACAATATCCCCCTGATTGACCTCCAGCATGAATTTGAACGATATGACAATCTTTATACCGACGCCGCCGGCGACCCGACCCATTTCAACGAACGGGGTCACCGGGTGACCGCCGAGGCGGTTGTCCGCGAGGTTCTCCCCGTCCTGGTCTCCAGATAATTGCTTCCTTTTATCGACTTCAGTTGTATATTACCCTATGCCGAAAAAATATTCGCTGACGGTGCGTCTGGCTGCCGCGGTCACGGCGCTAATTATTTTCGTTGCCCTCGCGGAAATTGTCCTGCGGGCGGGACAGGTCGATGATTATTTCCAGAACCGGTTTTTCGTCCTCAACCGGGCGCTGGATTATCCCGACGTTTTCCGGCGCGACCACGACCTGTTCTGGCGGTTCCATCCCGACCGGACTATCACCTCGCGGTTTTTCCAGGGCAGGACCTACCACATCAATAAGCTCGGTCTGCGCGGCTCCGATATTGCCACGACCAAAACCGCCCCGCGCCTTATCACCCTCGGCAACTCCTGCACTTTTGGCTGGGGCGTGCCGCCTGATGAGACCTATCCCCGGCAGCTGGAGAAAGCTCTCGGCGGTCGCTATGAGGTCATCAACGGCGCCATTCCCGGTTATTCCTCGTATCAGGGAAAGAAATTTTTCGAGCACGACCTGTTAAAATTGCAACCGGATATCGTGACTGTCCTGTTCGCCTGGAACGATCACTGGGCGGCGGCCGCGCAGATTCCCGACAAAGACCAGCAGCTTCCCCCCGAAATAATTCTCGGGCTCCAGAACTTCTTCTCCAGATTTCACTTTTATCGGTTTTTGAAAAAGACCCTGCTGTCGGCGGTCGAGACCGACCCTGACTCGACGTTCGACCGCAGCCATATCGTTTACCGGGTGGGGCTCGAGGATTATAAGGAGAACCTCAAAGAAATTTGTTCTTTCGCGCGCGAACGCGGCGCGGTCCCGATTCTCTTGACCTCCCCCATCCCCGCGCTGGAAAAATATTACAGCGCCGGGGCGCGCTCGTCGATGCACGCCTTCCACGAACGTTACAATGAAATCGTGCGGGCAATCGCCGCCGAGGACAGTGTCGCCCTGGTTGACCTGGCCCGGGAATTCGACCGCTACGACAGTCTCTGGGATGACGCCGTCAACGACCCGATTCATTTTAATGCCCGCGGTCATGACCTGGCGGCGCAATTGATCGCCGATTATATCAGGAATTCTTTGTAGAAAAATCTTCCAGCATCGCGATCAGTTTATCGATATCGGCCTCGTTGTTGAATAAGTGCACCGACACCCGGATCGAACCCTCGCGCCGCGCCACGATGATTTTCTTTTTCAGAAGTTCCTGGTGCAGCTCCAGCAGGTTGTCGCAGGTGAAAGTGAAAATCGACGACCGGTGCCGGGGTTCCATCGTGCTGGTAATTTTATAATAAGGGTCGCTTTCGATAAAAGCCGCGAGCCGGTCAATCAGCCGGTAATTGTGCGTCTGGATATTTTCCACGCCGAGTTCCTGGAAATATCTTATCGCGGCTTTCATCCCGGCGATATTCAGCACGACATAATACCCGAACTCTAACCGCCGCGCCGAATCGAAATACGGGCGCTCGTAATCGAACAGGCTGGAAAAATTCATGTGCCAGTCCACGCCCAGCCAGGACATGAACGGCGGCGTTATCTTATCGCGGACTTTCGACGAGACATAAAAGAAACTGCAGCCCTGCGGCGCCAGCAGCCACTTCTGACATCCCGAGGTAAAGACGTCGATACCGAGCTCCTTGACCTTGACCGGTTCGGTCCCCGCGCCCTGAATGCCGTCCACCACGAACAGCAGGTCGTGTTCTTTACAGAATTTCGACAACGCGGCCAGGTCGTTTTTGAAACCGTTGAAAAACTGCACGAACGACAGCGACAGCACTTTCGATTTGGGGGTAACGGCTTTTTTCAATTCGTCGATATCGAAACACTTGTCCTTTGATTTGACAAAGGTCAGTTTATAACCGAACCGCTCCGCCGCCGCCCGCCAGGCATACACCACCGCCGGGAACTCGATATCCGAGACCAAAACCTCCGAGCCCTCGGGATAGGGCAGCCCGAACGCCGCGACATTCAACCCGAAACTGGTGTTCAAACCCAGCCCGATATCTTCTTTATCCGCGCCGACCAGGCCGGCGTAGTCGTTGCGAAGTTCCTCGGCTGTCGAGAAGGCGTAATGGGTGTCGTCGAACTCGGCTTTGACGCGCAGGTTGACGTTGTCATCAATAGCCTGTTTGACCTCGTCGGAAAACGGTCCGTAAGCCGCCGAATTCAAAAAAACCACTTCGCGGGTATGCGGAAACCGGCTGCGAACTTCCGCGAATTTGCGCTCTGTTTCTTTATTCATATCCTCACCGTTGTTGTTTTAATATGATCTTTCTATAAAGAATATAGATAGCCGATCAAGGCCATCGAACCGGCCAGTTTTATGAAATGACCGAGCAAATTATAAAGCACGAACGGCATGGGCAATTTGACTTTCACCGAAAGCCCCATCAACAGCGGCGTGGCGCCCAGAAGAAACGCCAGCAGGGCAGCCGCCAGCCCGGCTTTCACCCCCGACAGGGGAATGACCACGTAAAAGAAGCCGTAGATGATGGTCGGTATAATCACGTAAAAAAGCATTTCCATGATGAAATTCATCATGAACCAGCCGACATTGCTTTGCTCCAGCAATTCCTCGGGGAATCCCTTCGCCAGCCTGAGTTTCACCTCGACCAGACTCAGCAGGGCCGAAACGACCAGCAGATATAGGCCGCTTACGGCAAAACAGTAAAACATCAGATTGTAAGAAATCATCTACAACCATCCTTTTTCAATATACCAGTCACAGGTTTCTTTGGCGCCCCGTTCGAGCGGGATCCGGGAGACGAACCCCAGTTCGAGGCGGGCTTTTTCGGTCGAAACTTCCCAGGCCGCCAGCAGTTCCGCCGACTTGTTCATCGTTAAAAACGGCGTGGCCCCGACTAGCTTGAATGACCGCTCGGAAACGAATGCGATAGTCCTGAACAGCCAGCCGGGCACATTCACCGGCACCGCCCAGCGGCCGCAGGCCTTGTGAAAAAGCTCCATCATCTCCCGCATGGTATAGGCGCGGTTCTCGCAGATGAAATACACTGCCCCCGGCGGGGTGCCGACCGTCATCGCCTTATATATGCCCAGACACAAGTCATCGACATGCACGATTTGAATTTTGCGCCGGCTGTCGCCGACGAGCGGCCGAAAGTGCCGGTAAATCGTTTTGAACAGGTCGAACATCTCCTTATCGCCGGGGCCGTACACACCCGAGGGCCGCACCACCGCAACCGGGTATTTATCTTTATAAGCCAGCGCCACTTTTTCTCCGGCCAGTTTGGATTCGCCGTACACGGTCATCGGCTGTGGTTCGTCGAGTTCGGTGACCGGGCGGCCCTCGAGCGAGGGTCCGGCGGCGGCTAACGAGGATATATATACCAGTTTTTTTATTTCGGGATTGTGCTCTAACACCGCCTCGCACAGGTTACGGGTGCCGGCTTCGTTGACCTCGAAAAAAGTTCGGCGCTTTTTGGCCTTGACCAGCCCGGCGTTGTGGACGACATAATCTACCCCGGTCACCATCGACGGCAGCGTCTCCGGCTGGGTGACATCGCCGTAGCGGTACTCGACCGGGACGCCGTCGAGCAACGACAGGTCCGAAGTCCCGCGCACTCCGGCGTAAACGTGAAAGCCCTTCTCGACAAAGAGCCGGCACAGGCGTGAGCCG
>JBMOKZ010000374.1:0-6485 GCA_049324195.1 Candidatus Zixiibacteriota bacterium | reverse complement strand
TGGAACCGGCAAGAATAAACAGTTTGCCGAAATCCCCCTTGTGGCCGTCGGGCTTGCGGTCGGGTATGCGCTCGACAACCGATTCGGGCGTGATCAATTCGTTTTTATATTCGAGATGTTCGATAACATCGTCGGGTACGCCAATCGGAACTACCTGCACCACGCCGGACAGTTCCCTTCCCGGCGAAAGATACAGCCCGTACTTGGGCAGAGCCATGGTAAAGGTGTAATCGGCCGACACTACCGCGCCCTCGTGCCGACCGTCGTCGGCATTTAATCCCGAGGGCATATCAACCGCCACGATATCAGCATGTTGAATGTTGATATACTCGATTAAATCTCGGATTATGCCCCGTGGCGCGCCCTCGAACCCGGTTCCGAGCAGGGCATCGACAATAATATCGCAGTCGAGTTCCTCGGGGAGGTCCTCGAGCGATTTGATCTCGAACATATCCATACCGATTTTCTTGCAACGGTCGTAATTGAGACGGGCGTCGGGTGAAAGCTGAGCCGGCGGGCCGACGAAAAAAATGACCACGTTGACGTTTTCCTGGTGCAGATACCGGCTGATAACGTAGCCGTCGCCGCCATTGTTGCCTTTGCCGCAAAAAATGACGACTGAGGTTTCTTCGGGTTTATCGATGAGATTTTCAAGGATACCCACAGCGGTGCCGTACCCGGCGTTTTCCATTAGCTCCGGGCCGGGGATACCGCGGTTTTCGATCGCTTCCCGGTCAACCGCGCGCATCTGGGCTGATGTGACCAGTTTCATGATACAAAATCCTGTTTATCCAGCTTTACATTGCGCCGCTTTAACAGACGTTTTTTTCGCTCCGTTTTTCGGCTCCAATGCAAATTTAACCGCCTGGAGGGCGTCGGAAAAGAATTTTATTTTTAATTTTTTTCTGATTTCCGCCGGAATTTCAGCCAGGTCTTTCCGGTTGTCCTCGGGCAGAATCACCTGTTTGACGCCGAGCCGGACAGAGGCCAGCAGTTTCTCTTTGAGACCGCCGATCGGCAACAATTCGCCGCGAAGAGTAATCTCGCCCGTCATGGCCAGACAGGCTTTCACCGGCCGCTGGGTCAACAGCGACGCCAGCGCCACGGCGATGGTGATGCCCGCCGAGGGGCCGTCCTTGGGGGTCGCACCCGCCGGGACATGGATATGGATTTCGTGATTTTCGAACTGATCCGGGTCGATTTTCAATTCGCCGAAATTGGAACGGATAAACGACAGCGCCGCCTGGGCCGACTCTTTCATGACATCACCCAGACTACCGGTCAGGGTAAAACTCTTTTTCCCCGGCATGAGGGTCGTCTCGATAAATATTACCTCGCCGCCAAAAGCGGTATAGGCCAGACCGGGCACGATACCGACCCGTCCCTGACGTGAAAGAACCTCGCGGGAGTATTTGACCGGACCAAGAAGTCTGCTAATATCTTCACTTTTTAATGTCACTCTCTTTTTGCTGCCCGAGGCAACTTTGCGGGCGATTTTCCGCGCCACAGAGGCAATTTCACGCTCCAGATTGCGCAAGCCCGCCTCACGGGTGTAACCGTCGATCAGCATCTTCACCGCGCTGTCCTGAAAAATCAAATTATCTTCGCTTAAACCGTGATTGTCCAGCTGTTTCGGAATCAAATGCCGCCGGGCAATCTGCAACTTTTCCAAATCGGTATAACCGGGGATTTCGATCACCTCCATGCGGTCACGCAGCACGTGCGGTATGGGTTCCATCCAGTTGGCGGTGGTGATAAACATTACTTTCGACAAATCAAACGGTAAATCGAGATAGTGGTCGGTGAAGGTATCGTTTTGCTCCGGGTCCAGCACTTCCAGGAGAGCCGAAGCCGGGTCACCCCGGAAATCGGAACCGATTTTATCGACCTCATCGAGCATGATAACCGGGTTGTTGTAACCGCAGCGCTTGATGCTCTGGATGATGCGGCCCGGGATAGAGCCAATATAGGTGCGCCGATGTCCGCGTATTTCCGCTTCGTCATGCATTCCCCCCAGAGAGATGCGGGCGAACTCGCGCCCCATGGCGCGCGCAATTGAACGGCCCAGTGAGGTTTTACCCACTCCGGGCGGACCCACAAAACAAATAATCGGACCCTTGATATCGGCCTTGAGCTTGCGTACGGCCAGATGCTCCAGGATACGGTCCTTGACTTTGACCAGATCGTAATGGTCCTCGTCAAGCACTTTCTTGGCTTTTTTCAAATCGAGAATATCTTCGGTGGATTTGCTCCAGGGCAGCGCCACCAGCCAGTCGAGATAGGTGCGGGAGACGGTGTACTCGGCCGATGACGGATTCATCTGGTTGAGGCGGTCGAGTTCCTTGTAGGCGGCCTGTTCGACAAAGTCGGGCATCCCGGCGCTCTTGATTTTGTTTTCCAAATCGGCGGCTTCGCCTTTTTCGTCGAGATCGCCCAGTTCGCGCCGGATGGCTTTCAACTGTTCGCGGAGGATATAATCCCGCTGCGATTTGCCCAGCTCACTGGCCGCCTGCGCCTGGATTTTCTGCGACAGCTCCAGAACCTCGATTTCCTTGTTAATAAGCTGATACAGATGTTGCATCCGTTTGAAGACATTGGCTTCCTGCAGGATTTCCTGTTTTTGCTGAAGGGAGATATTGAGACTCGAAGCTACGAAATCGACCAGCTTGGAGGATGTTTCCTGGTTGATGGCCGTAACGTGAAAATCCTCGTTGAGATACGGCGCCAAATCAACCAGACTTTTTATCTGCTCAATGACGTTGCGCTGCAGGGCTTCCATTTTGATATTGTCTTCATAAACATCGTCGTACTGCTCGACCTCGGCCTGAAGATGCGGCTTGTCGGTTATGAACTGGCGAATTTTTATCCGGCTCAGGCCCTGAATCAAAAAGCGCACCGTCCCGTCGGGGAAACGGAGCATCTTGAGAATATTACCGGCTGTCCCGAACTCGTACAAATCTTTCGGTCCGGGATTCTCGATTTTGGCGTCTTTCTGTAAAAACAGACCGATTCTCGAACCACGCATCAAAGCTTCATCAACCAGCCGCGCCTGTTCGGTTTCCTGTATCATTAACGGTACTACCAGAAAGGGATATACAATCGTACCTTTCAGGGGGAGAACCGGTAATATTTGAATTTCGTTTGACTTGTCCTGTTTTTTAGTCTCGGTTTTAATATCTTCCATAATCCTTTAAACCTGCTCAACTTATAATTTTCTCGTTATATCGTATATCGACATCGCTGAGCAAAAATTGAACACTTTTATTATTTAAACACGACGACAGCGGATCGGTTCCGCCGATCAAACATTGAACCGAAAGAGGATGACATCGCCGTCCCGGACAATGTAATCCTTGCCCTCAAGTCGCATTTTCCCGGCCGCCTTGATAGCCGCCGGAGTCTGATAAGTGATATAATCCTCGTACGCCACTACTTCAGCCCGGATAAAACCCCGCTCGATATCGGAATGAATCACCCCGGCCGCTTTCTGGGCGTTCGTGCCTTTTTTGATGGTCCAAGCCCGGCTCTCCGGCGCTCCCGAGGTCAAAAATGAAATCAAACCCAGTAAATCATAAGCTTTTTTGATAAATCGTTCCGTAGCCATGCCGGTGATACCCAGCTCATCTAAAAACATTTGTCGTTCCTCGTCCTCAAGCCCGACCAGCTCCATCTGGATTTTTCCGCACATGACCATGAATTCTTGTTTTCCCGGACGGACGAAATCGGCGTATTCCTTTTCAATCTCCTTTGTACGTGGAAGCTGGTCTTCGGCGATATTCAGCACAATCAACGACGGTTTGCGGGTGATGAACATATATCCCCGCAAAAGTTTGTCGTCATCCTCGGAAAAATCCAGGTCAATCAGGGGTTTTTCCAGTTCGAGATGGGACAGACATTTTTTCAAAAGATCCAGTTCATAAGCCCCGGCCTTGTCACCGGTAAGTTTGATTTTACGCGACTTCTTCTCGATATTGCTGTCTATCAGCACCTGGTCCGAAAGAATCATTTCATCGATAAGGTTTTTGAGATTATGTCGTGGGCTGGCGTCGACAGAAAAGGCGTCAATCACCAGAATTAACGCGTCCATCTGCTTGAGTTCGGGATTTATCTCGCCGGGCGAGGATTCCTTGCCCTTACCGGTAAAACCGGGGGCGTCGAGAAATTCGATTTCGGCATAAGTTATTTTTTTAGGATTATCAATGGCGGCGATTTTATCCACCCGTTCGTCCAGAACCTTGATAATCGCCCGGTGCGAACTCTGGCTGAAATCGCCAACCGCCTCCTGTTGTTTCGAGGCGGCATTGAAAATCGTCGTCTTGCCGCTCTGAGGTTTTCCAATTATTCCCAGTTTCATAGGCCTTAATAGTAAAGCAATTGTGTCGATTGCGCAAGTAGTATGTCGCCGCGGGGACGAAACCTGACATCAGGATTTTATCAGGGAACGCAAGATTTCAAGATTTCTGATATCCTCTTTGAGATCCTCTCCCTTGGGCGTCTCCAGAATCATGGGAATTTTTTTCAGCTGGAAGTCGTTCAGGAGATTGCGAAACCCTTCGCGTCCGATAAAACCGTCACCGATATGCTCGTGCCGGTCGCGCCGGGAAGCGAATTCTTTGAGCGAATCGTTCAGGTGTATCACTTTCAGGTATTTCCAACCGATAACTCTCTCGAACCGGTTCATCGTTTTCCTGTAGTCGGTCGGCTCCGACAACGGATATCCGGCGGCGAAAATGTGACAGGTGTCAAGACAGACGCCGATACGTTTTTTGTCTTCGACCCGGTCAATTAAATATGCCAGCTGCTCGAATGTGCTGCCCAGGTTGGTTCCCTGTCCGGCGGTGGTTTCAAGACACAGCGTCACGCGGTGGTCGGACAGGTCGGCATACAGGCGGTTGATATTATCAACCACCCGGTTCAAACCGGTTTCCTCTCCCGAGCCGACATGGGAGCCCGGATGCAGCACCAGGCAGGGTATTTCAAGCAGGGCACAACGCGTCAGCTCTTCTTTGAGTGAAATATATGACTTTTGATTGAGCGTCTTATCAGGGGAGGCGATATTAATCAAGTAGCTTGTATGCGCGCAGGCGACGCTAACCCCGGTTTCCTCGATAGCTCTGAAAAACAGGTCGATTTCATCGGTCCCGAGCCTTTTCGCCTGCCACTGGTTGTTGGCTTTGGTAAATATCTGGATAGTATCACAAGTAGCCTGCCGTCCCCGGTAAACCGCCTGTTCCAGCCCTCCAGCGATGGATTCATGAGCGCCTAAAAGCACCGACGTTCTCTTTCAAATATGATTCCGGCAAATAACCGTGATTACAGTCAAGCCCTGGTCGAGGATTTTGGTTTCCTTTTTCCGCAGGTGTCGATTCCCAGAAGCGGATACAGGCCGCAAAAACCTACCACCGCCGAGCCGAGCGGCAACAAACCCAGCAAACCCCACCAGCTTTTGTAATAAAGGCCGACGGTGCCTATCGCGAGGCCGACGATTATCCGGATAATTCTGTCCGCGGTTCCAATATTTTGTTTCATGATGTTATCCTTTTCTTTTATCTGTTAAATCCATAAAAATATTAATTGTGTTTCAATCTTGATGCATTGAAACGTTTTATACTCTCGATTTCAAGACTATGGTACCTGTGGCGGTTATTTCAGACAATCTCAACTGACCTTATAAACATCAAGCACCCGGAACATGGATTTAATATCATTTTCTTGCTATTTAACCACTTACCCGAAAAATTCCAGACACGTACCAAACGGTACACTTTAGAATATTTTTTAGTAAAAATTATTGGTTTTAGCCAATAATTTATAGGCCGTCTAATATTGTCACCACCATAAAAAAGGTTTGTTGTCCCGACTACATATAGATACAAATCAATCTGGCTGTTCTTAATCCCTTCATATCCGGCAAGTTATAAAAACAAATGACGACCGTAAATGTTTTCTTTTAAGACGGCACGGGATTTACACATATAAATGAAAAAATAAGGATTATAACTATGAATATTAGCATTAAAATTAACGAAAAAGGCATTACCATTCTCGAGGTGCTTATCGCCATGATTATTTTGAGCCTGGCTCTATTGATGCTTTTAAACATGGCTATGGTAGCTCTGGACGGTAACGACTGGTCAAACAAGACGACTATCGCGACTAATCTGCTTCAGGAAAAAATCGAACAATTACGCGGCATAGAAAATCCGACTCTTGGCAGTTATTCGGACACCGTCGGTGATGTAGTGCGTAACTGGCAGGTGTCATCGGCCGGGAATTATTTACGGCAGATCGATGTTCAGGTAGTCTGGGAAGACATCAAATCACAGACCAAAACCAATTCCATGACGACTTACATAAGGACAGATTCAATATAAGGATGTATCATGAACTTAGTAAAGAAACTTTCAGACCACAAGGGGATTTCGCTTCTGGAAGTTTTGATTACAATCGGGATTGCAGGAGTTTTAACGACATCAGTATTCAAA
>JBMOKZ010000373.1:0-6598 GCA_049324195.1 Candidatus Zixiibacteriota bacterium | reverse complement strand
TGAAGTAATCGATATCCTCGATTAAAATCAACGGGTCGGGCGTGCCGGCGTCTTTCAAGGCGCGAATTATTCGACCGGGGTAGGCGCCCAAAAACGTGCGTTGAGTACCCTTGATATCAGCGATATCGGAAACCCCGCCTACGGAGATACGAATAAATTCCTTTCTGAGCGATTTCGCGACAGCTTTGGCCAGGGAGGCTTTCCCGGTACCGGGCGCCCCGACCAGACACAAGGTCGCGCCCTCGTCCCGCTTACCCATCAGTTTGCGGACGGAGAGCCGCTGTAAAATCTGTTCTTTGAGTTTCGCCGGACCGTAATAATCGGTGTCGAGCACTTTTTCGACCTCGGCGATATCGAAATGCTCCGTGGAGCTTTTGCCCCAGGGCAGGTTCAGCAACCAGTCAAGATAGAGCTTGGTGACTCCGAACTCGGCCGAGGCTGCCGACAGTTGCGAGAGCCGGTCGATTTCGGTCTTGGCCCGCACGACGACCTCGGTGGGAAGTTCCGGTGAACTTTTTATGATATTCCGGAAATGAGCGGCTTCCTTTTCTTCGGTGAAGTCTTCTCCGAGTTGTTTTTTAATCTCGTGAAGCTGCTGGCGGAGATATGCCTTGTGTTGTTCTTCCTCGATACGTTTCTTGACTTTTTCGTTGATGCTCAGGACGGTAGCGACCCGGTTCAGTTCCTCGTTGAGATAATACAACAACCGTTCGTAACGGAATTCGAGATTAACCGTTTCGAGCAGCTCCTGTTTAGCCGCCAGCGAGAAATGGAAGGTGGAAGCGATCCGGTCAGCCAGAAGCGACGGGTCTTCCATGTTCATCTTGATGATATTCAACATTTCCGGCGAATAAACCGGGTCGAGCTGGACGATTTCCTTGACCAGCGCGATGACCTGGTCCATCCTTTTAGTTATGGTCCGGTTGACGTATTGCGGCATTTGGATTTCACACGCGAGCGCTTTGAGATATGGTTCGGTCTGGATAATCTCCCGAATCGCCACCCGCTTGAGACCTTCGAGCATGACCATCATCGAACCGCCTGGGCCTTCCTTGACATCGCGGACCACCGTGAACACGCCGACCTGATGAATCGGCGGGTCTTTCGGGGTCTCGACCTCGGAATGCGAGTAAGTGCAGATGAATTTCTTGTCTGATTTCTGATACAGTTTGATAACTTCGATATTCTCGGGCCGTCCAATCTGGATGGTAAACATCATCCCCGGGAATAAAACCCCGGTCATAAGCGGTAAAACGGGATATTTGGAGTAACTGTCCGCGGTAAAAACGGGAAGCCGGCTGTTGGATTTAATAATCATATATGTCCATTTCTTCGTCAGAATGCGTTTATGTCATTATCGGCTATTCGCTTAATTCTCAACAGGTTCTTTATATTATTAATATACGATTATTGACCTGCCGGTTCCCTTTTTTCCGTGGTCGGGCGCAATTAATTTACCGTCGCCCTTTCCCCGGTCATTATCGACGAACCGTTTTCCTGCACCAGTTGCCGGATTTCGTAATCCGGATGGGTTTTCAGGTTTTCCCGGTTGATTTTGATTTTTCCCGGTGACAGATTCAGACGGTAGTACCCGAGCCGGTTGTTTTCGATAACCGGCCAGGCGAAATTAAGACCGGAGCTGATTTCGTTCTTCATCCGGTATAGATAACGGGCCTGGTTAAAACCTACCTCGATATCCTCTTTGTAAATCCAGCCCGAATCCATATTAAGCCGGGACCAGGCCAGCTTGGTGAAATATTTGAACGATTTCCCGGTCAGGCGGACAGGGAAGCCGTTGATTCTGACCAGGTACCGTTCCCGCTCAAAACTGCCATCGATTTCGACCAGTTCCGGTCCGGCGAAGACCTGCGGGCGGCTGCTCGATGTTGCCAGTTGCATGTCAACCTCCTCATCAAAAGATTTTATTTTGTTATTAATAAACTTCCATTTGCTTTCGTTTTTGATAAGCGCGGCGCGTTCCTCGGGAGATTTCCGGGCCAGTTCGAAAAGACCGGTGACGCCGGCCCGGTGCAGCTCGGAGAAATCGGCCCGGTTGAGAATCTCGCCCAGCGAGCGGTGCATCGGCAGAAACTCGGCTGGCAATCCGTGCCGCAGACTGAAAGCGTGTCCGCGCAGCAGCGCCGCCGGCCGGCTGTCGTGGTCGCAGGCCTCGAGCAGCACCGCCAGCGCCGTGACCAGGTGGGCGGCGGTCTCCCCCAGCGCCATAATCTGCCCGAGATGAACCTGGAAAGTTTCCTCGAGCCGGCGGGTCGGGACCAGCCCGGCCCATTGCTGCAACAGCAAGAGCGCCTTGAGAGCGGCCGCCTGACGGTACGACAGCGGCTCGCGGCGATGGTTCTCCGGAAGCAGGCAGGCGGCCTCGGCCAGAGCATAATCATAATCCCGATAGAGCATTTTCAACGGGGCGCTGTCGGCGTGCTCGGCGAAAGTCAGAAGGCCAGGCGGCAGAACCCACGATGGCGCACTGAGCGCCAGCGCTGTCCAGCCCAGCACCGTCTCCGGATACCCGTGTGCGAGCTTTTGCCCGTAATGTTCCGCTTCGGCCGTCGAGAGACCGGCGGCCACGACCGCCCGGCCGCGGGGGGTCGCCGCGAAAGCACCGTCGGTAGACATCACCAGGCGGTCGGCCGTCAGCCTCTCCAGGGCCGGCTCAAAGGCAAACGGTTTTCGTGCGCCGTCCCTCCACAGGGTGCGCGCCAGGACCCGCTCCAGGTCGTCGCGGTTGCGAACCAGCCCGCAGACGATAAAATGAAGCAGCCAGTCCTCCGGCGGCAGGGTTTCGAAAACCGATTCAACCGGCTCCGGCTCGTGCGGAGCGATATAATTTTCCCAGAGAATATCCCGGTCAAAATCCGATTCAGCCATGACAATCGCCCGGGCCGGACGGTCGCTCTTCCAGCCCAGTCGCCCGGCCCGACCGGTCATGTTGTCGAACTCGATGCGGGAGATGGGCACCAGCGAGGGCCGGCCGTCGTAGGTCCCGCCCATGTACTTGACCGTCTCAAGATAGACGGTGTCGGCCGGCAGGTTTACTCCCATCGCTAAAGTGGTAGTTGAAAAAAGTGCCTTAACTTCTTTATCGATAAATGCTTTTTCTACAATCTTCCTCTGCTGCGGCGACAGGTCGGAGTTATGGAACGCCACCCCGCGGCCCAGCGCCTGGCGCAGGGAACGAATCAGAAACGATGGTTCCTCGTCATCGAGCCCCTCCAGCGCCGCCGTCGCCGGCGGCCAGCTCACCGCCGCGGCCAGTCGGAAAGCCAGCGACACCGTGTCCCGGCGCGATTTCATGAAGACCAGGGTCGAGCCGTCGTCGGCTTTCACCTGCTCGATAAAACCGTTCAGACGGCTGTCGGCGGGGTCATCACCGGACTCCGTCTCGGCGAACCGGAACGGCTCGTCGCCGTCCTCGCCGCTGTTGTACGACCGGAACCGATACGAACCCTCGACCGCCACACCCCGGATGAGGTCCACCGGGCGGGCGGTTTCCTCGACCAGTTCGGCGTTTATCCAGGCGGCCAGTTTCTCCGCCCCACGGCCGCCCAGGACGGCCGAGAGCGCCACCAGCGAGGGATTATAGGTCGAAGCCAGGATACGGGTGACAAGTCGCTCCAGGACCGCTCCCCGGCCCGGCTCGGCTATCATCTGGAACTCGTCGATAACGACTGTCCCGATATTTTTCAAGGCGTCGAGATTGAGCGCCAGAAGCAGATCCAGCTTTTCGTAAATGGCGACCGCCAGTTGATAGTTACCGCTTAAAAAACGGGCGTCGTTTTCCGGGTGGTCGCCGGTGGCAATCAGGCAGCGCACACCGAGGGGCGCGAAGGTTTCCTTGAGGCGACGGTGGTTTTCCTCGGCCAGTGATTTGAGCGGAAACAAGAGCACCGCTTTGCGGCGGGCGGTCAGCGCCCGCACCGCGGCCAGTTCGGCGCAGAAGGATTTCCCCGATGAGGTCGGCGCCGAAATTATCATATTGGGCGGCCGGCCGGTTTTCTCCCGGTCCTTCAAGAGGCCCTTGCGGACCGCCAGCTTCTGTACCGGCAGAAGGGACTCTCCCTGTCTTGCCCGCCAGATATCGATGACCCGACGTGGTATCCCTTCTTTTTCAAGGTCACTTAATCGCATCCTGTCATTTCCTTTCTTTTGATTGTCCCTTTGTTTCCCGTCAGTTTACACCGCACCTGCGGTGCGGCAGGAACCGACGGAACATTCAAGTAGTGTCAGGTCCGCCGCCGCAGGCGGGTGTGACCTGACACAATATTTATTCATTCCAAAACCCATCGGGTTAAATCTCACAACTCGAGAAGCCGCAGACCGGACAGCTGAAACATCCTCCCAACCGCACCATCCCCTGCCCGCAGTCGGGACAGGTGGCGGCGTTGAGATAGCAGTACTCGGTGTTAAACTCCACCCCGGCATGTCCCCTCGCCAGGTACGGGTTATCCTCGCTATCAAAAGCCCCTACAGCAAGCTGTGGGGCCCCTTCGCTATTGAGAGCCACCGCCCCATCGCTATTGAGAGTCCCCACCGGGTGCCCCACGGCTTCAGCCGTGGGATTGGTGAGATTACCATACACATCCACCCCACCTCTAAAGAGATGGGCCACCCTCGAGTGGACCACCGTCGGGCCGACCGACACCGAGTGGGCCACCATCGGGTGGACTATCACCGGGTGGGCCACCCTCGGGTGGGCCACCATATTGGTCCAGTGGTCGTTTACTTGTTTCCGGTTGAACCGGTAAGGCGTCCCCCCGCCGGGTATCGTTCCTTGGTCAGCTGTCATATTGCGCTCCTTTTTTGAGGCCAGATTCTCTTTTTATCGGTGACAATCAAAAATACTGAACATTTGTGCAGTTGTCAAGCAAAAAAAGAGAAAAAGGCGCCGGAGAAATAGCGGGGATTTTATGTGGTTGATTTACAGGGGGTTAGAAAAACAGAAGTCACTCTTCGACTTCGCTCAGAGTGACTTAAAATAAGCAATAATATATGTGAATTTGTAAAAAGGGTTTTAATGATATGGTCAACTAATTTCGTACGCAACGGATTGAACACCCGCTTCCCTTAAAGGTGTAATTACTCCCGACCATTGTGTTGTTGTAATACAGGCACCGGAACCAAGCGTTGATAGCATCATTTGCTGTAGTAGACCAGAAGTAGGCATAATAACTCATAGCTATATAGTTACCATTGGTAACTCGGTAACCGCCAGGTAACGCAGTGAAACCACTCTCATTATTAGCTCCAGTGTTAGGACTAAGCCAATGCGCCGTTCCAATCTCTTTTAACTTTTCTCCCGAAATATCATTTCCACCAAGATAATCAATCAGTATTTGCCATTCTCCGTCTGTAGGCACATGCCAGCCTTCGGGAGCGAGTTTCCGGTAGTCATTTACGGCATACCAGTTATACAATCTGCCATAGGTACCTACAATGAATATATTATTATTGTATTCACAGTAGGCACCGGTATTAAGACTTGACCACGAGCCATTGTCAGTCATTTTGGGGATTGGATCACCATTACGGTAACGAGTAACCTTAAGGTTCTCGGCCATCCACCACTGGTCGCCGATTTTTACTGTTTGATAAACGTTACCATCAATATCGGTTACGGTACCGACAAGGCAATTTAACGGTCTATACGACAAATACAAATGATCAATAAGCAGTGTGATATCGGAAATATCCGGCTCTCCGCCGGAACCGTTGACATCGGCAATCACCGGGTTGCATAATGGACTTCTTGTTAAATAGAGGTAATCAATAATGCGGGTGACATCGGAAATATCCGGAGCCCCACCGCTGCAGGTGACATCGCCGCAATCGTAGGCAGATACTGATGCTGCTGAAATTATAAAACAGGTTATTAATGCCACAACCGAGAAGGAACAAAATCTTGACCAATTGAACATAACACCTCCCACCGATATGAATATATTATGTTTTTAATCAACGAATAAGAACAAAATATTATATGGATTTGAAATATCTTACTTAAAATATAAGTTCTTGATTTCATTCTGTCAATCACCGGATTATTAGTCATTTGGTGTTGACAGAGATTTATAAAAAACCGGGGCGAAACCTTCAACGGGTTGCGCCCGGTAAAAAGACTATTCTGAATCCTTAACACAGCGCACGGAGTACCCGTGAACTTTGTTGTAGCTGTACCGGGCGATTTGTGAAACGGCATAATCCAAGATGCGATACCAACCTTCATTGGTAGGATCTTCAGTAGAACTCCAGAAATAAGCGCTTTTCCCGATACTTTCGAAAAAGGCTGACAAATAGGGATAAAGGTATCCACCGGGAAGAGCGGTGAAGCCGGTCTCGTTGGTTGCACCTTCGTTGGGGCTATTCCAATGTGCTTCCCCGGTTTCCTTGAGCTTCCCGCCTTCATCAGTACCCCTCCAGCCCTGGTTGTCAGCCTCAGTCGAATCCATACCCAGATATCTCTCCAGCTGTTTCCATTCATCATCGGACGGGACATGCCAGCCCTCGGGAGCAAGACCGCGGCTGTCGTCAACTGCAAACCAGTTATATAATCTACCATAGGTCGCAGCGTTATCGGGATTAT
>JBMOKZ010000372.1:0-6665 GCA_049324195.1 Candidatus Zixiibacteriota bacterium | reverse complement strand
TGGAAGAACTCGGATTCGACCTGTACAACAAAATTCTCGAGGAAACCGTGGCGGAACTTAAGGGTGAGGAAATCGTCCGCCTGCCCGATACCAAGCTGGAAATGAATATCGAAATCTATCTGCCCGATTATTATGTCAACGACAACCAGCACAAGGTGGATATTTATCGCCGGCTGGCCGACAGTGTCAATCTCGATACGGTGGAAAAAATCCGCGAGGAAATCACCGACCGGTTCGGCCGCATGCCCCGGTCGGCCGTGAATTTAATCGAGGCTACGGCGGTCAAGATTCTCGCCGCCATGCTGGGAATGCAGAAGGTTGTTATCCGCAAGGGCCGGGTGATGCTGGTGTTCGATGCCGAACGCCAGTTGACTCGCTCCGAGGTCGAATCTTTTCGCCGGGCGACCGACCAGCCGCTGGAATTCTCGTTTTTTAACCAGACCCAGATAATGATTGATTTGAGCGCTATCGCCGAAAATGACCGCCTGGCATACCTTCGGGGTATCCTTGCCAAGATATAAGATATTGACAGACAGGAAGATGCGTCGGTCAGGCGGTTAAGTATCTCCCATAATAAATATCAAAATCAATCCCATCGCTGACTGCTCAAAAAATACGGACTAATAGAGTCCGGTTTATTGCGTATATATTTTCAAAAATTAGTTTTAATCTTTTGAGGAATACCGATGACCCACCTTATGATAAGACACAAGGTGAAAGATTATGAAGCTTGGAAAACAGCGTTCGACAATTTCGCCTCAGTACGCAAGGCCAACGGCGAGAAGTCGTATATGATTATGCGTTCCGAAGACGACGCCGAGAACCTTCATCTCTTTTTCGAGTGGGATACCCAGGAAAATGCCCAGAAGTTTTTGCGGTCGCCCGAACTTAAACAGGCGATGCAAAAAGCCGGTGTGGCCGAAGCGCCGGAGATTCGTTTTTTGAACGAAGCGGGCCGGGGAAAATTGTAAAATATTTACCGGAAAAAGCGACCTTTCCCGGAGTCGATAGAATAACTCACCTTCGTTTTATCACTCCCTGGCGGCGGATGCCCATATCCGCCGCTTTGTTTTTGGATAATAATTCAAATATCATAAATACCGGCTGTTTTACCGTATGATTAAAGGAACCCCGTCCGATTCCGAGTGGTTATGCTTCTTCAGTAAAAATCGTTTTCAAAACTGTCCGGTTTTAATTATTATTGAGCTGTTATGGAACTGATATTTTTGTTTTTCAACTCGTTTATGGTCGGTTTTTCCGGGGCGCTGATGCCGGGACCGCTTTTGGCGGTTGGGATTACGCAGACGCCTCTGCACGGCTGGCGCACCGGTCCGATGATTTCCGTCGGTCACGCCATCGCCGAAATAGCGGTGGTCGTGCTGCTGGCGTTCGGTGTGGCGGCTATCACCGAACACGCCATCGTGACCAAAATTATCGGAGTGGCCGGCGGCGCGGCCCTGATTCTGATGGGTTTGTCGATGGCTTACGATACGCTGCGTAAAAAAGTCTCCTACGAACTCGACGGCGCTCCCCGCGGCTCAGCTCACAAGCTGGCCGGGAAGGGGATAATCGCCACCCTGTCCAATCCCTACTGGTTTGTCTGGTGGGCCACCACCGGCCTGGCGTTTCTGGTGAAGTCGATGCATTTCGGCGCGGTCGGTCCGGTGGTGTTCTATTTCGGCCATATCATGTCGGATTTCGTCTGGTACACGGCGGTTTCGGTACTTATCTGGAAGGGCAAAAATATTATCATGGGGACCGGACTCAAGACTTTATTATTGTTGTGCGCCGCCTTTTTGTTGTATCTTGGGACTACTTTTATTTATGACGGTTTAACCGGTAGTTTGTGATTTGAAAACGTTTCTGATAATTTTCACGACGATCCTTGTCTTTTTCGCCGCATCGGCTCGGGCCGGTGAATACTGGCAGCAGGAAGTCAATTACCGTCTCGCGGTCACGCTTCAGGAAGACCTGCGCACGATTACCGGTCATATCGAAATCGAATATCTCAATAATTCCCCCGACACCCTTAATTTTTTGTATCTCAAGGCGTTTCCCAACGCCGTTCAAAAAGGTTCCTATGCCGATTACAAGCTCCGCTTCCAGAAAAATTACAGTTTTGCCGAACTTAAACCGGAGAATTCCGGCGCACTGGAACTTTATCAGCCGGATACGCGCGAATATCCCGATCCGGGATTCACCGGGTACGATTATGACAACACGATCATCACCGTATATCTCAGCCGCCCGGCGGTCCCCGGCGATACGGCGTATCTCATATTCGATTTCCGGACCGTGCTGCCCAGCCCGGCTCAGGCCCGGATGGGTTATGAATACGGCGTCACCAAGGCGGCCTACTGGTATCCGCAGGTATGTGTCTATGACCACAAGCTGGGCTGGGTCAATTCGCAGTATGTATTCTGGGGGGAATGTTACGGCGATTTCGGTTCGTTCGACGTTTTCATAACCGCCCCCGAGGATCAGGTGGTGGCGGCCACCGGCGTGTTGATAAACGAAAGCGAGGTTCTTCCGGATTCGGTACGGACGACGCTGGACATAAAAAATTTTTTGAAACCCCGGGAAGAACAACTCATCTATGATTTCGACCCCGGTAAAACCAAAACCTGGCATTATTATGCCGAGAACGTCAATGATTTCGTTTTCACGACCTCGAACAATTTCTGTATCGACACCGGGTCGGTCAACGGGGTCGAGGTGGTTGCCTATCCGCTGCGCTACAAGGCCTCGAGCTGGGTCGATGCCGTGCGGCTGGGCAAGGAAGCGATAGAGACTTTTTCGAAACTTTATTATCCGTACCAATGGCCAGTGATTCGCATCTGTGACGCTTACAGCGGTATGGAATATCCCATGTTGACCAATTGCGGCGGGGGCGGCCCGAACCATGGCTGGAGCCTGCTCTTGTACCATGAAATCGGCCATCAATGGTTCATGGGGCAGGTTGGATTCAACCAGGTTGACCGGCCGTTTCTCGACGAGGGTTTCACCACCCACGCCGAACACAATATCATGGAAAAATATTATGGCCGCGAAGGCAACATGGATGATTTCACCAGCTGGTACGAGAAGCTGTTCGCCCCGGCCACCGAGGACCGCAATGTGCGCGGATTCCGGCCGCTGCTTTTGTTGATGAAGGAGGGGTACGACCAGCCGATGGTGTTTTCGTTCGACCAGGCCGAGGAATACTGGCCTTACCGGGTATCGGCTTATTACAAATCGGCGGCGATGCAGTACTCGTTTCGTTCTATTCTCGGCGATTCAGCTTATTACGCGGCCATGTATGATTTTTGCGACGAGTGGTTTTTCGGACATCCCTATGAGGAAGAGTACCGGGAGTCGATGGAACGTGCGACCGGTCTGCAGCTCGACGAATATCTTAACCAATGGTTTTACAGCCGCAAGCGGCTTGACTATGCCTATGCCGGGATGAAAACGAGAGAGACCGACAAACATTATTATCACACTATCAAAATAAAACGCCCAGGGGATTTTATCTCCCCGGTCGATATCGCCGTTATCTATGAGCAGGGCGATACGGCCTTTTACACGGTCGCGCCCGAGGGGATGGGTTACGCCAAACCGGGTTACGCTCTTCTGGATACCTGGCCGCAATTCAGGATCAACAATGACAAATACGAGTTCACGGTCAAATCCCAGCGGCGCCTCAAGACCGTGATTCTGGACCCGTACAATCTCCTTATGGATATTGACAAGCGCAACAACCGTTCCGGATTTTTCCCGCCGGTCGAAATCAGGTTCGACAACATGAAATACGACCGTACTCCGCTTGACAAATACGCCCTGCGCTGGCGACCGGACATCTGGTACGATGAACCCAACGGCGCCCAGCCCGGCTTTCATCTGCACGGCTCCTATCTCGAAATCGAAAACAAGTTCCGTTTGGATTTTCGTATAGGGACCGAATCGGCGCGGCCTTTTGTTGATTTTACTTACGCCACGCCCTATCGGCCGTTCGGAAACAACTCCGAATCTTCGTTGAGAATTCTGCGCGCCGACCGCCGGACTTTCTTTTCCCAAACGAACGAAAAGATTTACAAGAAGATTTATTCGCTCCAGGACCACGAGTTTTTCCGGCTGGATATGAATTATCTCGACCTGGACGAAGACCGTGACCACCGCCTGGAACCGTTGTCCGCCGAACTGCTTGAAAGCCTGCCCGATTTGACCTGGGACGCCTGCCAGACTTATTATGCTGTCATGGAAATGGGCCGGATTAAGACTTTCCGTTACGGCCGCTATCGATCGAGGTTCGCCGATATCCTCGGCGGCTACGAGGAAGACGACCGCATGCGCGGTTTCAATATGACCGAGATTTCTCTGGAACTGCAGCTGACGTTCAAAAAGAAACCGAACCTGAAATTCAGATTCGACTTCTTAAATACCGGGGGCGAGCCGCCTTCCCAATTTTTGCATCATCTCAGCCGGGTGCCTTCGGCGGAACGCTTCATTAACTCGCACGTCTTCCGTTCACCGGGGTCATTCCCGGTCGATTGGGAGGACGATTTTTATCTCGCCAACGGTCATGTGCGCGGCTACCAGGACCGTGACATTTACCTGCTGTCATCGTACGGCGGGTCGATGGAAATCACCGTGCCGGATTTGCTGCCGTACCGATGGTTGAAAATTATCCCGTTAATCGGCGGCTTTTTCTCACAGCTGGACCAGTATTTCTTTGTCGATATGGCCTCGGTATCGATGGATAAAAAAGAGGACGAATACCGCGCTCCGGTGGCGTTCAACGAAACTTTAAATCACAGTGGCGAGCGAGTCTTTTACCTGTCGGCCGGAGCGTCGCTGACATTACCGCCGGTCTGGTCGCAGCACCGGGTCAGAATCGATTTCCCGCTTTATCTGAATGAGCCGGTCGCGGGAGACGACGAGTTCATGTTCCGTTTCTCCGTGGCCTGGCTGCTGCCGGATTGACTTATATGACTTTAAACATAAAACAAATCACACCGCAGGAACGCCCCTGGGTGCTCGAAGTCGTCCGCGGCTGGGGCGCCGATTTTATCGTCACCCGCGGGCGTAAGGTTTACGCGGCGGACCTTCCCGGTTTCTACGCTGTCGATGACGATGACAAGAAACTCGGGCTTGTCACCTACGAGATTCTCGGCGACCAGTGTGAGGTCATCACGCTCGACGCCTTCGAAAAATACCGCGGTATCGGCACCGCCCTGTTGGACAAGGTCGTCAACGCCGCCCGCCGGGCCGGCTGTAAGCGGTTGTGGCTGATTACCACCAACGATAATCTCGAGGCTCTCCGCTTCTACCAGAAACGAGGTATGACCATCGCCGCCGTCCACATCAACGCCATCGCCCGCTCGCGGGAGTTGAAACCCTCGATATCCGAAATCGGTAAGTTCGGAATCCCCATTCGCGACGAAATCGAGTTCGAAATGTGTTTGTAATCGGAAACGTAAATTTCGACATTGAAGGGAATGACCGGATGAGACCGGTTGTCCTGTTAGATAGAGAGTTATAAGGATGCGAAGATTTTATCATATAACCGCGCGTGTGCTGTTTCTGTCGCCTGTCCTGATTTTCTTTTTTGTGATCAATTGTGCCGACGACAACGGTCTTGGCGAGGATTTCGAGGGTATCACCTACACTGACTATTATGGCAATGTGGCCGCGGTGGACACCGACGACTGGTGCGGCGAATTGACACCCCGTTATTTGTTTCTTAACGCGGAAGATTGTAAAATACTCTTGCCCTGCATAACGCCGGGGGATTCCGTTATCGACAGCTTCTCGGTTTTCAATGAGTGGATTTATGAAATTCTTACGGTCGCTTCCAGCCCGGATATCAACCTGACGGTGACGCCGGATTCAGTCGTCATCCCCGCCCGGGATTCGGTCAGGTTCGAGCTAAAATATAATTTTCCGGATGATTCCACCCGTAACGGCACCGTTACTTTCGCGCAGGTCGAACCCTCGGCCTTGACAAGCATCTATTTAAGCGCCGGTCCCGAGGTCGAGGATATCCAGTGTGCGGTGTCTGTAGTGCCGACCCAGTTTTTTCTTCTCCCGGCTTATCCCAACCCGGCCGATGTCGGGACAATCATCACTTTTGCGTTGCCGCGCCGGAGCGACGTTAAAATCAATGTCTACGATCCCAATGAAAAACATATCGCGGTTCTGGTCGAGGACACGTTGAACGCCGGCTATCATCAGGCGTTCTGGAATGTCCGCAATATTGCCCCGGATATTTACGACTGCCGCATGACCGCGGGGGATTTTGAATGCCGCGGTAATATCCAGGTAGCACATTAAAAAAGCCGGTATTGCGCCATTA
Organism: Candidatus Zixiibacteriota bacterium; assembly: GCA_049324195.1. Taxonomy (GTDB): domain Bacteria; phylum Zixibacteria; class MSB-5A5; order GN15; family FEB-12; genus JAFGNW01. The sequence goes on along the minus strand of JBMOKZ010000372.1, from coordinate 331 downwards.
TTTCAACTCGGCTGGTGACACAGCCGATGTTTTACATGTTGTATAAACCGATTGCCTTATAAAGCCAAATCGATTAGATTACTTATTATTCTAAAATCCATAAACATCAAGCGGGAGGTCACGATGAAAAGAATTATCGTGTTATTAACGGCGGTGCTTTGTCTGGCGGCGGCGACCAACGCCCAGGTGGAAGAAGGTGATCAGGAAGTACGGATGACCGGTACGATTACCACGTTCGAGGGTGTGACGATTGCCATGATCAGTGTTAACTATGGTTATTTCCTGACCGAGAAAACGGAAATCGGCGGCGGCCCGATAATTACTTATCTGG
>JBMOKZ010000371.1:3353-6681 GCA_049324195.1 Candidatus Zixiibacteriota bacterium | reverse complement strand
TAACCGGTACTACCGCGCCGCCCTCGAGTGCCAGCCAGCATTCGAGTTCTTCGGGGATCTCGTTGAGGCCCTCGATAATCAGCCGGCAGTCACCGGTGTTGACGATGGCCATGTCCCAGGACGCGCCGGATTCGAGTTCCGGTCGGTAGTCGATACGACGCAGGTATTTTTCCGGTTCGGGCAGCCGGAACGCCAGACGCGGTTTGCCCGGCGGCGGGGGCGGGTCAGCGGCGTCGAACCAGTCGGCGTCGTCGGTAGCGTCTTCGCGCACGCCGAGATAATTCTCCCCGTCGATATAACCGCTGTTCTCCAGAGTTAATTTCAACGACCAGTCACGGGATGAGGAGGTGATTGGAGCTGTGGGTGCGGCCGGCGGTTTGCTCGTCCATTGACCGGCTTCCTGATAAGGAAACATGATTTTTACGCCCGGTTTTTTGACGAAGATAAAAACACCGCGCCAGGGGAAAAGATGCGAGGCTGAATAATAGGTGTTGTTGGAATAGAAATAGGCGATATTATCGACAATGAGACTGTCATGACGGATAACGGCGCCGTTATAATTGAATTTTACATCGCTCCAGTCAATCGTGAAGGCGAACGGGTTGGCAATCTGGTTCCAGCCCCGGCTGAGAGCCATTTCATAATAAGTTTTCTCCAGGAATTCCTGGTTGGGGGTGGCGGTGTAACCCTCGGTTCCGAAGAGGCGTTTATAACGGCTGATAATCCAGTAGGCATGGCCGGGTTTAACCGAGGGTACGTCAGGGTATTCTAATACGGAATCGCTCTGATTGTCATAATAGCCCAAACGCCAGAGGGTCGGGTCATAGGACCCGAGGTCGTCGGTAAACACCGACGCCGCATCATCATCGTCCTCGATACTGATCGGCACACTGACCATGGTATAAGTGGTTTCCGGCAGCGTGTCCGGGCATTGTCCCTGACTTTCCGATACCCGTGTGATAAAAACGCTCGGACGGGTTGAATCACCCAGGCTTATATTAGAAGTCCCCCGATTCAGTTCGAAATAAAATTCCAGTCCCCGAAGTGAAATCAAATCGGAGGCGAGGTCGTAATATAAAGTATCTCCCGTGGTCGGCAACATATCGACTTTGGTGTAAGCTCGTTTTCCGGCCGGGCGGTAATACATTGCCCCTGTCACGGTGCCCGTGTCGCCGCCGAAAATGACCTCGATACGGCGGTCAGCGATGGTGACAGTGTCGGTATCGAAACCGAGATAGGAGGCTAAAAAGGTGTTCCCGTTGCTGTACACCGAGGCCAGCAAACCCCCGGTAATAACCCGGTTTTTGGCCCAGGTTATCCCGGCCGCCTGAAACGGCACGGTGCCGGAAACGGCCAAATCGTTCGAACTCGACCGGCCGCCACCCCAGGAAATATGACCCGTTTCGATACGGTAATTGTCGCTTTCGCTCCGGGCAGAAGTAAATAAAAAAATAAGAGCCATGGCGATAATCAGCGCGCTCGAAAAATCGATATTTCGTAACCGGGCAATCATGTTTGTTTTTTTATCTGCTCTCAAAGAGCCTGATAATTTTATTCACCATTGGTGATATCGTCGTTTTTATCCTGCTTGTCACCGGTACCCAACTCGCCCGGCGAGGGTATCGGGGTGCCGCCGTAATACGAGGGGAAGTAAAATCCGGTAATCTGCAGGTTGAAAAAGTTGTCATCATCGCCGCTGCCGGTGCGGACATTGGCGTTGAAATAATACGTGTACACGCCGGCGGATTCGACCGCGAACGGCCGGCTGAAATCGGCGCTGTGGATATACCAGCCATCGGCCTGCGTGGGCAGTTCCGCAGGCAGGACGAACATGGCGAAACCATTGTCGTTGGCCAGAATGGAATCGCGGAAGGGTGTAATCTGCAGGAATATTTCATCGGTGGTGCCGTTGACATGGTCAATCGCCAGATTGGTATGCGCCCAGACATGGATAAACCCGGCTGCCGGGGTGGTAATGATAATGGAGTCGAGCGTGGCCGTGTCGGCGGGCAGGTCGCGGAAAGTCGCGGTCGGCAGGGAGACCTTGAACGCCAGCCCCGGCTCGTCCAGAAGGTCCGTGTTCGTCAGATTGTTGTCCAGAACGTTGGCGGAGGTTACGGCATTGTTCGCCAGTTCGCTGTTGCCGACGGCGTCGGCGGTAATTTTAGCCGCCGTCACCGAGTTGTCGGCAAAATCGGCGGTGTTGATGGTATAAGGTCCCGAGGTCAGCAATTGCCGGGGAGACATCTCCGGGTCCAGTCCGACCTTTAGTCCCAAGTAGCGTTTCTCGCCGTTGAACAGGTCACTGGTCAGCGGGGATTTGGTACCCAGCTCGATAGTGAAGACCCCGGCGTTATCAGGTACCACCGTCAATACCTCAGTCCACAGCGGAAAGCCCTCGACGCTGTCCGCATAGATGGAAAACACGACCGTGTTGGAATCGGCGATCGGGTTCCCGGCGATATCGGTCATGCGGCCCTGGTAAACCATGGTTTGCGGGGCCTGTGCGGCCAGACGGGCGCTGCCGAGAAGCATCAGAAATAGAAAGATGCTCAGACAAAATTTATTCACGGGATCAAGCTCCTCAAATTTATGTACACGTGTTATTCTTCGTCGTTGCCTCCCGGCGAGGGCGGGAAACCCGCCAGAGTGTCAAGGACCGGTAACGGCTCGGCCGGTTTGTCGTCATCGCCGCCGCCCAGCAACACTATCGCCGCCGCCATCAGGCCGACTCCGGTGCCGTAAATCCACCATTTTTTATACCAGGCTTTTGGTGCTTTCTGGGGCGGAAACGGCGCTTCCAGCGAATCAAGTTCGGTGACGATTCGTTCGAAAGGCCCTAGCCGGTCGGCGATATCACGAGAGTCCCGAATCAGTTTAATGAATTCGGTGTTGCGCGTCTGCAGTTCGCCGTTCCATTCGGGATAGGTGCGAAAAGCGGTAATCAAATCTTTGCGGACCTCGCTGCGTTTGGTCTGCGAGTCATTAATCATGAAAAAATTAACCTGGGCCAGAAGAATCAGGGCGTCGGCCCGCTCCAGCCTGGTGATATCCTCGCGGTCGAGCAGGTCCTTCAGTTCCCAGCGGGCGCATTCATAATCGTTCAGTTTGTAGCTTTCAAGGGCGCTTTCCAGCGAAGGCGCCTTGCGGTCGTAAATGCAATATTCCGACTGTCCCCAAACCAATTCCGGCGTGAAATATAGATTGAGATAAGCAATTATAAAGAAGCAAACGCAAAGACGGATATATGTGTATTCCCTACGCATGGTACTCCCGCTTTTATCGGTATAGGATAAAATATATATTTCGGGCTCGTGCCGCAACAGCG
>JBMOKZ010000371.1:0-3343 GCA_049324195.1 Candidatus Zixiibacteriota bacterium | reverse complement strand
CCGTCCCGGGTCATATATTAAAGACGCACGATACCTGATTATATATAATAAAATCTTGATAAACGCCGCTGATAGGCGCAATTCTACGGCTATTATTTTAAAGGTGTTGTCCAAAACGGTTGCTAATCGGCGGGACGGACGATAAATTAAGCCTATGTTCAAGAAAATAAGCCTGACAGTTGTCGTTTTTCTGTTATTTTTCCTGGTCTTGGAAATGGTTTGTCATTTTCTGGAGAGCCGGCTGACGGCGTCGGTTTCGAGCGAACCGTCCTCGCCGGGCTGGCAAACGGAATTTTTCAGCTCGCTGTTCGACTGGCACGAGCCCGACCCGGTGCTTCTCTGGCGGTTCAAACCCAACCTGAATAATCCTCTTATCAAAACCAATTCAGCGCATTTTATCGGGGAGGAAGTATCGAAAAAGAAGGACCCCCGTACTTATCGTATCATGGTTCTGGGCGATTCATCACCGGTCGGGTTGGGTCTGGATTCTTGCAAACAAGCGTTCGCGGAAATCCTGCAGGTACTTCTCAATCAGCAGTATCCCGGGAAAGAGATCGAAGTCGTCAACGCCGCCGTGTCGGGTTATACCAGCGAACAGGTGACCCGGTTCATGGATAGCGAGGGCTGGTCATACGCGCCGGACCTGGTGCTCGTATATTGTGGTAACAACGATGCCTCGGTATCGGGCGACCGGTCCGACCGGGAACTGATGCGGCGACAGCAGGTGGCAGGCATGCGGCAGGTGCTGAGCCGGCTGGCTTTTTACCGGGTGCTTCGTGATGTCATTACGGGTTTTTCAAAAGCCGATAACGCCGAACCGGGAATCTTGAATGTGAGAGTTACGCCCGAGCAGTACGAAGAAAACCTGCGGCAACTTGCGCGGCAGGCTCACGGTAGAAATTGCTCCGTAATTGTCATAAAACCGGCTGTGCCTTATCTCTGGCCGGCCGGCTTGCAGTTTAAAATATTCACTCATGTCACCGGCGATGAAGGCCGGTTGATTCTCCCGCCGAGGATGGTCGAGATTCTCGGCCGGCAGGTGAAATACTGTCTTGACGAGAACCGGTTCCGTTCGCTTTACGGCCGGGGCGATAAATTTACCCGTGCGGTGTATGCTTCGGCCTACAACGACGGTATGTCGCCCGAACAGGCGGTAGCTTTTTACGAACGCCTGCTGGCGGATGATTCCGGCAACGCCGTCATCTGCAACAATCTCGGCGTTTCTTGGTGGGCCGAAGGGGACTTTGACCGGGCCGGGAAGTTGCTTCGGAAGGCTCGGGCTTTGTATTGCGAAAATTTATGTCCCGGGGTGGACTCGATAGCTGAAAGGGCTGCGGGTTCGCCGTTCCTGTACAACCTCGGCATCAATCTGCTCACCCGGATGAGTCGCGATTCATCCTTAACGGGCGACCGCGATGACAGCGCGCTCATCTACCTGGATTCAGCGTTGCAGGCGGACTTTTTCTCTTTGAGGATTAAAAAGACATACTGGCGGGCGATCGATAAATTAAAAGCCGAAAATCTGGTCGAGATTCTTGAGCTGCCGGCCTTGTTCGGAGACAACGGCTCCGAGCGGCTGTTTATTGACCATTGTCATCCCACGATCGAGGGACACCGCCTGATAGCCGGGGCGCTGTTCGACAAAATCGTGGCGAGCGGTTTTATCCGGCCTTGATATCTTTAATTTATTTTCCGAGTAATCAGCGGTTGATATTTTCCACGAGTTGTCCGTCGGGGCTGACTTGATCCTTGCCCGGATTCAAAAACCAGTTGACCCAGCGCTTGACATCGTTACGCTTGACTTCATTGCGCAGGATTCTCATGCGCCGCTGTTTTTCCTCGGGATTCATGATAAAGGCGGTGTAGATGGCATCGGCGGTGCCTTCCAAATCGTACGGGTTGACCATCAGGGCGCCTTTTGCCATCTGGGCGGCGGCGCCGGCGAATTCGGACAGGATAAGCACGCCGTTGTCGTCGAAAGTACTGGCGCAGTATTCCTTGGCGACCAGATTCATGCCGTCGCGCAGGGGGGTAATCAGGGCGATTTCACAGGCGAAATAATGACCGAGCAACTGAATACGATCCATCTCCCGGAACTGGTAATGAATCGGGATCCAGCCGTGCCGGGAAAAGCGGCCGTTGATGCGTCCGGCCAGCGAATCCAGTTCGCTTTTTAATTTCTGGTAATCGGGGACTTTCGTCCGGCTGGGGACCACCACCTGTATTAAAGATATATTGCCGACCGTGTCGGGATATTTTTCCAGCATGCGTTCGAAGGCGAGAAACCGGTTGGGAATGCCCTTGGTATAGTCAAGACGGTCGAGACCGAGCACAAGTGTTTTGCTGTTGAGGTTTTCGTGCAGATACCAGGCGGCTTCGGCGACCTCGCGAACCTTGGCTCCCTCGTTGAATTCGTCGAAATCGATACTGATCGGGTAATAACCCAGTTTCGACGTGTGTTTGTTGTAGTTGATGAAACACTGGCGTTTTTTGACGGTCCGGACCGCTTCAGGCATGAGCCATTTGACGCACTGGATGAAATTGCGCCGATCGCTGGGCGTTTGAAATCCGATATGGTCGTAATCGAGTATCGCCTGGAGTAATTCATTTTTCCAGGGCAGGCGGCGGTAAAGGTCGTACGAGGGAAAGGGAATATGCAGGAAGAAATTGAGATGGTTCTCAACGCCGTACTCCCTCAGGAAATGTCCCACCAGCAACAGGTGATAATCGTGAATCCAGATAAGACTGTCGGATTCGGCGACGTCGGCGATGGTTTCGGCAAAACGGCGGTTAACCACGACATAAGCGTTCCATTCCTCGAACTTGAACGAGAAATGACCCAGCAGGTCATGGAACAGGGGCCAGATGGAATTGTTGGAAAAGCCGAGATAAAATTTATTGATTTCTTCCTGGCTGATTAAAATCGGTTTGATCCGGTAGTTGAGCTGACGACTGTATTCGCACAAGAGTTTTTCCGCCGGGGCGTCGTCGGGGCAGCCCGGCCAGCCGATCCACATCCCGTTGGTCTGAGATATAAGCGGGGACAAAGCCGTGACCAGCCCACCCGTACTGGGCCGTACCTGCCAGTTCTCATCATCTTTATATATAGCGACCGGGAGTCGGTTTGAAACCACGACCAGTGATTTGTCGGATAAGTCCATAACCCTCATTTCCTGTCTGATTCATAATGCGTTACGTGTCGACTTTTGTCAACCGGTTTTCCCCTTGTTTCTTTGCGCAGTCGGTACCGTCCGATATCTTATCTACAGGTTTCGAGCCATTTATCGAGGAAATCGAGAAGTTCCTCCGGGGGCGCGAGACGCATATCGGCTTGACTGGGGCG
>JBMOKZ010000370.1:0-6693 GCA_049324195.1 Candidatus Zixiibacteriota bacterium | reverse complement strand
TCGAGCCCGGCCGAGGGTTCGTCGATTATTATCAGCGGCTGGTTGGCAATTGACGCCCGGGCAAACTGCACCAGATAGTTCTCCACCCGGGTCAAATTGGGCGGGTATTCCCCGGCCTGTTTCAGCAGGGAAAACTCCGACAGCATTTTCAGCAGGCGCTCCTGCTGAAGTTTCTTCCGGGCGGCCGCGAGCACCATCGGCAGCGTAATATTCTCCGCGACCGTCAACGAGGGCAGAAGTCCGAACACGCCGCCCACACCACCGATTTTCCGGCGGACCTTCTTCACCACCCGTTTCCGGCCTTTTCGTAACACCCGGTCAAAAACGGTGACCGTTCCGCTCTCGGCGAAACGGCGACCGATCAGAAGCTCCACCAGAGAGGTTTTCCCGGAACCGGCGGACCCGGTGATAATTGCCGAACGACCGGATTCCAGCGTCAGGTTTAAATCCTGGAAGACCTGACCACCCCGGTCATTCTTCATGAAAACATTTTCGAGTTTTACGATTGCATCCGCCATCCGCGCCGCCTTGTTGAAACCTGCTGTTTTACCCGCTGCCGGGCATATTACACCCCTTAAAATTCATTATTTATTTTATGAAAGAAGCCTGTTGACGGCAATTTAAAAAAACAAAAAAACCGGCTCCTTTAAAAAGAACCGGCTCTATCTTATAATTGCAAATTCCGTCGAATCAAAACCTGTTCGGTTACAGGTTCAGTCTTTCATCGACAGCAGGAACTTGTCGTTATTCTTGGTTTTTTTCATCCGATCAACCAGAAATTCCATCGCCTCGATGGGATTCATCTCCGCCAGGAATTTCCGCAGGACCCACATCTTGGTAAGCGTTTCGGAGGAAATAAGAAGTTCCTCTTTTCTGGTCGAGGACCGGTTGATATCCATCGCCGGGAAAATACGCCGGTCGGAAAGCCGCCGGTCAAGCACCATCTCCATGTTGCCGGTGCCCTTGAACTCCTCGAAAATAACTTCGTCCATCCGGGAGCCGGTCTCGATAAGGGCGGTGGCAACAATCGTCAGCGACCCGCCTTCCTCGATATTCCGGGCGGCGCCGAAAAACCGTTTGGGTTTGTGCAGTGCGTTGGAGTCCACCCCGCCGGAGAGAATCTTCCCGGAGTGCGGCACGACCGCGTTGTGCGCCCGTGCCAGACGGGTGATGGAGTCCAGAAGGATGACGACATGATGCTTGTGCTCGGTCAGCCGTTTGGCTTTCTCGATAACCATATTGGCCACCTGGACATGGCGTTCGGCCGGTTCGTCAAATGTCGAAGCGATCACCTCGCCGCGCACCGAACGGCGCATGTCGGTCACTTCTTCGGGGCGCTCATCAATCAACAGCACAATCAGAGTGACATCGGGATGATTGGCCGTGATGGACTGGGCGATTTTCTGAAGGATAATGGTCTTGCCGGCTTTCGGCGGCGAGGTAATCAGCGCCCGCTGCCCTTTCCCGATGGGACACATCAAATCAATTATCCGCGTCGTCAATTCCTCGGCCGAAACCTCCAGATGGAACGGTTCGTTCGGATAAAGCGGGGTCAGGTTGTCGAACAGTGTCTTGTGCTTGGCCATTTCCGGATTTTCGAAATTGACCGACTCAATTTTGAGCAGGGCGAAATACCGCTCGTTGTCCTTCGGCGGCCGGACCTGCCCGGAAATCGTGTCGCCGGTACGCAGGTCAAAACGCTTGATTTGCGAGGGGGAAACGTAAATGTCGTCCTGGCCCGGCAGGTAATTGTAATCCGGCGAACGTAAAAAGCCGTAGCCCTCTTCCATGACATCAAGCACTCCCTGAGCCAGGATAGTGCCGTCGGAAGCGGTCTGGTTTTCCATCACCTTGTAAATCAACTCCTGCTTGCGGAGTCCTGACACACCGGGGATATCCATCTCCTCGGCGATTTTCAACAGCTCGGCGATGGTTTTCGCCTTCAGTTCTGCTAGTTCAAGTGCCATTGTTTTTCCTATATGTTTAGATTCTTCTTATTTGCGGTTCGTTCGGAAATAATCAATCCGTGAGTTCTTCGATTGGTGCGTCTCCCCACAATTTTTCAAGAGCGTAAAACTGGCGGGTCGGTTCGTAGAAAATGTGCACGACCACATCGATATAATCAAGCAACACCCAGCGCCCTTCGTTTTCGCCTTCGCGATGATACGGTTTGAAACCGGCTTCTCGAAGGCCCTCGTCGATAGCTCGGGCTATCGCCCTGACCTGAACGTCGGCCTCGCCCGAGGCGATCACGAAATAGTCGCAGACCGACGAAAGTGATTTGAGTTTTAAAATTTTAACATCGAAGCCTTTTTTTGACAGAGCCAGTTGACCGGCCATCCGCGCCAGTTTAAGGGGTGTGATTTTCTTCAAAATCTCTGATTATTTCTCCTTAAGAGTTTTCCCGGCCAGTTTAATCATATCGTAATCCTCGCCCAGGACGAGGGTCGCGGAGACATGCCGGTAATTGTTCTCCAGCTCACGGTAAATCACCTGGGACGGGTCCAGCCCGATTTTCCCGGCAAACACTTCCGCCGCCTGCCTGTCTTCGAGACGCGAGATCACGAACGACCGGGCGATTTTGGTTTCATCGAAATTATCCGTATCGACCACCTTGATTTCCAGCTCCTCGTCCTTATACCCGGTCAGTTTGTCCGCAAACAAAGCCGCCAAACCCCGCTCGCCGCATCCGTTGAGCACTTGCAGCCGGACAGTGTTGGCCGAAGGTTCGACCGTTTTGGTTACACCGCTGGTTATCCGCACCGTAACCGAACTCACGTAAACGAGAACGATGATAAATAAAATCGCGATGATAATTTCAAGGTATTTATTTTTTTTGTTCGTTTTCAAACTTGTTCAAGGCTCCCCAAGGGGCGTCAGCAACTGGTGGCTTTATAATGATCGGATTATTATCTAATAACTTATAAGGCGGGATAAAATCATTAAATCGTCGCGAGAATATTCTCCTTAACACATCTTATTCATCAATACGGAAATCCCCACGAATGCCAGCGGTTATAACCATCACCGTAATAATATGGATATGCCCCGCTTACCCGTTGGAACCCGACAATGAGATTGAACTTATCGGACGGATGGTAATCAAGCAGGAACCCCGGCAGCACCGTCGCGTCGTTGTTGGCGTCGCCCCAGATAGAACCGTAAGTATTCATGATCCCGATATTCAAACTCAACGAAAGCTTGCGGGAAAACTCATAAAACATGGTCGTATTCCACATCCCCACCGACCCGGAACTGCCGTTGACGGATACATAACCCATGGTATAACTGTGGGTCCATTTCATTTTGGATAAATCGAGCAGCTTGAAAGGACTCGATGCCGGACTGGAGCCGAGCAGATTATTGCTGTTGGCGTTATCCAAAATGGCCTGGTCGGTTGTCTGCGACATCGCCGAAACGGCGCTTACGAATAAAATGGTTATAACAATTATGCTTTTTTTCACTTGTACACCCTATTTATAAATATAATAAATCAAATACCCTCGTGCCGTCAACCAAAAAAAGAGTTACTTATAGTATCGGAAAAGTTTTTATTCTTTATCGTTATAACAACTTAGCCGGTTGGAAAGATTAAAAAACATTGTATTTTTAAAGTGAAAATTTTTCCGCCAAATATTCCAGCTGCTCTTTCGAATTAACCCCCTTGACTTCTTCCGGATCCCCGGCCCTGACTACTGCCACCGTTAAGCCCTTATCATGCATAATCTTAACGGCGTCGGTCAGGTAATATTCGCCCTGAGCGTTCTGGTTGTCGATTTCATCAATAACCTCGAAAAGCAGCTTATTGTCGAAACAAAATGTCCCCGTGTTGATTTCTTTTATTTTCAGCACCTCTGGTGAGGCGTCTTTATGCTCGATTATAGCTTTTAAAAAATCACTGTCGCCGTCCCGAAGAATCCGCCCGTAACCGGTCGGGTCGTCGAATACCGCCGACAGACAGGTGGCCGAGGCTTCGGTGCGTCGATGCATTTCAAACAGGTTCTCAACTGAGGTAGTCGAAAGAAACGGCACATCGCCCGCCGCTACCAGCGTGACACCCTCGAACTCCTCCAGTAAATCGCGGGCCATATCCACCGCGTGAGCCGTCCCCAGCTGCTCCCGCTGCCAGACGAACTCGACCGGGTAGCCGGCCAGAGCTTCCTGCACCTGCTCGCCCCTGAAGCCGATTACCACCACGATACGGTCGAAATCCATTTTGATGAACTTATCCAGAAGTATCTTTATCATCGGCTTGCCGTGAATCTCGTGCAGAACTTTCGGCAGGTCCGATTTCATGCGTTTGCCTTTACCGGCTCCAAGTACGACAGCGGCTTTTTTCATTGACAAGACAGGCCTCTTTAAGTTTGAATTTTCCCCGGTCGGGGTTTTCCGGTTTACGAAGGTCTATTGTTGGCGTCGACATGGACAATCGACGGTTTGAATGACGCGGCTTCGGCTTTATCGATCAGGCCGTACGCGACGATTATCAGCAGGTCCCCCTTCTCGCCCTTGCGCGCCGCGCCGCCGTTCAGGGCGATCGTCCCGCTGCCCGGTTTGCCCTCGATAACGTAAGTCTCGAACCGCTCTCCGGTGTTGATATTGATTACCTGTACTTTTTCCCAGACGGATAAATCCGCCAGCTTCATAAGTTCGGCATCTATCGAAATTGAGCCGACATAATTCAAATCTTTGTCGGTCAGGACGGCTCGATGTATTTTCGACTTACATATTGAAATCAACATTTATCAAAAACCTCAAAAATTATATTCAGCTTATAAATATAAGCCAAAGTTTCGTTTTGGCAAGTTCTTTAGAAATGTAATTAAGACCTTGTATATCGTAAGGTAACTCTTTTTCAGTTAAAAAGTTCCAGCCGGGATGTCAGCTTTCCAGCTTAATCCAATTCTCTGCGGGATAACGACTTAATTCCTCAGCAATATTCTCCGCGATCTGCTTGAGACTCTTCCATGGCGCCAGATTGATTGCTTCCCCGGCCACCAACCAGCGGCACTCGCTGTTCTCCGCCGACAGTTTAACCGTCGTGTCGGCCGGCACTACCGCTACCAGCACCGGCAACAACCAGATTTTATCGACCGTCGGTTCGTAAAATTGAAAAACATATTCGGTCGCCCAGAGACTTTCCGCCGTCAGTCCGGTTTCCTCTTTCAACTCCCGGAGCGCGAGTTGCGGAACGGTTTCGTTGTTCTCGCGCCCGCCGGTCAGAAAACCCCAGAATCCCGGGTAGCTTTCCGACGGGGCGCGGCGAAGCATCAAAAATTTCCACCCGCTTTTCTCTTTTTTCACCACCGCGACGTTGATACCCGGCGATTCGATCTCGATGCTTTTGCGGGAGGACATAGTACTTATTTCAGTTTCATGTTGTCAATCAGGCGGACGCCGTGAACGTGCACCGCCAGGGAACAGACGGTATTTTTGACGACCTTCTCGACCGGCTTGAGCGTATCGAATTCGGTGAACGCGATATAATCTATTTTGGCCGTGGCGCAGGTGGCCAGAATCACCGCCCGCATCTCTTTCGCTATCAGCCGGGTCTCGACAATCCCAGCCCGGACCATCTCCTGCGCCGTCCGCAGGGCATAATACAGACACACCGCCTCCCAGCGGGCAATATGGTCCAGATAGCGGTTGCGCGAGGACATCGCCAGCCCGTCGGGTTCGCGCAGGGTTGGCGCGAGAATTATTTTGGTCGGGAAATTCATATCCCGGGTCATTTTTCTGATAACCATCGCCTGCTGGTAATCCTTAATGCCGAACACGGCGATATCGGGCCGGACGATATTGAACAACTTGCTCACTACCGTGGTCACACCCCGGAAATGGGTCGGGCGCCTCTCGCCTTCGAGCGTTTTGGTGAGATTTTCGACCACAACATAGGTCTCGAAACCTTCGGGGTAAATCTCTTCGACGCTGGGCATAAAGACGATATCACCGCCGGTGGCCCGGATCAGTTTAAGGTCGTTCTTCTCGTCGCGAGGGTATTTGGTGAAATCCTCCTTGGGGCCGAACTGGGTCGGGTTAACGAACACCGAGACGATTACGACGTCGGCGGCTTTTTTCGCGCGTTTGATGAGCGACAGGTGTCCCTCGTGCAGCGCGCCCATGGTGGGTACGAACGCGATTTTCTTTTTCCTGCGGGCGAGGTCTTTAACAACCGCCTGCATTTTCTTTATGGAGCGGATGGTTTGCATTATTCTGGATTTAACATGTGCATTGGTATATCTGATAGTTTTAATCTTAATCTTACTTGTTCAATTGTTATTCTATCATTAATAAATTGATTAAACATTTCATCTGTAAAATCGCGCATTTTACTAATATTTGCTCTTCCTGATAAATAACTTTTTATTTTTTTTAATGAATCATGTATTAGATTAAATAATTCTTGTATTTCTTCATTAGTTGGTGGTTCTTTTTGCGCATGTAGATAATCACCCAATTTCCCATGTATTTTTTCTAACCATTTAAAATCTGGTTTTACCATTCTTAAATCTGATTTTTTTATTATATAAAATTCATTTATGAACGCGACCATTTTCTCAAAATAAGGTGATTCTTTCAATATTTTTTTAAATAAGTCCTTTGGTTTGTACAAATTTAGCTCTCGCTTGCTTAATTTCCTTTTTCCCAAGGTTAAAAGGACTATGTATTCAAAACATAATCTTTCGATACAGA
>JBMOKZ010000369.1:0-6817 GCA_049324195.1 Candidatus Zixiibacteriota bacterium | reverse complement strand
CCGGTCGATAGTGCGGGCCAGCTTGACCGCCCCGGTGATGCTGAAGGCGTGGGTGGAATAACCGGGGAAGATATCCTCCGGGATGTCATCGGTGAGGGCGTCGAAACGGTGGATGTGACCCGGTTCTTTTTGGGAATAAACGCAGTCGATTAAAAAACAGGCTTGGGTCCCGCTCCAGACATCGATTAAACTCGTGCCATCGCTGACTCCTTCGATTATGCGCATACCGGGAATATTTTTTTTGGCCAGCAACCGGGCGGTATAGAGTCCGACGGCATCATCGCCGCGGAAATCGTTTCCCAGGCCTATGACCACTATGACATTGGGGTCTTCCATAAGGCGCCGTTACTCGCGGTCGATTTTTAATTTCAGGAAATGACAGGAGCAGGAAATGCAGGGGTCATAGTTGCGTATGAGCTGTTCACATTGCCAGGTGAGCTGGGAGTCGCTCAGATGAAGGTGTTTTTCTACGAAACGAACAAGGTCTTTTTCGACCGCTTTCTGGTTCTGGGATGTCGGCGGAATAATCCGGGCGTCCTGAATCACGCCGTTGTTGTCGATTTTATAGCGGTGGTAGAGCGAGCCGCGCGGCGCTTCGGTACAGCCGTGACCGATGCCCTCGCGGGGGGACATTTCCACGCAGGGTTTATCCGGTTTTTTGTACTGCTCGATAATCCGCAAGGCTTCCACGCAGGCGAAAACCGTTTCCACGCTGCGAATGACAATGCTCTTGAAGGGGTTGGTTTCGAACTCCCCCAGACCGGCTTTTTTGGCGGCGTCCTGCGCTATTTTAGGCAGTTTGTCGAAATTGTTGTTGTAACGAGCCGACGGCCCCGTCAGGTAGTCATCGCGTTCCTTTACTTTGGCTTGCAGGGAAGTCGAGTGCTCGACATGGAGTTCCTCGAAATAATCTAAAAACCGACTGATGTCGATATCGATGCCTTTGCTGGAGACAACACGGCCTTCGTTGAGCGGGTATTCGTCGGGGTGCCGCAGAGAGACGAATTCGTAATCGCGCTGCAGTTCCGGGAAGGAAAACCCGGCGGTCCATTCGACCGTCTGCAGGGCGGCATCGAGCGCCCATTTCAGCGGATCGATAAACTGTTCCAGTTCTTTTTTCTCGGGGAGTTTGTAAAAGCCGCCGACCCGGGTGTTGATCGGGTGGATTTCCCGGCCACCGAGCAGAATCATGATATCGTTGCCGATTTTTTTCAATTTCAGGCCGCGCTTGACGATATCGGGGTAATCCTTGGCCATCAGGATGGCGTCTTCATAACCCAGAAAGTCGGGCGCATGGAGCATATATATATGGAGAACGTGAGATTCGATCCATTCGCCGCAGTAGAGCAGGCGGCGCAGTTCCCGCAGCTGGCCGCCAACGGTCACGCCGCAGATTTGTTCCATGGCATGGGAGGAGCTCATCTGGTAAGCGACCGGGCAGATGCCGCAGATGCGGGCGGTGATATCCGGAGCCTCGTAATATTTCCGTCCGCGCAGGAAAGCTTCGAAAAAGCGGGGCGGTTCGAAAATACTGAAGAACGCCTCGGTAACTTTATCGTTTTTGACCTTGACGAGCAGCCGGCCCTCACCCTCGACTCGCGCCAGGTAATCGACTTTGATGGTTTTATTTTTCATAGGCTTCGCTCTCTTTCCGGAACGGTTCAGCATAAGCGTTAAAGCCGCGGAAAAGTCTGACGATGTCATCCCGGCTGGTATTCAATTGTTCGAAACGGGCGGCCAGAGAAGAGGTATTGGGCGTTTCTTTGGGACCGAAACAGGCGTAACAGCCGCGGTTGTAAGAAGGGCAAAGAGCGCCGCACCCGGCCTGGGTCACCGGTCCGAGGCAGGGGATACCCGAAGCGACCATGACGCAGACGTTGCCCTTGCGCTTGCATTCCATACAGACGCTGTATTCGGGGATATTGGGTTTACGGCCGTTAAGCATGGCGTTGACCGTTTCCAGGAGCTGGTATTTGTTGATAGGGCAGCCGCGCAGCTCGAAATCGACGAAAACATGGTCGGCGATGGGGGTGGATTTGTTGAGCGTTTCGATATAATCCGGATGGGCGTACACCGCGGAGATGAAGTCGTTGACGTCTTTGAAATTGCGGAGCGCCTGGATGCCGCCGGCGGTGGCGCAGGCTCCGATGGTTATGAGGTATTTGGAACTGCGTCGGATTTTGTGGATTCGTTCGGCATCATGGGGAGTCGTAATCGAACCTTCCACCAGGGAAATATCATAAGGTCCCTTGATGACAGCCCGGGAAGCCTCGGGGAAGTTGGCAATGTGAACCGCGCCGGCCACAGCCAGCAGTTCGTCCTCGCAATCCAGAAGCGACAACTGACATCCGTCGCAGGAAGCGAATTTCCACACCGCGAGTTTGAATTTTTTTATTGAAGTCATGTTACATTTCCCGTTTTAAGAAGATATCTCTCATCTCGTCATAATTGTACACCGGTCCGTTTTTACAGACGAAAGTCGGTCCCAGCTGGCAATGGCCGCACAGGCCGATGCCGCATTTCATGTTTCTCTCCATGGAAATGAAAATCCTTTCGTCCTGCACGCCGCGTTTTTGAAGCTCCAGAACGGTAAAGCGCATCATGATTTCCGGCCCGCAGACCATGGCGATACAATGCAGGGGGTCGAAAGGCGCCCGGCCAATCAGGGTGGTGACGACGCCGACGTTGCCGTGCCAGGACCCGGTGGCGCGGTCCACGGTAAGATAAGTCTCGAGGTCGAAACGCGAGCGCCATTGCTCAAGGTCTTTTCGGAAAAGGATGTCCTCGGGAGTACGGGTGCCGTAGAGAAGTACCACCTTGCCGTATTTTTCCCGATGGGCCAGCACATGATAAATCACCGGTCGCAGGGGAGCCAGACCGATACCGCCGGCGATAATGACCACGTCGTTGTCCTCGGCTTTGTCAACCGGCCAGCTCGAGCCGTAGGGTCCGCGGACGCCGAGCAGGTCACCGGCTTTTAACTGGCGCATGGCCCGGGTGACGGTGCCCACCTCGCGGGTGGTATGAATCAGCGTTTTGGGTTTGGTCGGGTCGCTGCTGATGGATATCGGCACCTCGCCCACACCGTACACGTAAAGCATGTTAAACTGGCCCGGGGCGAAATTATAACCGTTTTCGTGCGCGGGGTCCAGTTCGAGGGAAAAGGTATCGAACGATTCCTTGATCACTCTTTTTATGGTGAACGGATTAGACAACATCGGGTCGGAGTGAGAAGCTTTTCCGTTGCTTTTATTTTTTTGTGTTGTTGCCATAAACATCCATGAGTTGCAGACGGGTCTGTTCCAGCCTTTCGGCGATAATCAGAGCGAATCTTTTCATAATTTCGTAGCCGAGGTCATGGTCTTGTTCGCATTTGTCGCGCAGGCACTTGCCGTCGAGAGTGATAGCCCGAGTCAGTTCGACCGCCCGGGCGTCGAAATGCCATTTGAAAGGAGGCACCAGCCAGGACCAGCCGAAAATTTCACCCTCGCCGCGGGTGCGGATGATTATCGAACCCTTCTGGGGGATGAAGGTTTCCACCTGGACCCGGCCGTGACGGATGAAATAAAAATTGTTGGCGTTCTCACCCTCACGAAAAATATATTCCCCCGCCTTGAAAACCACGTTCGAGGCGCATCCCACCAGCAGCTTGATGTACTTTTCGCTCAAACCGGCCAGAAACGGATGTTCCGTTAAAATTCTCTCAAGGTTCTCCATGTTTTTTATCCTTTTTTACTAAACGTAAAATTATTTATCCCTTTCACGAAAAACACGGGCTTCTTCAGTGATATCGATACCGACCGGGCACCAGGTGATGCAGCGGCCGCAGCCGACGCAGCCCGGCATGCCGAACTGATCCTGCCAGTAGGCCAGTTTATGCATCATCCATTGCCGGTAGCGCGAGACCGCGGTAGCGCGGATACTTCCGCCGTGAATATAGGAGAATTCGACCGTGAAGCAGGAGTCCCATTTGCGATAGCGGGCCGCTTCGCGCCCGTCCAGAGAGGTGGTATCCTCGATGTTCATGCAGAAGCAGGTGGGGCAGACCATAGTGCAGTTGCCGCAACTGAGACATCGTTCGGATATCTCCTGCCAGTGCGGGTCGTCGAACCGTCGGTAAAGCAGTTCGACGATATCGTCGGCCTCAAGCTTACGCCCCATCTGCCCGGCGGCTTTTTCCAGTGCCTGAACGGCGGTATGAATTTCGTCGTCGGTCGCCGGCCGGTGGGCAATACCCGCGAGGATTTCCTCCCCTTTTTTGCTGCCGCTTTCCATGACAAAATAGTGCCGGTTGGGTTCGCATATTTCCGTCAAGACCAGGTCGTAGCCGCTTTCCGCTTCGGGTCCGGTATGCATCGACGCACAGAAACAGGTGCCGCCGGGACGGGTGCAGTTTACGGCCACGATAAACGATTTTTCACGGCTTTTCAGATATCCAATGTCGATATAGGCCCCTTCAGAGAGGATTTTGTCGTGAATCGCCAGAGCCCGGAGTTCACAAGCGCGAACCCCAATCAAGGCTCTTTTGGGGATATGCGGTTGCGCCCCCTGAACCTCGAAACCTTTTCCGTCGCGCTTTATATCCAGCAGTTTTAATTCGGGAGGGTAGAGGATTTTTTTCCAGGTATTAGGTCCGACCGTGAAATCGAAGAGGGTTGGCCGATCGCTTTTCTCGAGCCGGTAGGTGCCGTTGTCCTGACGGTCGCGCCAGCCCGCTGGTAAATCCTCCACCGAGGATATATAATCATAGATGATAGCGTGATCCCTGAGAGTTGGTCCGGTAATCTGGTAACCCTTCTGACCCAGTACTTCAAAAAGCTGCTGAAAGTCTTCGCGAGTGACAAAAACAGGAGTTGTTTTTTTCAAATCTGCCTCGGATTATGTGATTATTTTCACAATCTACGTTTTAAGATATAAGATTTGGAAAATCTTGTCAATAGAAATAGTGTTGTCTTAGAGAAAAATGCAATTATTTTTACGGCCGTTACTGACTCCGGAAAAGCCTTTTCGGGACCGAAAAGGGGGCATAGTTATGCAAATATTTAAAGTGACGGAATTATATGACATTTGTCTATGACGGCAAACAAGACGGCCGGGTTCCAAATGTCCCGCCGGTCGGTTTTTGGGCAAAATCCGTTTTAACGGGTCGATAGGTGTTGTGAAGAGGGGAAGCGGCGACAGCGAGAAACGGCCGGTAGCGTGGGATAAGTTTCGTAATCGGTTCAGCTGCCGGCTTTTCGGCTTCAAGCCTGTTTTTCGAGGGGAAAATTCATAAAATAATAATTTTTTTATTTTCGGTTTACAAACGAAGATTTATATGGTCTGCAATTCCATCGATGAAACCCGTTTTCGGCGTCGTTAAGGTGCGCTGCGAAGCCTCGTCGCACGCCGCCAACCAATTAAATATTACATAGTGGCTTATTATACCCATTTATAAAATATACAAAAATGTAAACTAAAGTTCTTGTAATGCATTGTATGAAGAGGGGTTACGAAATTAAAAATGGGCTAAAACGATAAATTTAGTTGACATTTGTCATGAAAGTGTCGATATTGGATTCAAATTGACAAAGGGGTAAAAGATGGTTAAAGTACATTAACAGGACAACAGTTGACTGCATCCCCCGCACGACCATCTGACAATAAAAATAATAAAATAGAGACAACCCGGTTAATAACCGGTATTGCTGTAAGATTTGATATGTGAAAACCTCTAAATCCCGAGGGTATAAATGATGGGGAAAAAAGAACCTGGTGCCGGGATGATCGTGGTCGCAGTTCTGGTTTTGACCTTCTCCGCGGCGCTCTCGACGCCACCGAAAATTGATCGACAGCAGCTTGTAGAGGAATCGGACGCCTGTCTTTCCTGCCATGAGGATTACGATGTTTCCCTTGCCGGCGGGGCACATCGCCTGAGCGGCGGTGACGACATGAAATCGCCGATGGCGGTGGGTTGTACGGCCTGTCACGACGGCGGGGAAGTCCATATGGAGGATCCCTCGAAAGAGAATATCTCCCGGCCGAACAACCTGCTGTTGGTCGCTCAGGCGGCGGTGTGCAGCCGCTGTCATGTTACGCCGCATCAGCAGGCGATGGTTACGACCGACGCGCATTTTCGGGCCGACGTCAAGTGTCTGGATTGTCACCAGATCCACGACAATTCAGCTTCCATGTTAGTACGAGACGAGCGCCAGACTTTCTGTCTGGATTGTCATACCGATATTTCCGCTGAGTTCCAACGCCGGTCCAACCATCCGCTCGAATCGGAAAATATCCGCTGTTCCGACTGTCACCAGTTGTCCGGAATCGAAAATCCGACTTTTGCGGTCGGGGGCAACTGGCAGTGTCAGAGCTGTCACAGCGATTATGCCGGGCCGTTCTTGTATGAGCATCCGGTGACTTACAATCACCTGGTTGAGGGCGGTGGTTGTGTCGAATGTCATCAACCCCACGGTTCATCCAATGACCGGTTGTTGAGCCAGCCGGGAAACGGCACCTGTCAGCAGTGTCACGGCACCCCCCCTGGTCATCGGACCAGCCATTCCGGTTTGGGGGCCAAGCTGGCCTGTGTGGATTGCCACAGCGAAGTGCACGGTTCTTACGAGAATCATCTGTTTCTGGATCCGGAGCTGGGCACCAAACTTTTCCCGGACTGTTATCAATCCGGCTGCCATAATTTGAGTAATTGAGGAGGGTGCGATGAAAAAAATACTGACCATATTCGGGTTCGCGCTCTTCGCCCTGGCAGCGGCTGAGGTGCTGGCCGGCAATGGAGAGGGGACAGTGAAAGTCGGTTATGTTTTTATGGACGAGGCGG
>JBMOKZ010000368.1:0-6883 GCA_049324195.1 Candidatus Zixiibacteriota bacterium | reverse complement strand
TGACCGGCCGCCCGTCTCAGAGTATTGATAAGGATACCCAAATCGACTCCACCGACTATCGCCGCCTGACGCAGCGAGGTTACCCGGGCCACCGTGCGCCGGAGAAGAGGACTGCGAAGCTTGGCGAACGACGGCGCGGCGTTTATCAAAACTTCTTCCAGTTCCGGGTAGGCGTCCAGAAAAACCCCGACCCTGGTTTCCGGGGTGATGGCTACCGGTTGCTTTCTTGCCGCCATGTTATTTCTCCCCGTATTTGAGCAGCCGCTGTTCGCCTTCGAGTTGTCTTTTTTCGGTCAGATCCTGACTGACTTCGAGCGTCCCCAGATATTCGCCGTTTTTGTCCCGGAGAGCGAAATATTCGATATGGATGAACCGTCCCTTCATCTCAATCCAGAACGGCGCCCTCTCCTGGCGCCCCGCATGGAAATCGTCGAGAATCCTCTGTACCATGTGCACGCTCGAGGGCGGGTGACACAACTGCACTTTTCGCCCCAGAATCGCCCGGTTGCGGGCGAAAATGCGTTCCCGCCCCTGAGTAAAATAACGCACCGTATCGTCCTTGTCCACAAACGTTAAATCGAACGGTATCGTGTTCAACACGGCGTTGAGTTCCTCGGGCGTAAAACTTCCCGAGGGCAACTGGACCCGGTCGGCGGAGCCTTGCGCCACGGTTTTAACGGACACCCCCTCGGGCCGCCAGTCATCGACCGGATCGTACAGACAAAAACCTATTTCGAGACTCTGTTGATAAATATCGAACCATTCCCTGTCATCGAGCGTATCCAGGGTCATGGGAAAAAGGATTTCCTCTTCTTTGTAAATCATTTCCTCGACCGCCGTCGCCGCCGGTTTTAAAACCAGTTCGACCACGGTGCGCACTTCGTCCGGGCTGCTTCGTCCGAGCGCCGCCAATGATTCCACCGCCGCCCGCAGCAGTTCCCGAACCTCGTCGTGCTTGCCCCACATGACCTTGGGCGGTCCGGTGATGCCGTGCTTCTCCAGAAACGGAAACAGCAGGTTTTCCTTGCGTTGATAATGTTTCTCGACGTCGGTTAAAGCGTTGAACCTGACTCGGACCTGGTCGATAACCGCCGGTATTTCCCCGGCCGCACTATTTTTTTCGAGCCGATCGAACAGCATGTTCAGGTTTTTTATTTCCCAGACCAGAGCGCGGTTTTCTTCACGAAAGGTATGCACCGGATGTCCCGGCGGCGCCACCCGGGCACCCTCCTGGCTGATCTGACCCTTGAGGGCGGCGGTATGGATATCACACAGTTTCAGGACTTCCTCCGTCGGAAGACCCTCGGATATCAATTCCTGCTCGATGGCGACGACATCGCCGTAAGGCACCTCGCCCAGCAGACGAATCAATTGATTTTTTACCGCCTGGGGGGCTTCGCCCTTGTGAAGCTGCAAAATCATATGCTTCAGCAGGTCTTTTCTTTTACGGGCGTTATCAATAAGTTCACTCATGGTTTATTTTCCTCAGATACGGGTTTATCATTTTGACTGCCAGCTTCGACCGTGCGGTTAAATTCCGTTATGTCACCTGAACCGGTCGGATGACCGTAACTTTTCAAATACTTCTGATGATGCAGGTATTCTTCGATGGAGATATCATTCTTCCAGTTACCGGTCATCATTCCCAAACCTGTTATCACAATAAAAACAATCACGATTCCGATAGCAACCGATTTTGGAGTCAATTTACGCTTTGTTATCAGAGAACTATAAGTCAGGGTGTCCGCCACCGGGCAGACATCGACACAGTTCAGACAGGCCGTGCATTCGTCGGAAACGACCGTTCCGACCCGGTCGACTTTGATGGCAGACGGGCAAACGCGGGCGCATTTGCCGCAGTCAATACAACTGATTTGATTGCGCTTGATTTTATGCGGGCTGAGAAGCGACAGCAGGCCCAGCAATGCCCCGTAAGGACACAGATAACGGCACCAGAAATTCCGCACCACCACCGACAGTAGCATCAACACCGCAATCACGATCAGCGCGGTGCGCGAAATCTCCGCGAAAAAGTAATACATCTTGATATCGGCGACAATATTGTACGGGCTGTCCAGAAACGCCCGAAGGGACGCGGCCGTCATCAAAAAGAAAATCGCATAGACAAAAAAGCCGAGCAGTAAATATTTCAGCGAGCGCAACGGATAATCCAGAAGGCGCGGCAGTTTGAGACGCCGCCGAAACAGCTTGTCGCCGATATCGCCCAGCATCTCCGAAAGATACCCCACCGGGCAGAGCCAGGAACAGAACGATTTGCCGAAAATGAAAGACACCGCCAGAATAGCCCCCAGAATAAACATCCCGGCCGGATGTACAGGATGGATTTCCCCGCTGATGAAGAAATGATAAAGACTCATCAGCGAGCTGATCGGCAGAAATCCCTCGACGCCGGGCGGGCGATAGGCCTGTCCGGTAAGTGTATCCGTCTCGAGATACTTGACGAAAAAATAAAACTCCACCCCGATCCAGACACACAACAGGGCAAACAACCCCTGTATCAGGGTCCGGTATTTTTGAATTTTCTTTTCCGTATTGCGGCGATATTTGGTTTTCTTCGTTTTCACGGCACCGTTTACGGTTGGAATTATAAAGGGGGTTTTATCGTTCACGGTTATTACCTCAGGCGGCTGTCCCGGCCGGTACGGATTCACAGAATTCCCCGCCCCGGACATCGATCGTGAAAATGTCCACCGGAACTTCGGCCGTCGTTTCGTTGCGGGCTTTCAGCGCTGCCCCGGCGATGCCCGAACAGCAGGGCACTTCCATTTTCAGCACCGTTATTTTACGGGGTCGGGCTTCGGCGAAAATGACCTTGAGCTTTTCATAATAGTAATTTAAATCATCAAGCTTGGGACAGCCCACCAGCACCGCCCGACCGGCGAGATAGCGGTTATGAAAATCCGGCACCGCAAACGGGACACAATCGGCGCAGATGAGAATATCGGCGTTTTTCAAAAAAGGCGCCCCCGGCGGCACCAGCATCAACTGCACCGGCCAGTGACCCAGCCGCGATTGGAGCGGCGGCGTGACAGCAGTCGAAGGTGACGATTCCGCCGGGCGCAACTGCCGGGCGGCCGAACCGGGACAACCGCCGTGCCCGGCTGGGAGGGGAACGGATTTGACCGGTGCGGTTTCCAGCCGAACTCCCGGCGCTTTCATGAGCCGCAGCCGCGCCAGGTGTACCTCGACCGCTTTTTCGTCGTAAGCCGCGGCCTCGCGTTCCTCGACCGTAATCGCCCCCCGGGGACATTCCCCGAGACAGGCACCCAGACCGTCGCAGTACAGGTCATTGACTACCCGAGCCTTACCGTTGATAATCTGAATCGCGCCCTCGGCACAGGCCGGGACACAAAGGCCGCAGCCGTCACATTTTTCCTCGTCTATTTTCACGATCTTTCGAACCGGCAATATAATCTCCTTTTCGGGGTGCTTTAAATTTCATTTTCAAGATCGGATTTTGGACTGAATTAGTCTTTGATTTAAGTCAAAAGAATCAGATTTTATCGCCCTCGGCGATATTTTTCAGACGGTCGGTATTAAGCACTGTGATATTCTGTCCGCTGACCTCAATTATTCCTAACTCGCGCATTTTCTTGAGGTTACGCGATAACGTGGCGCTGATTGTCCCCAGCGAACGAGCCAGTTCGGATTTACTGACCTCGAGCCTGACCGTCCGGGTCGGGCTGAGAGATAATTTATCCAGTAAATACGAGGCCAGTCGGGCAGAGACATTCTTCAGCGATAAAGACTCGACCTGACGATTAAAATCGCGAATAAAGGCTGACAAGGCACTGAACATTTTCATGGAAATTTGCGGCGAGGCGGTAATCAAAGCGATAAAGCGGTCTTTAGGGAAAAAGGCAGTTATTGACGGTTCGGTGGCGGCGGCGTTGGCCGGGAAAGTGTGACCCCTGAAGATAGCCGCCTCGGCGAACATCTGCCCCGGGCCGATGCGGTGCAGGGTGTACTCACGACCGTCGGGCGCGGCTTTGTAAATCCGCACCTGCCCTTTGAGAAGAACGAAAAACCCGGTGGCGGGGTCGCCCTCGAAAAAGACAATCTCATCCTTATTGATTTTTCTGAATGAGGCGATATCGGTCAGCGCGGCCAGTTCGGATGGGTCCAGATCGCGGCACAGCGGGCAGTTCTTTAACAGAGTCGGATATTCCATAATGGGGTAAGTTAGTCAAATAGATAGCGATGGCAAGTCAGAAATAGCCTTCGAGATTACCGGCCGCCGAGGACACGGGCGGGAAGCATTATCAGCGCCCGCAAAAACGCCAGCACGCCCTCCACCGCCATCCCCACCAACCGAAACGGCAGTAAAAACAACCAGACGAACGGAAAGAGCACCAGCGCCAGAAGCGCCAGCGGCCAGCACAGCACCAAAAGTATAAGCCATAACAAAAAATTCATTTATTATCCTCAAGTGTTCTTTTCTACCATATCTTTACGAATAACCACCGTACCGGTTCGGTAAATTATTCTTTTTCGATATCGAACAGTTTGGCTTTTTCCCATTCCTCACCGAGCACAATCGAGGCTTCCTGGTCGGCGTCGGAAACGAATTCCTCGGGGACAAAGACGGAATACCCCCCCCCGATGGGTCTGGGTGACGATGGTCCCATCTGGCCGACTATCCCAAAATGACCGGTGCCGGAATAAATCACCACCGGGATATTCTTCTCCTGCAGCACTTCCTCGACCATGTCGGCCGACTGCGACGATGACAACCGGGCCAGCTGAACCCAGTTATCGTACTGGTCGTAATCGTCGGATTCATTTTCGTCATCGGGCAGAAGGGCAACCAGCCTCTCATCGCAGTCCGGGCATACGAAAACACCAGCCTCATACTCATAGCGGCATTTAGGACAGAAAGGCATCTTTATCGTTCCTCATTGGTTTGCCGTAACCAGAAAAATACCCAGCCCGACTAAAAATATCGACAGCGCCAGCAATAACAAAATAATGTTACTCGAGCCGGCACCGGCGGCGCTCCGATAAGGGTCCTGGTTCAAATGCGGGTCCATCGACCGTTTCTCGACCCGGCGTTTGAACCGGATCCGGTAATCGTCGAATTTTTCCAGCATTTCCCACCCAGCCGCGGCTTCATCCTCGCAAAGCTTCCTGACTTTCTCCGGGTTGCGGAACGACCCGAATGTCGACCGGACTATTTTAAACTCCCAGCCGCGCATATCTTCTTTATTATACCCGGTCATTAGCTCCTCCTCCTGTATCTCTCTTTTTCTTTTCGCGGCGGCGGCTAATATCGGTACTATTGCTCCGGACATCGTCTCTCCTTTTTTTAATGATACCCCTATCGATTGGATTTATTCATGGTACGACACCCGATTTTTATTTAATATATACGGTAATCACGTGATTTTATACTTATTTTTTGCATCGTATTCCGTTTATTTTAATCCAAATAAAAAGCCTTAAAGTACGGAGCGCCGATGAATACCGGCAAAATCTCTCAGTTCATTCTGGTCATCTTCCTGGTCGTTATCCTGTCCGCTCTGTCCGTCAAATTATGGGGCGAAAAACCGGAAACAGTTGAGGTTATCGAATTAACTATCCCCTCGGTTGATATTACCCCCGCCCGACTTGCCCGGGACAACCATCTCCCCCTAAAACCGGTTCTGGCCGCGCTAAAAATCGACAGCGCCCGAGCCGAAACCGCCAGCCTGGCCGAGCTGAACCTGACATCCGAACAGGTAAAAAGCGTCATCGGTAAAAAGATGGTTCTCTTTCAGGAAGAACAGAGTAAAAACTGGCAAAAAATACTGATAAAATTCACTCTCTGGATTCTGGTTCTGACCGTACCTTTGATTCTGTTAACCCAGAAAAAACTGACCCCCAAACGCCGGAAAATCTTGTATGCGGTCGGAATCCTCACATTTGGCGTTGTACTCGGCTCTGACCCCAGTCCGATGGGGACAGTCAAGGACGCGGTTTTTCTGCTGACCGCTCACCAGACGGTTTTCGTCCCGAGACTTATCGCTCTGGGCATATTTCTTTTGATAGTGGTTATCGCCAACAAATTCATCTGCTCCTGGGGCTGTCAGTTCGGCGTTTTGCAGGATTTTCTGTTTCGACTCAATCGCAAAAAACACGATTTCCGCGGCCTCACCCGACAATACAAACCGCCATTCTGGTTGTCAAACAGCATTCGCATCGCCGTTTTTCTGGCGCTGGCAGCCGCTGGCTTTTTCTGGACGTTTGATATTATCGGTCAGGTTGACCCGTTTAAAGTATATAATCCGGCGGTATTGGGAATTATTGGCGGGACGTTTATCCTGCTGATTTTAATCGCGGCGCTGTTTATATATCGGCCCTGGTGTCATTTCTTCTGCCCCTTCGGACTGGTCGCCTGGCTTTTCGAAAAAATGTCGCTTTTCCGTATCAAGGTCGATTACCGCAAATGTGACGCCTGTCAGGCCTGTGCTCGAGCCTGCCCCTCGAACGTCATGGACGCCATCCTCAAAAACGACCGGGTAAAACCTGACTGTTTCGCCTGCGGCAACTGTATCGAGGCTTGCCCGACCGACGCGGTGTCGTTCACGGCCAGCCGCGAGAAAACCGGCGAATACGCCAACGCGCTCGATTTGCGCGAGCAAAAACGCCGTGCCAGAGCCGAGCGGGGAAAAAATAACTAATCGACCGCCTCAAGCTTATCTTCTAACAATCTTTCGTGAAGTTCCCACAGCGCGGTTCGGTTGCTTTCCCAGTGAAGCCGCGCGAGCGTTTTCTCGTAGCTCCCCCATTGATACTCGGTATGTTCTTCGGACAGGCTTATTTCGCAACCGGTCATAGCCACCGCAAAAAAATACTGGGGAATGACATACAGGTCTTTCGGCCA
>JBMOKZ010000367.1:0-6902 GCA_049324195.1 Candidatus Zixiibacteriota bacterium | reverse complement strand
TCCAGATATCGGCGTATTAAACAAACCCTTTAGATTCTATTATTTATCCCGTATCATATAGTGGCACAATATGTTATATGGCGATAAAGCCTTACCGGGGGTTGCTTGACCGGAATCAAGCGCTTTTGACGACTTCAATAATTCATCTCAGGGTCAGGCTAAGGGTTGCGCAACGCCAGCTTATGTGCTATCTTCATTCTCAATAGTTCTTTCAACAAAACGGAAAGGAGCCAAAATGAAAGACAAACGCAATGAGATCCTGGCCCGGCAGTTGCTCGATTATTCCGTGCAAATCCAAAAAGGTGAAGTATTATACCTCGAAATAAAAGGTAAAGAAACCCTCGAACTGGGTAAACAGGTCATCCGGCTGGCGACCGAAAAAGGCGCCACTACTTTCTGGTATTACAATGACGAATCTCTCATCCGTCAATGGATCGGGACCGCCACCGACGAGCAGTTCAAGACTCAGACTGAATTGCATCTGACTTTGATGAAACGCGCCGACGCCTATATCGGTCTGCGGGGGTCCGACAATCCGTTCGACCTGGCCGATATCGACAAAAAACAAATCGAAAAACACAATACCCTGTTCTACAAACCGGTCCATCTCGAGGAACGAGTCAAGCGCACCCGCTGGGTGGTGTTGCGTTACCCGAACAACGCCATGGCCCAGCTGGCGGAAACCTCGCAGGAAGCCTTCGAGGACTTCTATTACGATGTCTGCTGCGCCGACTATGCCAAGATGTCGAAAGCTCAGGACAAGCTGTATGCTTTGATGGAGGCCACGGACAAGGTGCATATCAAGAGTCCCGGTACCGACCTGACATTCTCGCTGAAGGGCATTCCGGTCATCAAATGCGACGGGAAACGCAATATTCCCGACGGCGAGGTTTATACCGCCCCGGTTCGCGATTCCGTCAACGGCACCATCACCTACAACACCCCCTCGTTGTACCAGGGCGTTGTCTACAACAACATCTCTCTGACGTTCGAGAAGGGTAAAATCGTCAAGGCGACCTGCGACGGCGACAACGAGAATCTTAACAAGATTTTCGATTCCGACCCCGGCGCCCGTTATGTCGGTGAGTTCGCTATCGGCGTCAATCCGTTCATCCTGCATCCGATGAAAGACACACTGTTTGACGAAAAAATCGCCGGCTCGCTGCATTTTACGCCCGGTCAATGCTATGATGAAGCTCCCAACGGCAACGACTCCTCCATCCATTGGGACCTGGTGCTGATACAACGTCCGGAATATGGCGGCGGCGAGATTTATTTCGATGACAAACTGATTCGTAAGGACGGCGTGTTCACCGACCCCGAAATGGAAAAAATGTTTTCGAAAGAAAATCTCCGGGGAGCCGGCCTGGAATAGGAACCAAACCGGCCGACTCTTGTTGTGTAAAGAAATTAGAAAACGAGCCTGACCCGCGCCGGTCAGGCTCCTCAAAAAATCGCCAACGGGGAGCGTTTATGGATATTTTTAAATTCGCCATGCAGATGGAGCTCGACGGCAAAGCCTTTTACGAAAAAGGGGCGGCGGCCTCCGACAACGAAAACCTGAAACAAATCTTTTTGACCCTGGCCGAGGAAGAACAGCGGCATTATAACATTTTCAAGCGGCTGGACGAGGGCAAACTTACGGCCGCCCAGGATTTCGCCAACAACCGCGGCAAAACTATCGCCACCGCCAAAAATCTGTTCAAGAAAATGACCGAGGCCGGCCAGGAGACATTGCCGGGAGACAACGCCCGGACAGTCTGGAAAGAAGCGATCGGTATCGAGGAAAAATCCGAGAAGTTTTATCGTGAACAGGCCGCCAAAGAAAAAAACCCGGAACGAAAAGACATCCTCAACCGTATCGCCGACGAGGAAAAGAACCACATTTATCTGATTGATAACATGCTTTCATTTCTGAAAGACCCGCAGACGTTCGTGGAATCGAACCAGTTCGCCAGTTTTAAAAGCTGGGAAGGCCGGTAAGAACAGAATTCAATTATCTGGTGATTTAACGGGACAGGCCACTGTCCAGCTTTTTTATGTCTCGCTGGTAATGACGCCGGCTAAAACAATCAAACCGCCGATTAAAAACGGCACGGTCAAAGTCTCACCGAGAAACAAATAAGCCACTACCGTGGCGATAACCGGCTGGATATTATGATAAACGGCGATGTGCGAGGCTTCCATGTACTTCAAAAGCCAGTACCAGAGCACATAGACGAATACCGACAGCCCCAGCGCCATGTATAACACCGAGCCCCAGGCCGCGAATGTGACCCCGCTGTAATCGAACACATACGCGCGGTACATTCCGAGCGGAAAATACATCGCCGAACCGGACGCCAGAGCGTAAGCGGTCATGCGCAGGGCGCCGTATTTGCGCACCAGGTTCTTGCCGATTATGGTGTAATAAGCCCAGGCAGTCACTGAAACGACAATAATTAAATCTCCGAGGAGATATTCAGTGCTGACTTCGAGTGCCCCCGAAAGCATGATAACCATCACCCCTACTACGGCCATTGCGATTCCGATTGCTCGCCGCCAGACGAGTTTTTCTTTCAGGTGAATCAGCGCCAGGATAAAAATAAAGACTGGCGTGGTGGAGAACAAAAACGCTCCGTGGCCGGCGGCGGTCATCGACTGACCCACCAGAAACAGGGTCTGGTTGAACGGGATAATCAAAAACCCGAGGAAGATAACTTTTTTATAGTCTTTGCGCTCGATAGGAATCTTATGTTTTTTTATTTTGACGATGGCCAGCAGCACCGCGGAAGAGATTAAATAACGATAAAAAGCGAACGTGAACGGCTCGATTATTTCCAGGCCGAATTTGGCTATGGGATAACAGAGCGACGCCACCGATTGCAGGGCGAGAGCCGAACCGATAAGAAAACCGGCGCTGTAGCCGGTGCCGGTCTTGAGCGGGTCTTTCAATTCAGTAGTTGACGGCAGAGCCATATGTTCGCGTTTTCCGATTCAGTAATCATAAAAAAATTAAAGGATAATACGTTCGATTATCCGGATCCGATGGAATATATTTTAAATCAGCGCCTTGTTAAAACCGCCGTCAACCGGAATCGAGGTGCCGGTAATGTAAGCGGCGCGGTCGCTGGCCAGAAAAGCGACCAGCGCTCCCAGTTCCTCGGGCCGACCGACCCGCCGGGCGGGAATATTTGCCGCGTAACCCGCGATGACGGCCTCGGGTGTCAACCCGGCGTCTTTGGCACCCTGCCGGGCCAGGTTCTCCAGCCGCTCCGTGGCGGTGTATCCCGGGCAGACACAGTTGGCCGTGATGCCGTACTGAGCGTAATTATTAGAAATGGTTTTACAAAAGGCGGCCACTGCCGAACGATAGGTATTAGACAATAAAAGGTTGTCCAGCGGTTGCAGCACGCCTACCGAAGTCAGGTATATCAGTCTCCCCCACTTACGCTCCACCATCCCTCCGAGCACAATCCGGGTCAGTTTTATTGCAGCGTCAAGAACCAGCTGGGCGGCGTCGGGGAAAGCGTTTTCATCGAGAGCCAGAAACTGTCCCGGAGGCGGACCGCCGGCGTTCGAGAAAAGAATATCGATATCACATTTGCCTCCGGGACACACTGTCCGGGCGATTTTCTCCAGTCCTTCCCCCGTGGCAACATTGGCCGCTATTGTCACCGGAACGATTCCGGTCGCGGCTTTGATTTTCGCCGCGGCATTATCGAGCCGCTGCGGGTCACGGGAGTTGATTACCACTGCCGCGCCCTCGCGAGCCAGTTCCATCGCCACCGCCGCTCCCAGGCCGGCGGAGGCTCCGGTTACCAGGGCTCGCCGTCCTTTCAGTCTCAAATCCATCTCAGATTTTTACCTTCGCCAGCTCATAAGGCAGCGCCGCTGCCGTTTTGCAGCCGTTCTCGAAATCGACCAGACGGAACCGTTCGTTTGGTGAATGGATATTGTCGTCGTTCTGGCCAAACCCGACCAGCAACGTATCCAGTCCCAGCGTTTCCTTAAACTCGATTACGATTGGAATCGAGCCGCCTTCTTTGATGAACACCGGTTCCTTGCCGAACCCGGTTTTGATGGCTTTCCGGGCAGCTTCAAGCCACGGGCCGTCCAGGGGAACCTCGACCGCTCTAGCCCCGCCGTGCTTGTCGACTCTCACCTTCACCGACTTCGGCGCGATTTTCTTGAAATACTTTTCAATTTTGTCGCAGATATCTTTGGGGTCCATATCCGGCACCAGGCGCATGGTGATTTTGCATGATGCGTACGACGGGATAATGGTCTTGGCGCCTTCGCCCTGGTAACCGCCGGTGATGCCGTTGACGTCGCAGGTCGGGCGGCTGGTGACTTTTTCGTAGGTAGTGAACTGTTTCTCGCCGTAAAGCGCCGGCACCCCGATCGCCTTTTTATATTTGGCTTCGCTGTACGGAAGCCTCTGGAACTGTTTGCGAACCCACGGTGAGATAGGCTTGCAATCCTTGTAAAAACCGGGGATGGCGATTTTGCCGTCCTTATCGTGCAACTGACCGACCATTTGACACAGGATATTAACCGGGTTGCCGACAGCGCCGCCAAATCCGCCGGAATGCAGGTCCATTGCCGGGCCGTACACGAACACCTCGACCGAGGCTATCCCGCGCAGGCCGAACGTCACCGCCGGAAGCTTCTTGCTGAACTGAGCGGTATCGGAGATCACGACTATGTCCGCTTTCAACAGCTTTTTGTTTTTCTTGATAAATAACGGAAGGTTGACCGAATGGGATTCTTCCTCACCCTCGATGAGTATTTTGACGTTGACCGGCAGAGTGCCGTCGGCTTTGAGAACAGCCTCAAGTCCCTTAATTTGGGCGAATATTTGTCCTTTGTCATCACACGCGCCCCGGGCGAAAATGTACCCGCCGCGAATCTGCGGTTTGAACGGCTCGGTTTTCCAAAGCTGAAGCGGTTCGGGCGGCTGGACATCGTAATGACCGTAGTAAAGAACGGTCGGCAGGCTCTTGTTAACGATATATTCGGCATAGACAATCGGATGTCCCTTGGTAGCATAGACTTTTGACTTAAAACCGATTTCGGTCAGATGTTTTTTCAACCAGTCGGCGCAGGCGGCGACATCTTTTTTGTGTTCCGACTTGGCCGACACCGAGGGGTAACTCAACAGTGCGAACAAATCTTTTCTTCGTTTATCCTGAGTCTTCTTAAGATAATCATAAGGGGTCATGGTCTTTCTCCTCGCTTAGAAAAATTAGATTTCCGGGAATATAGAGGGTTTACGAAAGACTGTAAAGTACGTTTATGAAAATATTTTAAGAGATTCGAAGCGTTCAATAATTCTTTTTACGGAAAATCGTGACCGTGGCAAAAATCACGACCAGAGCGAACAAAACCGAGGAATACAGCGGCACCCAGTCGCGGATCACACGGTCAACGGCCAGCCTCAGGGCAAGGTTATCAAGCGCCCCGGTCTTGGGAATTATATAATATATGGAGTCAGTAACGTAATTGAAAGTTTTGGAACGAAGTAACTCCTGCATGAACTCTCTTTTATCGAGCAGAAATTGCAGGACCCAGACAATAAAGGCGCTCATGATGGCGATGGCGTTGGACCCGAACACCACTCCCGAGAAAGAAGTCACACTCATCCAGATAAATAGATTCAACAGGGCAAACAGAATGATATAAATTACTCCCGCCGCGAAAAAGTTGTACATAAACCCCATAGCCAGGTAAACGATCAGCCCGCACAACGTAATCACACCGCCGTAAACGACAAATATTCCGAAAAATTTACTGAAAAAAAGCGAGGTCCGGGAAATCGGCTTGGAGAGGTAATAATCCGCTCGACCCCGTTCCAACATCGATGGCATCAAACCCGCCGTCCCCAGAACCGCCAGGAAAACGAGTACGAAAAGAAAGAAGCTGAACCCGTTCATAGCCGGGTTACCCAGCATATCGTTCACTTCTTCCATATCCATATTACCGCTGGTTTGAACATGAATTTCGGTATCGAACGATGCGGTCATCAGTACGATAAACAACGCCAGAACGGTGACAATCGCGAAAACATAAATAAGTTTCCGGTCGAACATCTCGACAATGCAGTCTCTGGTGATCCCTCTCATTCGGCCGGCCTCTTTTCTTCGCTGACGGTTTCGAAAAACGACTGTTCGAGCGTTATTTTCATCGGTTTGACACAACGAATCAGGACTTTTCGCATCCGTAGCTGGTCGATAATGAAATTGATATCATCGGGATTTTTCAATTCGACAATCATGCCGGTTGTCGTTAACGAGATGCGCTTGCCGATATCCTCAGGGATATCGAAAAATTCGTTGCCGATCGCAGCTTCGATTTCATACTGACTTTTCCGGCTGGTAAGAGCCTCGACTGACCCCACCCGGGCCACCTTCCCTTTAGAGAGAATCGCCACCCGGTCGGCCACGGACTCGACTTCGGCCAGCAGGTGTGAGTTCAGAAAAACAGTCTTGCCATCTTTCTTGATTTCTTTGAGGACATTTCTAATTTCCACTTTCCCGACCGGATCCACGCCGTCGGTCGGCTCGTCCAGAAAGAGTAAATCCGGGTCTGGAAGCATCGCCTGGGCCAGACCGATTCGCTGGGTCATACCCTTGGAATATTTTCTCAGGCGGGTACTGCCCCAGCGTTCCATCCCGACCAGATTTAAAAGCCGTTCGACCCGTTCATCGATAGCTTTTTGGGACAGACCATGCAGGCGCCCGGTGAACTCCAGCAGTCCTATCCCGGTGAGATGGCTCGGGAAGCGGTGATTTTCCGGCAGATAGCCTATTTTTTCCCGAGACTGGGGATTTTCCGGTGGGAGACCGAAAATCAAGGCCTGGCCGGAGGTTATTTGAGTAATATTCAGCAAGCTTTTCAATAGAGTGGTTTTACCAGCCCCA
>JBMOKZ010000366.1:0-6939 GCA_049324195.1 Candidatus Zixiibacteriota bacterium | reverse complement strand
TTTTAAACCCGGCCGGGTTTTGCAGGTTACTTTTCTCGGAACCAGTCCCGAAATACGGTCAGCTGGTTAAGCTAACTCTACCAGCTCGACTTCGAACGTCAGGGTTTTCCCCGCCAGCGGATGATTGGCGTCGAGTGTCACATCCTCACCGTTGATTTCAGTCACCATGACATTCAACGGCCGGCCGTCCGACTGCTGCATCTGAAGCTGTTGTCCCACGGTTGGGATGATATCCGGGGGAAAATGACTCTTCTTGACGTCGGCAATCAACTCCTCGCGTTTGTGCCCGTAAGCTTCGTCCGGTGGAATCGTAATGGTTTTGGTCTCGCCGACTTTCATGCCGCGAATACCCTTCTCGAATCCCGGGATTACCGCTCCGGCGCCGATTTCGAACTCAAACGGGTTACGCCCTTTCGAGCTGTCAAAAACGGTACCGTCATCGAGCTTGCCGGTATAATGGACTTTCACTTTGCTGCCGTCTTGGGCTTGGCTCATGAGAACCTCCTTTATCGTTATTTTATCATTTGTCAAATTCCGGACACAAAAAAAGGCCAGGAATACGAAGCTCCTGACCGGCTTAAAGACAATAAGAAACTTCTGAATTTCTGATTTTTATCTCTCTAACACTATACCTACGAAGAAAGTTCAGCGGGGGCAAGTTATTTTTTACCAAATTGAGCCCCTGGTGTTTTTGCCCGCCGTGAGAGCGGTTCAAGCCCTCATTCGAGATTTTCTAATATGCATGATATTCAAACCACTCCAGGATAGCTTCGGCATCCCGGTCACGCCGCTCGATAAAATATTCCTGACCGCAGCCGTTCTGGGTTATCCGGTCGGGCGAAATCTCTTTCACCGACCAGTAAATGCCGGTATCGGCGAAAACACAGATTTTGGGGTCGAACAACGAATCGACGATATTGAGTATCGCCGAGGTTTCAGCCAGGTTATCGACGGGCATGTTCGCCGTGAATTCCCGGTTATTGAACATCATCCGGATATTCTGGGCGAACAGCGAACCGTTGTTGTCGTGCCGAATCCGCGCCGCCCGACAGTAAATCATATTGTCGGTAAAATAAAATATATAGGTATGGTGGTTGGTATTAATCGTTATTCCGGTTATGTAACCTTCGGGGTGTTTTTCGAACCCGGTACCGAGTTGCCAGCGCTGGAGACATTCTCCGATATTGTCTCCTGCCGCCGCGGGCATATCGTACGGCTTACCTAAAGTCAGTTTTTCCACCCGTGTCAGTTCCCGGCGGGAGCCGTCGGGCGCGACCAGAACCAGCCGGTCGGCAACCGGGTCGTATTCCTCGACTGTCTTGCCGCCGGATTAAAAACCAGCCGGTCATTTTTTTTCTCGAGTGTTCCCGCGACTCGGCTGAGCGTTATCAGCTTCCCGGTATCATAATCGACCAGCAGACTGTCGCCCGCCAGAAAATCCCGGGCTTTCATATAGACCGCCTTACCGAGCGTATCGAAGACCGCTTCGCCCCGCTTTTCCAGAACCAGAGAATCGCCGACATGCGACAGCGACGACAAAGTAGCTGCCGCCAGCCCGTCACGCTTTTCGAATACCAGCGAAAATCTGCCGGTCCGGACCAGCTCCATCCCGGCGTCCGCCTACACCCCGCAGGTTTTTTCGAAACCGAATTCAGGCTGTCGTTTCTCGCCGCAGCTCCCTGACATAAGCCCCAAAAGAATTGACAGCCGAATCAATTTTTTCGTCGTTCCCTCCCGTTTATGAGCGATAATCTGTTGACTTATCATATTTCATCGGCGGCCCTTGTGCACCAGAATATAGGCCTTCGCCGTGCGTCCCAGCTCAACCGCGACATCCTCGCTCAGGTGTACTTTATTCAGGAACTCGTCACCCATCTCTTTACTGTCGCGCATGGTCGCTTCGATAAGCGCCAGGTTGACGCCTTTGACCAGCTCCCTGACGCCGCCGGTCAAGCCGGTATCACCGGTAACCGCAATCGTTTCGCCCCGGTAAACAACCCGGTAACCCAGAGCGGGAACCGGGTCCTGGATAGTGCCGTCGTTGAGCGACCCGCAATGCATCATCTCGAACGCCTCGACCGTCATCGAGCCCGCCTCGACCCTGTCGCCGCCTCTCAGCTCGTGACAGGGAATCACAAACGGAGTCGTATCGGGATAACAACGTTTGAAATTGACCACCGTGGAAAAGACCTCGGTGCACCCCTCGGGGGCATAGACCGGCAGCGGTTTTTGGCGCACGACCATCCGCATAAATCCCAGCAGCGAATGCAGTCCGCCCATGTGGTCGAAATGTCCGTGAGTATAAAAGAGCCCTTTCAATTTATCGAGCTGGCACTCGTTTTCGAATATATCCCGAAGGGTCCCGTCGCCGGTGTCGAACAACAGCGCCCCGTCGTCGTTTTCCACCCATATCTGCTGGGCCACTCCGGCCCGGGTGAAGAGGACTTCAACCCGCAGGTTTTCCCCCCGCCAGGAGAAACGCCGTTCATTATTTTCCGTCATAGCCGGCCTCACGCCAAAAGGTTCATCAGATTAATTCCACGCGACCGCTGTGCAGGTCATAAAATGCGCCGATAATTTTCAATTCATCGCGGTCGACATATTTCTTCAAGATCGGGTCAGAATCGTGCAGCTGGGCAACCATCCGCCGGGCATTCACTTTCGCGGCTTTGTCAATCAAGGCTTCGTCGTTTTCATCGATTTCATCCACGGCCGGCTGGATAATTTCGGCCAGGGCGCCGATTGACCCCTGAGCCTTGCCCCCCTCGACCGTAGCCGTCACCGCCCCGCAATGCGAATGCCCGAGCACCATCACCAGGCGGACCCCGACATGTTCGACGGCGTACTCGACACTGCCCATCACCAGTTGACAGATGATGTTACCGGCTACCCGGACCACGAACAGGTCGCCCAGGCCGCAGTCGAACAGGATTTCCGGCGACACGCGCGAATCACTGCAGCCAATCACGACCGCAAACGGTTTCTGTCCCGCAATAATTTCCTCGCGGCGGGCAAGACTCTGGTGGGGACGTTCGGGGACGTTGTCGACGAAGCGGCGATTGCCTGCCATCAGCCGCTCCAGGGCTTTTTCTCCGGTTGTCATGTAATAAATTCTCCAGTCGTTTTATATTTAGAAACTTTCGATTATTTTGAAACTGTCCACAAACTCAAGGTCCGGCGTAATGACCTCGACCCGCAGTATCTCGCCGTCCCGGCGCAGCCGGCAAAAATGATGCGCGCTCGCAAACACCAGGCTGTAAGGCGAGGTACGCGCCTGTTCATAAAGCGGGGCTCCGCCCCCGCCGCTGACGACATAATAAACGCCGTTGACGTATGACCGCTCGTAGCTGTGATCGTGCCCGTTGAAAACGACCCCGACGCCGTATTTCTCGAACAGCGGCGTCCAGGACAGCCGCAGGTTTTTCTCGTCCTCGGCATGCGGCCCGGTGCTGTATGGCGGATGATGAAAAACGGCCGCCGTGAACAGGATCCCATCGCCCGGATGCTCGAGCTTGTTTTTCAGCCAGCGGTACTGCTCCGAAAGGGTGTCGGTATCGCGGTTGCTGTCCAGAATCAGATAACTGACACTGTCGACCACGACTTCGTACCAGCGCTCGTTGCCCGGCAACTCGAACCGGTCATAAAACAACGGCGAGTCGTATTCGTGGTTGCCCAACGCCGGATAAAATGTTGCGGTCATGCGCAGCCCGGCGGTGATACTGTCGAAAATGACCCAGTTGCCGCTGTCCAGCCCGTTGCCCACCAGATCCCCGGTATGGAACACGACGTCGGCATTAAAAAGCTCCATCGCTCCGACCACCCGCCCGTGGGCTTCATGGTCGGTTCGAGAATCACCGTAAACCAGGACAACCGTTTCTTTGGCCTCATCCGCCACCACCTGCCGGGGCTCGTGACACGAGGGTTCAAACAGGGAACAACCACAGACAAAAATTATCACTAGCGCAGCCGTGATTCCGGCGCGTCGGTATTCTTCAATAGTATTCACTGGTATTTTTTACCGGATTAACGGGAATTATCCCGACTTTTATTCTACC
The DNA here is from genome assembly GCA_049324195.1 of Candidatus Zixiibacteriota bacterium. Classification (GTDB taxonomy): domain Bacteria; phylum Zixibacteria; class MSB-5A5; order GN15; family FEB-12; genus JAFGNW01. The sequence goes on along the minus strand of JBMOKZ010000366.1, from coordinate 2,884 downwards.
TTTAAATACAATATGCTCTTGAGACCTTTAATAAGCAACCGAAATATTTTCATGTTCCCCGATATCTGAACATCTCGGTAAATAGAAGCGGGAGGAACACACCATGGCCTTTTGCCGCCGTGAAATTGTCCGGAAAGAATCATTAGTGTTCGGTCATAAAAAAACCGTCCCCGCCGGGCGGGAACGGTTCTCATATTATTATAATCGACTATTTACTGTTCTGACACACCAGATCCCTCTTATCGAGATACAGATGATTGATCAGCTGGGTAATATCGCTGATATCCGGATCGCCGCCGGAGTCGTTTACGTCGGCCGCCAGCGGCTCGCACAACGGGGCATGCGAAATATAGAGATAATCTATAATCCGGGTGATATCGGCAATATCCGGTTCGCCTTCGGAACAATTAGCGTCGCCGCAGATATACAGGATACAGTCGAAAGTACTCACCGTAACGGCGTCCACCGCGGCTTCGACTACCGCCCCGGTCGTGTCGGCGACTTCGAACCGAAGCTTCATATTCGAGGACGGTGGGACGAAATCGGCCACGAAGAACGAGTGTTCGTACCAGCCACCCGAGGCTTTTTCGCTCGGGCCGACCGTTTCAACCAGCTCCCAGTTGATGCCGCCGTTATTGGAGATATAGACGGTCATTACATTGGTGTATGGCATGTCGCCGAAATCGTTGGAATACCAGCGGGCATACTTGATCAGGGCGTTTTGATAGGCCAGGTCGAATACGGGCGATATGAGATAAGTGGTGCCGTTATCGACATCGGAATTACCATAGACGTTATCGGTCAGAAAACACTGCCCGGACCCGTCGAAATCGGCCGGCGGGTCGCCCCGTTCGCCGTATCCGGCGGGAACGCCGCGGCTCCAATGACCGTCGGAAGCGTCGCCCGATACCGTCCAGCCCTCATCCAGTTCGAAATTATCGGTAAAGACGGCATCGACCAGGGTCGCCACCATCGGCGAAAACGGCGCGGTCGTATCGGGGAAATAAAAGCGGCCGCCGCTTTCTTCCTCGGCGCTGAAATAAAACTCGAGCACATCACCGCAGGTGACGTTCGGCAATGAAAACCGGTAATGGTTCGGCGAGACGGAAATCATCGGCGCGACCGTATAAGGACTACCGTTGACCGCGTAATGGAACCACCCGGTACCTTCGACCGGCACGCCGCCAAAATACCCCGAAACCTCGATATCCATTGTATCCTCACCGCCGGCGCTGATGAAATCGGGAACAGCCGGAGCCGGTGAAAAAACCAGACCCGGCGCCGGGGTCGAAACGTTGACCGCGTGCCAGGCGTTTATGACCTGCTGCGCCCAGGCTCCGCTCGGGTCGAGGTCCATCGCGGCGAAATAAGTCCCGATGGCGGCGTCGTGATAATCGGTCAAGGCCGTCCAGTAATAAGCGTTCGCCTGATAAGCGATTTGAATGGCGTTCGCAACGCCGATACCGGTGACGGTGACGCCCAGGTTCTCGCCGCCATCGGATAGCAGATAGAACCATTTATTGCCGACCCCGCTGTTGGTGTGCACCCCGCAATAGTCGTTGTAGTCCGAGGGCGTGCAGTTTTCGACATCGACCCAGTTGGGGTCGTCCTCCCCGTAGATTTCCGGGTCGCCGTAAACCGCCGGGTAGGCCATCAGGCGGAAACCGTTGCCGTTGATGACGCCGTTCTCGCCGATATACCAGTCGGGAATATCGAGCGAGTCATGAGCGAACTCGAAAGCCGCACCCATCATGTCCGAAAAAGATTCGTTCAGGGCTCCGGATTCCTTCTGGTAAACCAGTCCGGATACCCGTTCCGTGACGGCATGACCCCATTCATGGGCGATAACGTCGGGACATCCGGCCAGCGAGCGCCATCCGACCGACCAGCTCCAGATCACAATCCGGGAGCCGTCCCAGTAGGCGTTGTTGTCGCCGTCGCCGCTGTAATTGACGATTGTCAGCATGGTGCTGCCCTGGTCGGAGTAACTGTTCCGGCCGAATGCGCTCAGCAGCCAGTCGTACATCAGCGAGGTATAAGTGTGACCGTCAACCGCGGCCACTTGCACCAGGGTATCGTCCCAGACATTGTCGGCGTCCGTTGCCAGCGACCCCGGCAGGGTGGCCCCGGCAATATTGGTTACGATATAACTGCCGTCGGGCATCTGCCCGTCGTGGCCGTGGATGTTGTTGTTCAACTGCCGGGTATAATCCAACATCTGATAGCTCGAACCGGTATACCAGGTATCGATATGATCGCGGGTGTCGCCCATGACGCCGATACCGGTACCGATCGCCTCGTCGGGCATGATGCGGTTCGCCTTGTAGATTATTTCACCCGTGTTGGCCTCGACGAAATATTCCCAGCGTCCGGGCGGACTGTCGGAAAGAAGATACAGCCGCCAGGCCAGGTAATTCGTACCTTCCCAGGGGAAAACGACCAGTTCAGCCTCGCCCGGTTCGGCCGCGCCGAAAAAGCCGTTCAGGTCGGCCCGCGCCAGAGCGACCGCGCGGTCAACCGGCAAGGCCGGCGAGACGGACAGTTCGAGTCCGGGTTGATATTTACCGTTCACGGTTCGCAATTCTCCCGCCTTATTATAGTGCACGGCGAGATTCCCGCCGTAGACTCTCACACCGTTATGATGCTGCTGAAACCGGATATGCCGGTTCCCCGACCGGTCCTCATCGACCCGGTCGACCACCAGTTCCAGTTCCGGCTCGGCGATACGAAACGCACCCAGGTTTTTCTTGAAAAACTCGAGCGCCGCCGTAACCTCGCTCCCTCTCGTAACCTGTCCGGAAAGTTTTCCGGATACATACTCGGGTACGCCCCGGACGGATTCTTGGTAAATCTCGACCTGCGGGCTGTGTCGCAGCAGGTTCGG
>JBMOKZ010000365.1:0-6985 GCA_049324195.1 Candidatus Zixiibacteriota bacterium | reverse complement strand
TCGTAAGGCAAACGTTTAATCGGCGGGTTTACCCTTAGGTAAGCCCGCTTTCTTTAAGGAATCAGTATGAAGAAAAAACTGATGGAAACGACCGCTTATGACCCTCTGGGGTGTTCATCCGGGCACCGGCTGTTCAAAATCGCGACCGGCCAGTACAGTGGTCGTCTGGGGGCTGTCGTCCAGACCGCTCCGGAGACTGTCCGTCTAACCTATGCCGACCCGCCGTATCTCTCCTGGTCGACTCCGGTGACGCTTGCCGGCGATTGCCGGGACACCGCCTGTGACTGCCTGATGGACGGAGACGGTAATCTCTTTTTGGCTTACAGCGAGAACACCAGCGGTTATCTGATCATAAAAAAACTGACTTTCTCCGGGGGAAGCTGGACGGTCGGTGCTGCGGTCACGGTGTATTCCGGTTACAGTGTATATTCACCCTCGCTGGCGCTGGAGCCCGACGGGCGGCTATGGGTGAGTTACAGTCGTTATGTCGCTCCCAACAAGCAGGTGTTCGTCAAATATTCCGACGACGGCGGGTCAAGCTGGGGCAGCGGCGAAGCGGATCCCGGCGACCAGATTTCGACCGGCGCCCTGACCGCTTTTTCCCGGGTCGTGGTGGGTCTCAACAGCATTCACGTTATTTACACTCTGGCCGGGACCCAGTTATCGGTCAGGTCCCTGCCACTGGCCGGCGGAAGCTGGAGCGAGTCTTATAATATCGCCACCGGGCAGGGATTTGTCTCGAATTTCGATGCCGCGGTCGGCCCCGACGGTTTGCTGGCGGTGGTGTTCGGTCATGAAAAACTGGAGTACCGTGAGTTCGACGGCAACAACTGGGGCGCGGTGGTGACGCTCGATAACGAAGCCCAGACCTCACCGCAAATCTTCTTCCGCAACCAAATTCCGGTAATTGTTTTTCTGTCCGGCTGGGTCGGAAGTCAGCGACTGATAAAATACACCGACCGTCAAACCGGGTCGTTTTCTTCACCCGCGATTTTGACCGGCAACGCCAGGCCTTTCGACGGCGTTCTGCTTTACGAGCAAGGCTCCGCTTCTTATGCCGATAAAACCGCCGCTGCCGAAAACAGCACTACCGCCGACTTATATCATCCCGACAGCGGCTGTCTTTTAAAGAACCCCGGCGACCGACTGTATCTGGGAATGGCAAACAAGTTCCGGTACGTGGAATTCATTCTGGCTACTGCCGGCATCGGCGGCACGGTCAGTTACTGTTACTGGGACGGCGCCAACTGGAAAGCGTTTACCCCGGCGGGCGGAAATTCTTATCTCGACGCTGCTAATATCCCGCTGTTGCTGTGGACCGATAATTTTTCGATACCCGCCGACTGGCAAAAACTAACTATCGAATCCGGGAACCTGTTCTGGGTGAAAATCGAGGTAACCTCGGGTTACGCCACTGGCGCAGTCGGAACCCAGATTACCGCCATCTCGGAACTCGAAACCGTTATTTTCAGGAGGTAAACCGTGTCTTACACCACCGTCGAACAGGTCCGGCGGCACCTGACCCTTCCGGGAACGCCGGCCGACCGGGTCTATGACCAGAAATTCGTTTTTGCCGCCGACGGTTATCTCTCGTTTTACGGGAACGCCGTCGAGGAAAATTCGCTCCTGGTAAAATCAATACCAAGCGATGACCTGGTATTATCCCCGGTCACTCTCGCCCTAACGACCGTTACCCTGACCGCCGGGCCGATTGTTCCCGGGTCGGTGGTGGCGGCTTCGGACAGCTCCCTCGGAATGGTTTACCGGGAAAACGAGGATTACAGTATCGATTATACCCGCGGTGAACTGACCGTCAAAACCGGAGGGAAACTGACGCTTGGACAAACCATCGCGGTCTGGCTGGCGTCGTTCAAACTTTATGAGGCGGGCGTGGATTATCAGGTTAATTACCCGGCGGGAGAGATCAGGCGTCTGTCCGGTAGTGATATCGCTCTCGGGGAGACGGCCTATCTCGATTACACGCCCGTGTACAAGAGTTTCAACGAGGAAATTCTCGACCAGGCGGTGCTGGAAGCCAACGGAATGATCGCCGCTGAGGTTGACCCGGACAGTCAGTTCGGAGCCGACCCGGTGCTGGGCTCGGCTGCCGCCTGCCGGGCGCTGGAGATTATCTGCCGCACCGCCGCCGCCGGGGAACTGGTTCTCTCGAATGGGGACGATAAAAAAGCCCTGGCTTGGCTCAAGCTGGCCGACAGTTACGCCGAGCGTTCGGAGATGCTGCTGAAATCGTTCCGCCCGCCGATGACCGGGCTTTCGATTCCCGCTCTTAGTTGAAAGGATATCATATAATGTTGTCTGGATTGGAAAAATTAAAAACCCGTCGGGCGTGGGTGGTGCCTGATTTCATGGTCTGGGGTCTGCCCGGCTTGGGGGATATCGAATTTCTGGTAGTCGAAAGTGTCGGTTCCACCCGCAGTGTTTTATTCGGGGCGACGGATGTCGCCGACGCGGTGCAGGAAGTTTCATTTGCGGAATTGACCGACCATCGCGGCAACAGCCTGCCCGCGGAAATCAAAAGCCCCCTGGTAATGCCGCGCAGCAAGACCGGTGAGGCGGTGTTCGTAGTCGGCCGGGAAGCCGCGAGCAAATTCAAGATTGCCCGGGCGGTCGAGGCCGATGGTCCGGTAACATCGGACCTTTTGATTATGGAGATGGGCAATTAAAACAACCTCTACAAAGAAAACGAACGGGAAGGATATAACCGTTCTCGATGACTTAATTGACGCCTGCGGCACGGCGCTTAAAGAAGAAATCAAAAAAAATCCGAAAGTAGGTGATTTGATTAAGATGATGGAATTCAGAATGAAACTGGCCCCGGGGGATGCCGGGAAAAAAGACCTGCTGTCTCTGCTGGAGAAAATCCGCCGCGAGAACCTTCCCGGCGATAATGCCCTGCCGGCTAAAAAGGGTCAACCGTGTCCCAAAGAAAAACCCGCCAGACAAAAATGAGGGGATGGAGATATTATGCGCACGAAGTTTAAATTGTATTTTCTGTATTACGCGGTGATTTTCGTTTGGTTATGGCCCGGCGCCGGCTCGGCTTCCGATACATGTAAGATTGTCGTTACCGCTTCCACGGATGACGCCAAAACCTACAACAACAGTCTCGAAACCGGCGCGAGCGACGCCGTCGTCGGTTATACCGGCGACTATCGCTGTGATTACCTGGCGCGGTTTGTCGAGGTTCCTCTGCCGCCGGGAGCTAATATCGACAGCGCTTTTATCAGTCTCCATTGCAGTTCTTCACAGAGCGGAACGACCTGCAACGCCGTGATTTACGCCGAGGATACCGCCAGCGCGGCCGGGTTCTCCAGCGGGAGTGATTATGCGGCCCGTCTCGTGACCTCAGCCGCTTGTGCCTGGCCCGATATTCCCGCCCAGAGCGCCCTTACCTGGTACCGCACCCCGGACATAAAAAATATCGTTCAGGAAATTGTCGATCGCGGCGACTGGGCCGACAGCAACGCTTTGGCGGTGTTTATCCGGGATGACAGTTCCGACAGCGGCGCCATGAGGCGCTTCTATCAGTATGACCGGACCGGTTATGTGAGTTTGTCGGCCTGTTCTCTGGTCGTCTATTTCACCGACGGCGTCGTGGATGCCGGATTTAATTCCCGCCGAAGAAAATTAATGACTTTATCGAAAGGTAATTTATGAGAACATTAATGGCGATTTTAATTTCGTTCTTCCTGGCGGCGGCCGTTTCGGCGGGCGGGATTGTCAGCAACGCTACGGTCTCGGTTGGCGGCGAAGATTCTCTGGCGGTCATGTTTTATAATCTCGACAGTCTGGGTCAGAACATCGGCGGGCTGGATACGACTTTTGTGCTTGTCCGCAACGGCAGTGGTGATTCCGTGTTCAGTGAGATTGTCGCCGGTGTAACCGGCCGGGTCAGCCGGCATATCACCGGGTCGGATACGGCTTATTGCTGGGCAGCGTTGATGGCTGATATCGACGGTTCCGGGGAACCGGGCGTTTACGAAATTTCTTTGACGGCTTACTCTGACGCCTCTGGCGGCTGGCTGCGGACGCCGCGCACCTCCTGGTTTCAACTGGTGGGCTGGGAGCTTGATGATGTGGGCGATTCCTGTGCTCTGGCGGCCGCCACGGCCGGGCAGGCGGTGGACAGCCTGCAGACGGTGCTGGACAGCCTCTATGCCGTTTTGGATACCCTTCAGGCCGGGTTCGGTTCCCAGGCGATTCATGACGTCAATGTCGCCCGGATTTCGGGCGACGCCGATGTCGCTAACTCATTCGAGGCGATGCTCGACGGGACCGGCGGCGGTGGATTGACGCTTTCGAAAATCAAGGTTATCTCTATGGACACCGGGATCGTCGTAAGGGGGCTCAGCGGGTCGCCGGGAATTTTTGTCCAGGGCGGCTCCAGCGGCAGCGGTTTGGAACTGGTTGGCGGAACATCGGCGGGCGACGCCCTCCATCTGACCGCTTATAACGGCGACGGCGCGGAAATAACGGGCGCCGGCAGCGGTTATTATGATATCAAGGCCGACCTCCATGGCGCGGTCGATACCGTGCTCAAGATGTCGGCCGCCGGTTCGGCTGATTCCGGTTCGATTGCCCGCTGGGTCTGGAACACGCCATCGGCTAATCATACTACCGAGGGAACCTTTGGAAAATACCTCGACAGCGAAATCTCCGGCCTCGGGTCGGGTTCAGGTATGTACTCTTACACCCTCCTGGCTTATGATTCGGTCAGCTCTCAGCTTGTACCGGGAGTCTCACTGGCGGTGCGCAACTGCGCCCAGACCGCTCTGGTCGCAGTGGGGCGGACCGATGTCAACGGGCAGGCGGCTTTTAACCTCGACGCTGACAGTTTTACCGTGGTCGCCGAGACCTACGGCTATATTTTCGAACCGTTCGATACGCTCGTGGTCACGGGAACCGGTCAGGATACCGTTTACGGTTACGCTTTTAATCCGGGCACGCCGACGGAACCGGAACGGTGCCGGGTGTACGGATTTCTTTACGATTTGAAAGGTGCGCCGCTGGGTGGATACGAAATTTCGGCGCATTTACCGCAGGGCGTGACCCGCAGCGCGGGACGGATTATCGCGCCTTTGACCGTCTCAACCATCAGCGATACGGCCGGGTATTTTTATCTCGACTTGATACCTTCGGATTCGCTCGAACCCGCCGGTACTTTATATGAATTCAATATCAACGGTCAGGACGGGGTGATACTTCGTCAGCGACTGACAATTCCGGCGCAGTCAGACTGGCGTCTGATCTGGTAAGCGCCGGGAAGCCAAAAAAAAGCCCGCCGAAGCGGGCTTTTTATTTGCGATTTTAGGTCATCGGCAGGGTGCATTGGAACTGCCGAAAATATAGTTCATGAAATAAATGATATCCGAGACATTGATATAATTGTCGCAGTTGGCGTCGGCGCGTCCCGCGCCCCCAATCGGAGCCGGACCTTCGTTGACGATGAAATTAATCAGATAGGTCAGGTCGCTTAAATCGACGCTGGCGTTGTCGTCATAGTCGCCGGCGAGATAATTTTCCGTGCAATTGTACTGCAGCAAACAGGTCGAAAAACCGCGAATATTGCTGGCGTCCTTGGTTGTCGCATAGATGAAATACAGACTGTCTTCGTAAATTCCATTTGGTGTCCAGCTGTAGGACCAGCCGTCGGCGCCGTTCAGGTCAAAACCGAACATCGTCCGGCTGACAGTCCAGTCGCGGGGAATCATCGACACCATCAAGTCCACCTGGTGCCAGCTGCCGCTGTAATATACCTCGCTGTAGCCGTTTTGATTGCGGATCGCGTAGGTGATCAGGGTGCCTGTTTCGGGGTTGGATACCCGCATCAGGAAAGTCGAATCTTCCTCCCGCCAGTTCTGGAATCCGTCCACGGCCATCCACAGTCCCGGGTTGCCGCCGAGACCGATAAGGACCGAGCGCTCTTCATCCTCGAGCCAGCGGCGGATATCGAAATAACTCGGATTTTTCATGAAACCGAATTCGAATTCATCACCGTGATTCAGGAAATAAATTTTCATCCCACTGTAAAGGAGGTCGTCATAGGTTCCGAGATTTTCCCGGGTCTTGAAAGCGGCGGCGAGTTTCTCCGCCAGGGTATCGAGGCTGATAGTAGTTAATTCATGCGTCAGGACACCGGTGTAACCACGGTCATACCAGACCTCGGCGGCGAGTGCCGCGGCTACCGGGCCACTGTAGTAGTCGCCGAACTCGTCGTTGAACGCGAAATTGCCGTCTGTCGGGTCACCGTCAACGTCCCCCAGCGAATTCTGCTGCAGGGTGGTCAGTCCGGTCGAATAATTGAAACTGGCGTTCTTACGGGCCAGTTCCACAACCGAGATATTCTCATCGCTGCAGACCATGACGACATTAAGCGGCGAACAGAAATGGTCGCCCTCGTCGGGACTGGTAATCTGAGGCCTTGGAGGGGTCGGTTCCAGATAAACCGTCCGGTAATCCATCGAATAGCCGTCCTGAGTATCATACGACGCGGCCCGGATCGTATACTGGCCCTCGCTCATTCCGGAAAAGTCCCAGTAAAAAGTATAACCGTTTTCCGTGGTGGCGGGATTGACACCGTCACGGAGAGTCGAGGTTCCGTCATAATCCCGGCCGATTTCATAATAGGGTCCGGCCATACCGCCTACCGCGTAGGCAAAAGCCACGTAATCGATCTGGTCGGATCCCGAAGTGTCGACCGCCCAGAGCTGGATACTGCCGAACAGGGTGTCGTCCTGATTCGGCGACAGGAGATGGATTTTCGGGTCCGGAGTCGAGGCGCTGGTATCCCCGCCCGGAATGCCGGCGGCATAGAGGACAAGGCGTCCGGGGAAATTATAATAATCGTTTTTATTCAAATCCACCCAGCCGATTTCCGTATCCCAGACGTTGAAGCAGTCACAGGAGTCCGGCGGGTCGTTGTCGGTGACGATGGCTGCATGAACCGAAGTGTCGATTTGGTTGC
>JBMOKZ010000364.1:0-7020 GCA_049324195.1 Candidatus Zixiibacteriota bacterium | reverse complement strand
ACTAAAGATACCCTCGTAACCGCTGAAGGTTCAGTCAAGGCTGATTCCACTATGGCGGAACCCACGAAAAAACTGTCGCACAAATTTGTCGCCTCTTATTTTCACGGCGACCGTCGCTGCTCGACATGCAGGAAAATCGAGGCTTACTCCGAAGAGGCCGTTACAGGCGGGTTCGGACCGCAACTGAAAGACGGTTTGCTCGAATGGCGGGTGCTCAATACGGACGAAGATGATAATAAACATTATTTGACCGACTATGAGCTGTATACCAAATCGCTGATTATTTCCGAGGTCGAAGACGGAAAGGAAATCCGCTGGAAGAACCTCCCTAAAATCTGGGAACTGGTCAACAACAAAGATGAGTTTATCGGGTACGTCCGAGCCGAGATAAAAGCCTACCTGGAAGAAAAGTGATGGAATCTTATCTGGCGGCTCTCGGTTCAGCGATCTGGCTGGGGGTGTTAACCTCGATAAGCCCCTGTCCGCTGGCGACCAATATCGCGGCCATTTCCTATATCGGGAAACGGGTGAGCAGCCCTCATCGGGTATTTTGGGCCGGTTTGATATATATTCTCGGTCGCACTATAACTTATTTACTGCTTGGTATTATCCTGGTTGCCGGGTTCTTGTCGATTCCCGACCTGTCCAATTTTCTTCAGAAATATATCAACATCTTCCTCGGACCGGTGCTCGTAGTAACCGGGGTAATTCTGCTGGGCTTGTTCAATTTCAGTTTTTCCGGTGGCGGGATTAGCGCTAAAATGCAGGCGCGGGTTGACCGTCTTGGTCTCTGGGGAGCGGGACTGCTCGGTTTTTTATTCGCTCTCTCGTTCTGCCCCGTCTCGGCGGCGCTATTTTTCGGCAGTCTCATCTCGCTGGCGGTAAAAAATGAATCGCAGTTTATAATGCCGGTTCTTTACGGTATCGGGACCGCCCTGCCGGTATTTGTTTTCGCCGTCCTGATTGCGACCGGCACCAAAATGGTGGCCGCCCTGTTTAACCGTCTGACCCGGTTCGAACTCTGGGCGCGGAGAATAACCGCCGTGATCTTTATCCTGACAGGAACTTATTATTCTTTGATTTACATTTTCAAACTGCCTTTATAACGTATGAGTACTGAAAAATCGACGGCTCAAAAACTCTCGTTCCTCGACCGCTACCTGACGCTCTGGATATTTTTGGCGATGGCCGCGGGAATTCTGACCGGTTATCTGCTGCCCGGAGTGGAATCGTTCATGGAACGGTTTCAGGTCGGCACCACCAGTATCCCGATTGCAGTCGGGCTCATCCTGATGATGTACCCACCGCTGGCGAAAGTGCGCTACGAGGAATTGGGGGAAGTCTTTCGCAACTGGAAAGTGCTTTCCCTTTCACTTATACAGAACTGGATAATCGGACCGGTGCTGATGTTCACGCTGGCAACCGTATTTCTTCCAGATTATCCCGAATACATGACCGGCTTGATTTTAATCGGATTGGCGCGATGTATCGCTATGGTAATCGTCTGGAATGAACTGGCTCAGGGCGATACCGAGTATGCCGCCGGTTTGGTAGCCTTCAACAGTATTTTCCAGGTTCTGTTTTACAGTGTCTATGCCTGGGTCTTTATCACGATTCTACCGGGATGGTTCGGGTTGTCGGGAAGCGTGGTGGAAATTACAATGAGCCAGATAGCTAAAAGCGTCTTCATCTACCTTGGTATTCCATTCATCGCCGGTATGTTGACCCGGTTAATACTGCTGCGGTTGAAAGATAAAAAATGGTATCATCGGGAATTTATCCCCCGCATCAGCTCTATCACCCTGGTCGCTTTACTATTCACAATCCTCGTCATGTTTTCGCTGAAAGGCAATATGATTGTCCAGATACCGTACGATATCCTGCGTATCGCGGTGCCGCTGCTGATTTATTTTGTAGTGATGTTTCTGGTCAGTTTCTGGATGGGACGAAAAGTGGGTGCGGATTATACTAAAACCGCGGCTCTGTCTTTCACCGCGGCCAGCAACAATTTTGAACTGGCTATAGCCGTGGCCGTGGCCGTGTTCGGAATCAATTCTGGTGCCGCTTTAGCCGCCGTTATCGGGCCGCTGGTCGAAGTCCCCACTCTGATCGGCCTGGTCAATGTCGCGCTTTATTTCCAGAAAAGATATTTCAAATAGCGTATGCAGGAATAGATATCGAAATTTATCCCATCGATAAAATCACGAAATCCCCGGGACAGATTAAATCTGGACAGGAAATCGTTCGTAACGGGCTTTGCGACCATAGAACAGGTCGTCGCCCCAGACCGAAACGATGCGAGCAAACTCCGAGCGCCGGATTCCCATCCGTACGAGATTATGAACCAGGGTTGGGGGGTGGGAAAAGGGACAGACTTTCATACATAGACCGCAATCTGTACCGATAACACGCCAGTAAAAAATACAACGTTCGATATCAATCTGCCATTTTTCCACCCCCCGCACGTTTGTTTTATCTCCGGACGGGATTGCGCCCGAGGGACAGTTGACGGCGCATTTGAGACATCTTTTACAGAAATCCTGTACGCCGAACGTCGCCGGTTGGTCGGTCACCAGCGGCAGATCGGTGGTGACCGCTCCGAGCCGCACCCTGGGTCCCAGCTTGGGTGATATCAGGTAACCCAACCGGCCCAGTTCTCCCAACCCGGCAGAGTGCGCCACCGGCGGCAGCATAATCTGGTAGTTACTGCCGGCAATATGCGCCCTGGCGGGATAACCCAGCGAACGAATATACTCAGCCAATGATACGGAAATACGGGCGCCAGAGAGATATTGCCGGGCTGATTCGCCGGTAATCGGCAAATGCGGCGCCGTTTCGACATGGTTATAGTCCATTTCTAGCGCAAACATAATCGCAAACCGGTGCCGGTTGGCAATCGGCTCGCCCCATTTCTCCAGCCCGCGCCCGACATGGGAATAGACATACATCGGGTTTAACTCAGTCACCCCAACATCGACCGCCCCGTCTCCCAGCACACGCTGCTTAATCTCTCTGGTTATGACCGTTGGGTCGAGGTCTGTCTTCCCGGGGTTGACCGTGCCGTCGACCTTAAAAGTAAGCGCTTCGATTTCTTTAAAAACATTATCGATAGCCGGAGACTCCACCGGGTCATAGTATCGCCCGCCAGGCGCCAGCAGTTCCGGGAGCGCTCTGATGCGGTCATCGACCTTCTTCAAGTGCGGCCGCTTGGAATAATATATTTCGTACTTCTCGGTGCCGGGGCGGTATTCTTCGCGAGCGAAAGCGATATCGCGCTCATCGACCCGCTCAGTAATCTTATCTATTTCAAGGACAGTTGTCTTCCCCATCGGAATGAAATAGAGAATTATCAAAATGACAATAAGTTTGAAAGGGATAAACAAAATATAATCCGGGGGCTCTAAATAAACCAGCGTTCCTGTCCAGAGGATGCTAAAAATCAAAAGAAAAGAAATACTCAACAAGGCCGCGCGGGGTCTTTTTTCGAACAAGGAACTGAGAGCGAAAAGGAGCAGGAACAAACCGATCATCCCCCCCAGCGCAAGATACAGTACCGATATTACCACGGAACTACCCGGGTTGACCATTTATCGATAGAAATCCTCATCTTATACCAGTTCCCCGCGCGCGGTCATCACCACCGAACCGCCTACGAAGATTTCGATTCGGTCACCGTTTAGGTGAGCGCGAAGTTTCAACAGCGACGGCCGATTAATCTCATATCCTTGTTCCACCCGAACAGCGACTTTATCGCTCCCGAAAAAACAGTGCCGGGCGAGATAACCGGCTAGGCAGCCGTTGGCGCTACCGGTCGCCGGGTCCTCGGGAACGCCCAAATAATCGGCGAACAGGCGGGCGTTGAGCTGATTTTCGGGGCTATAAGTTTCCGGGGCAAAGAAGAAAACCGCCTTCGATTCCGTCTTGCTTACCAGGTCAAAATAAAGTTCCCGGTTTAGAACCGCTTTCCTGACCGCCGTCAATGATTTTATGGGTACGAGAATAAAGGGTGTACCGGTCGATACCTCCTGAATCGGGAAACGGTCGTCGATATCGGACGTGTCCAAATTCAGCACCCGGCTCAGAAGTTCCTTAGCGAACGTTTGGCCGAATTTCGGCGGCAGCTGATGCATCCACAACTCCCCCGGAACATCACCGCCATAGCTGAATTTCACGGGTATCTGCCCGACCTTGAGGTTGAGCTTTACCTCTTCGACCTTCTTCCCGATAATTTCGCGCTGGATAACGTACGCTGTCCCCAGTGTCGGGTGGCCGGCAAAAGGCAGTTCACTCTCGGGGGTGAAGATACGGACGTCATAACCGCCATCTCGTACCTGTTCGGAAAGGATGAAAGTCGTTTCGGAATAATTCATCTCGCGGGCGAGATTTTGCATGTCGCTGTCGGACAGGTTTTCGGGATGGCGAAAAACCGCCAGCTGATTGCCGGTATATTTTTTGTCGGTGAAAACATCGAGGATATAAAAAACAGGTGCGCTCATTAAACACCTCCTTATCGTTAAAATGATGAACAAGATACCGGTCCCGACAATTGTTGTCAACCAGTCGTACGAACAAAAAAGGGGATAGGCTCGAAAACCTGTCCCCTGTGAGGTTCAAAAGAAGATGAATAATTTTGATTATTTCAGAAGCACCATCTTCTTCGTTTCCGTGTAATTCCCGGCTGTCAGACGATAGAAATAAACACCCGAAGAATAACTGCCGGCGTCCCACTGCGTGGCATGCGTTCCGGCGCCCATATAACGGTCTACCAGAACCGCTACCTTCTGCCCGGTAACGTTGTAAACTTCGAGCGTTACATATGCCGCCTGCGGCAGGTTGAATTCAATTGCCGTAGTCGGGTTGAACGGGTTGGGATAATTCTGGCCGAGTCCGAACTCGGTCGGCAGAATATCCACCCGCGCCAGCGGACCCTCGGCTTCCCCGTACACCCAGCCGCTTTCGCAGGCCTGGGTCACGTTATTGGAACCCGGGTCATAGGTATAGGTAGCGTGGGTGACGTTCGTAACCTCGAAACACCACTCACCCGAAGGTCTCTTCACGCCCGAGGTCTGGAACGACACGGTGCCGTCGCCGCCGGTGACGCCGTTATAGCTGCCGCTGGTGGCACCGCTGGCCGTGACAAACACGGTCGCTCCGGAAACCGGCAGATTGCCGGAATCGTATATCGTCACCGTGCAGGTGCCGACATAGTTCGGACCGACTTTGGCCCGCCCGACTACCATATTCTGAACAAACATGGTCGTGGGCTGTGCGTCGAGGACCGTAATGTAATCGACCTTGGTTTCGATGTCGGAGCCGTAGGCGTTGGTCGCCGTCAGGGTCACCGTGTAGGTACCCGCATTGGCATAGATATAACTCGGGTTCTGGGCTGTGGAGACGCCCGTACCGTCGCCAAAATTCCAGGTCCAGGAAGTCGGACTGCCGGAGGACAGGTCGGTGAAATTCACCGTCAGCGGTTTCACACCAGAGGTCGGCGAACCGACGAAATCGGCTGTCGGCGGCTGCGGTGTGGTTTCAAACTCGAAATACATCCGGTCGATATAGACCGCGTCGAGTCCGTTGCTGCCCCAGGAACGGTTGGCATCAACCACCCTGACATAAACGGTGCCGGTCAGGTTCGGCAGCGACGCCGAGTAAATCTGTTCGGCCGAGGACGCCACAGTGAACATCGTCACGAAGGTTACGTTATCGGTCGAATACGAGAACGTGAAGTTATCGCCCTCGCTGTTGTCGGTCCGGAAAGCCTCGGAGTAGAACATAAAACCGCTGCCGCCCGTGCCGACCTCGAACGTCCATTTATGCTCGGCATTACTTGTCGTCTTAACCGGGTGACTGGTCGAAAGCGCCTCGGTAACAACTTCGTAAGCATTATCGGAAACGGCCGTGAAGGAATAATCGCCGGTAACGGTCCCGAGCACCGGGATATCCGCATTGGCATAGGCCATATCACTCTGCCCCGGCTCGCTAACGGTGATGTAACCGAACTTGGTTTCCGTGTCGGATCCATAAGCGTTGGTCGCCGTCAGCGATACCGTATAGGTCCCAACGGTATTGTAAACGTACGAGGGATTCTGCGCGGTCGAAGTTCCCAATCCGTCGCCGAAATCCCAAACCCAGGAAGTCGGGTTGTTGGCGGACAGGTCGGTGAAATTGACCGTCAACGGGTATTCGCCCGCAACCGGCGAGCCGGTGAAATCAGCTACCGGCGGAGGCGGCGCCGTTACGGTAATATACCCGGCCTTGACTTCGTCGTCGGAACCGTAAGCGTTGGTCGCCGTCAGGGTTACCGTATAGGTACCCGTGGAATTATAGGTATAGGAAGGATTCTGAAGCGTCGAAGTCCCGATGCCATCGCCAAAATCCCAGCTCCAGGAAGTCGGGCTGTTAATGGACAGGTCCGTAAAATTGACCGTCAGCGGATAGGCTCCCGAAGTCGGCGCGCCGGAGAAGTTGGCCACCGGCGGATTCTCTTGTGGAACAATCGCATCCAGGCAAGCCTGGACATCGACAATACCCACCCCGACGTTTTTCATCATATTGTAAGGTTTGGTGTTGTTGACGATCAAATTCCACTTGTCCTGAGCGGTCAAGGTGGGGTCATAGGATTCCAGCAGGGCCGCCACCCCCACCACGTGCGGGCAGGACATCGAGGTACCGTCCATGACGGCGATATAATCTGTTGTCGGATCAGACGGGTCGGTCATTGTGCTTAAAACCTCAACCCCGGGAGCGGCGACATCAACCCAGGTGCCGTAATTGGAGAAACTGGCCGGATTGCCGCTCTGGTCGGTAGCGCCAACATCCATACAATCGGTGCGACTGCCGAGATAGTCGGGACTGGAGGAGTTACTGTTACCGGCCGCTACGATCACCATAACATCCTGGGCGATCAGATAATCGCAGGCGGCACCCAAACCACCGGTATTCGAAGAACCAAAAGAACAGTTAATAGCGGCTACGTTCCAGCCCGAGGTTTTCAGGTCAGCCATATAATACATCGCC
>JBMOKZ010000363.1:0-7022 GCA_049324195.1 Candidatus Zixiibacteriota bacterium | reverse complement strand
GCCGGGGCGACGGGCCTCATCATGGAAGGCTCCCTGTTGCGAGACCCGTTTCGTTTCGCCCTTTTTCTGGCAGGATTGTTCCTGACGGGCGGCTGCGCCAATGCTCTCAACCAGTATTTCGAGCGCGAAATTGACGCCCGCATGAGCCGCACCGCCGGCCGTCGCCCGCTGCCCATGAATTATATAACCGCAAATCAGGCGCTGATTTTTTCGGTGGTCATCGGCATACTCGGCGTCCTTCTGCTCTGGCTCGTGTTCAACCTCCTCACCGCATTTTTGGCTTTGAGCACGATTTTGTTCTACGGCTTTTTTTACACTCTTATGCTTAAGCCGACCACCAGCCAGAATATTGTAATCGGGGGGCTGGCCGGGGCAATGGCGCCGGTCGGCGCCTGGACAGCTGCGACCGGGACAATGGCTCTTACCCCCTGGCTGATATTCCTGATTATTTTTTTCTGGACCCCGCCCCATTTCTGGGCGCTGGCGATTCGGTTCAAGGATGACTACCGGTACGCCGAGCTGCCAATGATGCCCTTGACGCACGGCGACGAAGCTACTCTCCGCCGGATTTTCATCTATACCTTAATCCTCTTACCGGTCAGTCTGTTACCGGTTCTGGTCGGTTTCGACGCGATATACTTAACGACAGCCGTCATAATGGGCGGCGTTTTCATTTTCAGAACCTACACGGCTAAAAAGTACAAAGATATCCCCAGAATCTGGGGTGTTTTCAAATATTCCATTATATATTTGTTCACTATTTTCGCGGCGTTGATAGTTGACCGGATAATTTAATTGCGCAAAACGGAGAAACTCGTTATCGTTAACGGTGTAAAGGGTTCGAATATTGGCTCAGATTTTTCCGAAATGGACTAACCACATTCAAACTTATATTGCCGCGGGGGTTGCGCTGTTTGCCGTCGGCGCGATAGGTTTCGTCTGGTATTATTTCTCCCCCCGGTACACCGATGTCGGGTATCGTCCGGTCCAGCCGGTATCTTACAGCCACAAGCTTCATGCCGATGATTTGGGATTGGACTGCCGCTATTGCCACAATTTCGTGGAATATTCGCCGAACGCCAATATCCCCCCCACTCAGACCTGTATGAACTGCCACCAGCTGATTCTACCCGAGAGCGAAAGACTCCTGCTGGTGCGCGAGAGCTGGAGCAACAAAACCCCGCTCGAGTGGATTCGCGTCCACAAACTGCCCGATTACGCTTATTTCGATCATCATATGCATCTCAACGCGGGGATCGGATGTTACAGTTGTCACGGCAATGTCGCGCAGATGGAACATGTCACCCAGCAACAGCCGCTGAGCATGTCCTGGTGTCTGGACTGTCACCGCAATCCCGATATGCACCTGCGGCCGCACGAGGAATTGACCAACATGAACTGGGTGCCGCCGCCGAACCAGCTCGATTATGCCCGGCGGATAAAAGAAGAAATGAATATCAAACCGCCTGTTACCGATTGCTCGGGGTGTCACCGATGATAAAGAAAACCGAAAATAACGGCCGCAAATACTGGCGCAGTCTGCAGGAAGCCGCCGTCTCACCGGAATACCGGAAACGGCTCAAGGAGCGTTACGAGGCGGACTATCACGCCGACCGGCTCTCGGGTATGACCCGCCGCAATTTCCTGACTTTGATGGGGGCGTCGATGGCGCTGGCGTCAGTGGCCGGATGCCGTCGACCGGTAGAGAAAATCATCCCCTACGTCACCCAGCCCGAAGAAATCATCCCCGGAGTGCCCCAGTATTACGCCACCACCATGCCTTTCGGTAACAACGCTGTAGGGCTGCTCGTCCAATCACGCGAGGGACGGCCGATTAAAATCGAGGGCAACCCGAAGCATCCGTCATCGCTGGGTGCTACCGACTTTTTGACACAAGCCTCGATACTCGGCCTCTATGACCCCAACCGCTCCAAAAAAGTACGCCATAACGGCATGGAAGACAGTTTCGATAATTTCGTGAGCTTCTGGCGGGAAAAATTAGCCGCTTTTACGGCTAACCGCGGTGAAGGCTTGGCGGTGCTGAGCGAAACATTCGCTTCCCCCACTCTCGCCCGATATAAAGAAGATTTCGAGAAGACCTTCCCCAGCGCCTTATGGGCTACATATGAACCTATCAGCGACGAAAATATTTTCAAGGCTTACAAGAACGTAACCGGTCAGTCAATACGGCCTCTGTATCGTTTCGAGCGGGCCGAGATTATTCTGGCGGTCGATTCCGATTTCCTGCAGCACGAAAGCGAAAGCGTCGTCGCCATGCGCGGATTTTCCGACGGTCGCCGGGTCGTGTCGCCCGAGGATAAAATGAACCGCCTGTATGTCGCCGAGAGCAATTTCTCCGTCACCGGCGGCATGGCTGACCACCGCCTGAGAATCAAAAGCGCCGAGGGCGGTCTGCTTTTGGTCGCGCTGGCGATAGAACTCAAAAAGCTCGGGCTGACGATGGAAAGCGTTCCCGAAACTCTTCCAGCCGACTTCGACCCCCGCTGGGTCAGAGCGCTGGCAAAGGATTTATACGACACCAGAGGCCGATCTCTCATAGTTGCCGGACGCCGGCAGCCGGTCGAAGTTCACGAACTGGCTCTGGCGCTTAACCAGGCTCTGGGCAATGTCGGTCAAACCATGACGCTGAAGAGGCTGCTCGATACCACTGTCTCCGACCGCGAGAAACTGATGCTTCTGACCGCCCGAATGAACGGCGGTCATATCAACACCCTGATCATTTTCGGCGGCAATCCGCTTTACAATACCCCGGCGGATTTCCCCTTCGCGAAAGCCTTCGAAAAGGTCACGCACACGGTGCATTTGAGCGCTTATGTCGAGGAAACCTCGCGTAAAGTCACCTGGCACATCCCCCGCGCCCATTATCTCGAGAGTTGGGGCGACGCCCGCGCCGCCGACGGGACGTTGAGCGTGGTGCAGCCCATGATCGAGCCGCTGTTCGGTGCGCACGCCGATATCGAGATGCTCGCCCTGCTGACCACCGGCCGGGATATGCGCGGCTATGATATCGTTCGCGAAACCTGGCAGAACCTCCTGCGTAGCGGTGATTTCGAAAAACAATGGCGCCGGGTGTTGCACGACGGTTTCCGGATGGATTCCGCCTCACCCGACATTAATTTCACTCCGAGAAAAAATATCGGGGAAATTTTCAAGTCGTTCGAAAATTATACTGTCGACAAAACGCAACTTGAAATAAATTTCTACTCGTCGAATCTTTTCGACGGCCGTTACGCCAACAATGGCTGGCTGCAGGAGCTTCCGGACGCCGTCACCAAGCTGGCCTGGGATAACGCCGCCCTGGTGAGCGTCGCGACCGCGGAGAGACTGGAACTTAAAAACAATGAACTGGTCAAACTGGAATTCGACGGCCGTGAACTGGAGCTGCCCGTGTGGGTCTGCCCCGGCAACGCCGACGGCACCGTGGCGGTGGCGCTTGGCTATGGCCGTACCGACTACGGTAAAATCGCCGCCGGGGTCGGGTTCAACGCCTATACGCTTTGCACTTCTGCCGCGCCTTTCACGGGTACGGGCGTCAAAATCACCAAAACCGGGAAATTTTACGAGCTGGCCAACGTCCAGGACCATAACACCATGGAAGGCCGCCCTATTATTCGCGAGGCGACGCTCGACGAATACCGGGCAAATCCGGTGTTCGCCGAAGAGATGGTGGCACATCCGCCGCTGCGCTCCATCTACCCCGACCACGATTACCGTAAGGGCTATCAGTGGGGCATGGTTATCGACCTGAACGTCTGCACCGGCTGCAACGCCTGCACCATCGCCTGCCAGAGTGAAAACAACATTCAGATTGTCGGCAAGGAACAGGTGGCCAGAGGACGCGAAATGCACTGGATACGCACCGACCGGTATTTTGTCGGCGATGTCGATGACCCGCAGATGGTGCACCAGCCGGTGCCCTGCCAGCAGTGCGAAAACGCTCCATGCGAGCAGGTTTGCCCGGTGGCCGCCACCGTGCACGACAGCGAAGGCCTCAATACCATGGCTTACAACCGCTGTATCGGCACCCGTTATTGCTCCAATAACTGTCCTTACAAAGTACGGCGATTCAACTTCTTCAACTATGTCAACAAACTGACCGAGGTCGAAAAGATGGCGCAGAACCCGGACGTGACCATGCGTTTCCGGGGAGTCATGGAAAAATGCACGTTCTGTCTGCAACGCATCAAGGCCGCCAAGTCGAATGCCAAACTGGCGGGACGAACGGTCGTAGACGGCGAGTTTCAGACCGCCTGCGAACAAGCCTGTCCGGCTAAGGCGATTCGGTTCGGGAACCTCAACGACGCCGAAAGCGAGGTCTCCAAAATGAAAAAATACGACCGCAACTACGAGCTGCTGGCCGAATTAAACGTCCGCCCCCGCAACTCGTACCTGGCCAAATTACGCAACCCGAATTCGGAACTTTTGAAGAAAACAAATGAGGAAGGCTAACCGGTGAGCGCCGAAACGACAAATAGTGCTTATCCCCCCCTCGAGGACAGGCCGCTGATTGAAGGGAAACCGACCTTCGCCGGCATCACCGAACAAATCAGCGCCATAACCGAGCGAAAAACCCCACCGGTATGGTACCTCGCCCTGGGCGCGGCGGTGTCGCTTTTAATGGTCCTGTTCGGTTCCATCGGCTATCTCGTTTACGAAGGGGTCGGCATCTGGGGTCTCAACAATCCCGTCGGCTGGGGCTGGGCCATCATCAACTTCGTCTGGTGGGTCGGTATCGGCCATGCCGGGACACTGATTTCGGCGATTCTGTTTTTATTGCGCCAACGCTGGCGGACCTCGATCAACCGTTTCGCCGAGGCTATGACCCTGTTCGCCATCTCCTGCGCGCTGATTTTTCCCGGTATCCATGTCGGCCGCATCTGGGTAGCGTACTGGATGTTCCCTCTGCCGAACCAGATGGGCATGTGGCCCAATTTCCGCTCGCCTCTGTTGTGGGACGTTTTCGCAGTCAGCACTTATTTCACGGCTTCGCTCCTATTCTGGTACACCGGCCTGATTCCCGACCTGGCGACCTTCCGCGACCGGGCTAAACAAAAAATTAAAAAGTTTATTTTCGGTTTTCTCGCGCTCGGCTGGCGCGGCGGCAATCGCCAGTGGCGGCATTACGAACTGGCTTATCTCATCCTGGCCGGTATCTCCACGCCGCTGGTGCTGTCGGTGCACTCGGTCGTCTCGACCGACTTCGCCGTCAGCATCCTGCCCGGCTGGCACACAACCATTTTCCCGCCGTATTTCGTGGCCGGGGCGATTTTCTCCGGGTTCGCGATGGTGGTCACCCTGACCGTTATCGCCCGCAGGATTTTCTCTCTCGAACACATCATCACCGTCAATCATCTCGAAAAGATGAACAAGGTGATCCTCCTGACCGGCAGCATGGTCGGTTACGCCTACAGCATGGAATTTTTCATCGCCTGGTACAGCGGCAATCTCTACGAGCAGTTCGTGTTTATCAACCGCGCTTTCGGCCAGTACGCCTGGGCTTACTGGATCATGATAAGCTGCAACGTCCTGGTGCCGCAACTGTTCTGGTTCAAGAAACTTCGCACCAGCCTCCCGGTCATGTTCGCGGCCTCGATTTTCATCAATATCGGGATGTGGTTCGAGCGTTTCGTGATTGTCGTGACGTCACTGTCGCAGGACTTCCTACCGGCCAACTGGGACTATTACAGCCCCACAATCTGGGACATCTCCACCTTCGTCGGCTCCTTCGGTCTCTTTTTCACCCTGTTTTTGCTCTTCATCCGGTTCCTGCCGATGATATCCATGGCCGAGGTCAAGACGGTATTACCCGAGGCCGACCCGCACCATCATGCGCGCGGAGGACACGATGACTAACGCCGCCCCGAAAATCGCCGGCCTGCTGGCCCGGTTTGAAACGCCCGCGGCGCTCTTCAGCGCCGCCGAAAAAACACGCGACAGCGGCTACAATAAATTCGACTGTCACTCGCCGTTCCCGATTCACGGCTTGGACAAGGCGATGGGGTTGAACCGCTCCAGGCTGGGCTGGATAGTCGGGCTGGCCGCGCTGACGGGGACCTCGGGCGCGCTGGCATTACAATGGTGGACGAGCACGATCGATTACCCGTTGGTCATCTCCGGCAAACCATTTTTCAGCTTTCAGGCTTTTGTCCCGGTGACGTTCGCGCTGGGAGTGCTGCTCTCGGCTTTCGCGGCGCTGATCGGCATGCTGGCCTTAAACGGCTTGCCGCGGCTGCATCACCCGGTCTTCTACTCGGACAATTTCGCCCGGGTCACCGACGACGGCTTCTTTATCAGTATCGAGGCCGACGACCCGCAGTTCGATTTGGACAAAACGAGAGCTTTTCTCGAATCGATCGGCGGTAAAGATTTAGAGGTGCTCGAGGAAGAATAAAATGAGATACCAGTATATAAAATCATTGTCGATTTTGGCCGGTTTGATGCTGCTGTTCCTGACCGGGTGCGGGCGCGAGCGGCCGTCTTCCAAACCGCCGATTCACCTCAACCCCAACATGGACAGCCAGGAAAAATACAAGGCGCAGGCGCAGAACAAATTCTTCCCGGACAGCTCCGCCATGCGCATGCCCGTTGCCGGGACCGTCATGCGGGGTGAACTGCGCGAGGACGAGATATTTTACAGGGGTTATACCGGTGATATCGTCGACAGTCAGTTCGTGAAAAAAGCCCCGGTTGAAATCACCCTGCCGCTGCTCAAACGCGGCCGGGAACGATTCGACATCTTCTGTTCCCCCTGTCACAGCCGGGTTGGCGACGGCAAGGGCATCATGGTCACCCGCGGTTACGTGCCGCCGCCGAATTTCCACGACGACCGCATCCGCACTATGCCCGACGGCTATATTTACGAGGTCATAGTCGGCGGCGTGCGCAATATGCCCTCATACCGCCACCAGATTAACACGGCCGACCGCTGGGCGATTGTCATTTACCTGCGTGCCCTGCAGCGCAGCCAGCAGGCGGCTTTGAAGGATATCCCCGAAGAATTA
>JBMOKZ010000362.1:0-7154 GCA_049324195.1 Candidatus Zixiibacteriota bacterium | reverse complement strand
CCCTGCCCGATGTATGTCTGCTTGAAATCGACCAGCCCGGCCAGGACGCCGTGAAGAAATTCTTCCGGGAAAAAAAGCTTCCCGTAATCTATCTCGTTCCCCGCTCCCAACCGGAACTTCTCGATATATTCAAAATAAAAAAGCCTTATGAATATATATATACCCCGATCGACCTCAAGGACCTGCATACCACAATAGAAACCGTCCTGTTCCGGGCGTCACTGCCGGATACCGAGGGACCATCCGTACCGGAGAAAAACGAACAGGCCATTAATACCCTTTTGGAGAAAATGCCAGGCATAGCCTACTGCTGTTTGAACGATAAGAACTGGACGATGCAGTTTATCAGCGAGGGCTGTCGGGAATTGACCGGCTACCCTCCCTCGGATTTTATCGACAACAAACATATCCCCTTCAGTGAAATTATTCTGCCCGAAGATCGGGTAAAAATCTGGAACGAAATCCAGCGAGGCCTGAAGCAAAAAAATCAATTTACCATCAATTACCGTATCACGACCAAAGACGGCCGGCTGAAATGGGTCTGGGAAAAAGGCAACGGCATCCCTGATAACCAGGGGGAAATACAGGCTCTGGTCGGTATCATTACCGACATCACTTCTTTCAAAGAAGTGGAAAAGCAAATCAAACACGCCCATCTGGAAAAAGAAATTATTCTCGACAACCTGCTGGAACACGTCCTGTACCAGGACCGGGACATGAATATTCTCTGGGCAAATAAAGCGGCCTGCAAATATCTGGGTCTGCCGCGGGAGAAAGTAATCGGGCGGCGCTGTCATGAACTGTTAAAAAACAGAAACATGAAATACCCGGAATGCCCGGTCGTCAAAGCCCTGCAGACGGGACAACCGTATCAGACGGAATATACCGGCGCCGACGGAAAAAGCTGGTTTATTCAGGGTAACCCGGTCCGCAATAAAGAGGGGGAACTTATTGGAGGAATCGAAGTAAGTCTCGATATCTCCGATTACAAGCAGGCCCTCACCGCTCTCGACCGTTCGGAACATAAATACAGCGAATTGTACGAGAATATTCGCGACGGTATCGGGGTGGTCAATCTGGACGGAAAAATCATCAATTGCAATTCGGCGTTACTGCAAATGCTCGGATACTCCCGAGAAGAATTATTGGAACTTTCCCTTGAGGACATTACCCCTCGCCAAAGATACGAATCGGAAAAGAAAATTATCAGAGAGCA
Source organism: Candidatus Zixiibacteriota bacterium (assembly GCA_049324195.1). GTDB lineage: Bacteria > Zixibacteria > MSB-5A5 > GN15 > FEB-12 > JAFGNW01. The sequence goes on along the minus strand of JBMOKZ010000362.1, from coordinate 5,938 downwards.
AATCCTGAAACAGGGCTACTCCGATATTTACCAAAAGGAATATATTCATAAAGACGGACATCTGGTCCCGGTCGAGCTGCGCACCTACCTGATAAAGGATGAAAATGGACAGCCCGACGGCATGTGGGCTTTTGTCCGGGATATAACTCTGACCAGACAATTCGAGGACAAGCTGAAAGAAACCTCGAGCCTCCTGAGCGCCACTCTGGAAGCCACCGCCGACGGCATCCTGGTAGTCGACGATTCGGGAAAAGTCGTTCATGCCAACCGACGTTTCAGTGAACTCTGGCGAATACCCGACCACATTGTCACGACCCATGACGACAAGATTCTTTTAGATTTCGTTTTAAATCAGTTGAAAGACCCTGACGCTTTCCTTACCAAAGTACAGCAATTGTACAAGAGCGACGCAACCGATCTCGACTTTCTTTATTTCAAAGACGACCGGGTTTTCGAACGCTTTTCCCACGCTCTGATTCGCGACAACCGCATCGTCGGACGAGTCTGGAGTTTTCGTGACATCACCGAGCAAAAAGCGGCGGAAAGACAACTCCGGGCCAATGAGGAAAAACTCCGGGCGATTGTGGAACACATGCCTATTATGATGTATGCCCTGGACAGCGGTGGAAATATTGTCACCTGGAACCGCGAATGCGAAAGAGTAACCGGATATGCGGCCGATGAAATTGTGGGGAATCCGAAAGCCATGGAACTCCTCTACCCCGACCGTGATTATCGCGGGAAAATGATGAAGTTACGGCGTCAATCCGGTAATAACTATCGTGATATGGAACGGAACCTCATCTGCAAGGACGGCAGCGTTAAAACCGTCTCCTGGTCCTCGGTAGCCGATCAGGTGCCTATTTCCGGCTGGGTAAGCTGGGACATCGGCCAGGACGTGACCGAACGCAACAAAGCCATTGAAAAACTGGAACGCATGGGTATGGCGGTGGAGCAATCTTTTGACGGCATAATTATGGTCGATTTCGAGGAAAACATCGTTTACGCCAACCAGACCTGGGCTAAAATACACGGCTACGAACGGGAAGAATTGAAAAACACAAAAATCAATGTGTTCTATTCCGGTGACCAGCACGTTAAAACCATCGCCTTCAACCTGCTTGACAACAAGGATTCATCCGGCTGGCTGGGCATGACCAGTCATGTCCGCAAAGACGGTACGACTTTCTCGGCTTGGGAAACCATTACGGTTATAAGAAACCGTGACGGCGAGCCCCTGGGTTATGTCGGGGCGGCTCGAGATATCACCGAAAGCCGCAGGGCGGAGCAGGCCCTGAAAGAGAGTGAGGAAAAGTACCGTCTCCTGGCGGAAACCGCCAGCGATATGATTATCACTCATGATATGCAGGGGAAAATAACTTACGCCAACGAGGCTTTCATTGAATTCAGCGGCTACAGCAAAAAGTTACTGAAAGAAATGAAAGTCACCGCCCTGCTGCAACCGCCTAAAATGGATATGAAACTGGAGAAGAAAGAAATCCACGGCTCCAGCGATTACCATCGCCTCATCTATGAAACCGAACTGGTTATTAAAAACCGCAAGAGAATCCCGGTTGAAGTTAATTCGACCCCGTTCTGGAAAGATAAAATTCAGGTCGGCCGGCTCATTGTAGCCCGCGATATCAGCGAACGTAAACAGGCTGAAAAAGCCCTGCGCGAATCCGAAGTAAGCTACCGGCGGATTATCGACAACACCATCGACCTGATCTACGAGATTACTCCCGAGGGTTCGATTACATTCTGCAGCCCTCAACTGGAGCGTTATGGCTTCAAGGCTTATGATATAATCGGTAAAAATCTTTTCGATTTTGTTCATCCCGACGATGTCGAAAAATTATCCAACGACCTCCGGCGAGTAATAGAGACGGCCGAAATTTTTCCCTCGGCTTTCCGCCTGATTGGCGCCGACAAACAGGTTTATCACCTCGAATCGATAAGCAAAATTGTCCGGGATGAAAATGATTCCGTCCGCATTTCAGGCGTTCTCCGGGATATCACCGACCGGAAAATGGCCGAGGAAGCTCTCCGGTTATCCGAAGAAAAATACCGGATTTTGTTCGACAACGCCAGCAACGGCATCTTTGTCGCCCAGGATGGAGTTATTAAATTCAACAATCCGCAGGTGACGGTAATCACCGGTTATAAAGAGGATGAATTAAAAACCAAACCTTTCGCCCAGATCCTTCACAAAGACGACCGGGAAATGGTGGTGCGGCGCCACCAGAGCCGGCTTGACGGATTGAAAGTACCCAATGAGTACTATTTCCGGATTATCCGTAAAGACGGTAATATCCGCTGGCTGAATATCAGCGCCGTCAGGATAACCTGGGAAAATCGACCGGCGACCTTGAACTTCATCACCGATATTACCGAACGCAAAGAAGCCGAACAGGCGCTATTCGAGAGCCAGGAACGTTTCCGTACCATGGCTGATTTTACCTATGACTGGGAAAGCTGGATCGGACCGGATGATAAATATATCTACATCTCACCTTCCTGCGAACGCCTCACCGGTTATAAAGCCGAGGAATTCATCAAACGTCCGGAACTTCAAAAAGAAATCGTTCACCCCGACGACCGGGAGAAACTGGCCGAACACATGCGAATCCATTCCCTTAAACCGGAACCCCACCATCTCGAGTATCGTATCATCGCTCGTGACGGTTCTATTGTCTGGATTGACCACGTTTGTCAGCCGGTTTACAGCCCCGATGGTCGATACCTGGGCCGACGGATCAGCAACCGCGATGTTACCGAGCGCCAGAAAATACTGACCGCCCTGATAGAGTCCGAAGAAAAATACTCAACTATCGTTGAAAAAGCCAACGACGGCGTGATTCTTATCCAAGACGAGATCATCCTGTTCGCCAATAAGGCCATGGGAAAAATGCTCGGATACAAAATCGAGGAAATCGTCGGGAAAAAATATACCGAAATGGTTGCTCCCGAAAGCCAGGAACTGATTCAACGCCGCTACCGGCAACGTCTGGAAGGTAAAAATCCACCCGGCTTCTACGAAGTCAGACTGCTTTGCAATGACGGTTCAATAAAAGAATGCGAACTGTCAGCCGAGCTAATCAATTATCGGGGGCGAAAAGCGAGCGTGGCGATGCTTCGCGATATTTCGGAACGGCGCAAAACCGAGGAACATCTGCGGCGGAATTTGGCCGCCATGGAAGCGGCGACCGAGGGAATCGCCATCATAAAAAAAAGTAGTCGTTCCTTTACCTATATTAACCGGGCCACGGCGCATATGTTCGGATACGTCTCACCGTTTGAAATCATGCTTACTCCCTGGAACGAACTGCTGGCTTTCAAGGACCAGGAAGCGATGGAACTGGAGATCAAAAAAGCTCTGGAGGAAAATGGCGCCTGGAACCGTGAACTTGACGGGATTAAAAAAGACGGTTCTTTCTTCCCCCTGGAAATCTCCCTGACCGCTATCGATGATGGCAATATTATTTGCATTTTCCGGGATATTTCCGAACGCCGGGAAAACGAATTGAAGAGTCAGAGACTCAACGAGGAACTGGAACGGGCGCGCCGTATGGAATCGCTGGGTATTCTCGCCGGCGGTGTCGCCCACGACTTGAACAATATGCTCGGTCCCATGGTCGGGTATTCCGATTTGATACTCGAGGAGATCGACCCGGAGAACAACGCCGTCATTAAAATGGTCGAAAGCATCAGCAAGGCTTCGCGTATCGCCGCCGATGTTATCCAGGACCTGCTTACTCTGGCGCGGCGCGGCCGCTATGACATGGAAACCACCAATCTCAACACGGTTATCGAAAACTATCTCGACTCCCCCAGCTACGATCATCTCATCAAGGAAAAACCGGGCATAGAAGTAACCGTTGACCTTGACCCGAAGATTGAAACCATCCTCGGTTCCGAGCCGCACCTGTCGAAAACGATCATGAATCTGGTGATTAACGCTTTCGATGCTATGTCCGACAAGGGAAAGCTGACCATCAGCACGCGCCAGGAAACCCTCGAAAAACTTTACAGCGGCTATGAAAAAATCATACCGGGGGATTATATCGCCCTTAAAGTCCGCGACACCGGCACCGGTATCGCCCCTGAGGATATCGACAATATCTTTGAACCTTATTATTCCAAAAAGAAAATGGGCACCAGCGGCAGCGGTCTGGGGCTGGCGGTGGTTTACGGTATTGTCAAAGACCATCACGGTTATTACGATGTTCTGTCGGAAGTCGGCAAGGGTACGGAATTCGTGCTCTACTTCCCGGTTTCCCGAATCAAAAAATTCGGCAGTAGCGTCGAAAAGAAAGACCTCACCGGAACCGAGACCATTCTGGTAATCGACGACTCGGTACAACAGCGGGAAATCGCCTATGACCTGCTCACCAGCCTCGGTTACCGCGTCCATACCGCCGTCAACGGCCGCGAGGCGCTAAAATATCTGGCTCAGCATCCAACCGATCTGGTGGTGCTGGATATGATTATGGAAAAAGATTTCGACGGCCTGGATACTTATCGGGAAATTATCAAACACTATCCCGGTCAGAAGGCCATCATCACCAGCGGCTTCTCTCCTACCGAAAAAGTGGACGAATTACAGCGGCTCGGCGCCGGTGGTTATGTGAAAAAACCCTTTACCCGCCGAAGCCTGGGAGAAGCCGTCAGAACGGAATTGGACAGAACAGCGGCTGTCACAGCAACGCCATAATCGGCGTTCGCTCGCCCGAAAATGCTCTGCCTTTTATGAATCCTCAAACATTCAGTTTAAAAATTTTATCATTTCTTGTTTTTTTGAATCACTTTCTCTATATTTTTATCTAATGAACGAAAAAGAACTGATAAAACTGGCTCAGAGCGGCGATTTCGATGCCTTCAACCGCCTGATTGCCGAACAAAAGGATAAAATATACCGGCTGGCCCTGAAGCTGACCGCTAATCGCGAGGACGCGGAGGATATCGTGCAGGAAACATTCCTGAAAGCTATCGACAGTATCGATAAATTCCGCATGGAATCTTCGTTCGGAACCTGGCTGTATACTATTGCCCTCAACAGTATCCGGGCGCATTTTGGTTCCCGGAAGCGGATGAACGTTAAGGATATCGAAGATTATCTCCCCGACTCCCATTCCGACGAGAATATCCACAGCCAGTTGTTCGACTGGGGTGATCCCCACAAACTGTACGAGAAAAAACAGCTCGAGGCTTTGATAGAGTCGAGCCTGGCCGAAATGCCCTATAAATACAGTATGCCTTTTATCCTGCGTTATCTCGAGGATATGTCAGTCAAAGAAGTGTCGAAAATTCTCAATCTATCACTGCCCGCGACCAAATCACGTATCCTGAGAGCCCGCCTGGCCTTGAGAGAGAAGTTATCGGAACAATTTCAGGAGCGGCTGCATGAAAGAATGTAATAAGAGAATACAGAATATTTGCGATTATATCGACGGCGAGCTGGGTGCCGAGTTCTGCCGCGAAATTGAAGAACATTTGAAAGAATGTGAAAATTGCCGCATCATGGTCGATACCCTGCGCCAGACAGTCGTGCTCTGCCGCGAAGGCAAGCAGGAAAAACTGCCCAAGGCTCTGGAGAACAAACTCACCGAGGCCCTCAAAAAAAAATGGGAAAAGAAATTCAAGAAAAACTGATTCGCCGGTTATTCTGAACAATCCTTTCTTATAATTCCCAAATTATCACGAAAACCACCTCCATTATAATCCATTGCCGTACAATATCTTATCAATCGTAGATAAATCCGATAGATTTTTTTGAATCCTTTTGCACCTTTTCCTATCTAATCTTTCAAAGTATCCACGAAAATTTGAAAGGATAGGTTTATGAAAAGATTTTTTACTGATTTTTCAATCAATCATCCCTGGTTCATTATTATCGGGGTGATTTTGATTACGGCGTTTTTCGCCATGCAGCTCCCCG
>JBMOKZ010000361.1:0-7198 GCA_049324195.1 Candidatus Zixiibacteriota bacterium | reverse complement strand
AATGTCCGCTATATCCGGTTCCGGAAGGCTGTTGCCGTCGCAGTCGGCTTCAGCCGGGCAGCAGAGAGGATCGTGACTGACATAAAGATGGTCAATCAGTCTGGTAATATCCGAAATATCCGGAGTTTCGCTTTCGCTGCAGTTGATATTGCCGACCGTTTCGATACAGCAACAGGCGTCGCCGATCAGGTCGTTGTTACTGTCTTCCTGGCCCGGGTTGGCGGTTTCGGGGCAGTTGTCGCACACGTTGCCGAATCCGTCGCTGTCGTTATCCTCCTGCAGGGGATTGTTCAGTTCCGGGCAATTATCACAGACGTCGCCTAAGTTGTCACCATCGGAGTTGACCTGGTCGGGGTTATCGACTGTCGGACAGTTATCGCAGGCGTCCCCGTAGCTGTCACTATCGGAATTGGCCTGGTCGAGGTTATCGACTGCCAGACAGTTATCGCAGGCGTCCCCGTAGCTGTCGCCATCGGAATTGGTCTGGTCGGGGTTTTCTGCTGTCGGACAGTTATCGCAGGCGTCCCCGTAGCTGTCGCCATCCGAATTCAACTGGTCCGTATTAATCGTTCCCGGACAGTTATCACAAACGTCGCCGAAACCGTCGAAATCCAAATCGCTCTGGCTTTGGTTTTCGATGGTTGGGCAGTTGTCGCAAGCATCGCCGAAACTGTCGCTGTCGGAATTTACCTGGTCGGAATTGTCCACCGACGGGCAATTGTCACAGGCGTCGCCGTAATTGTCGTTATCGTAATTAGCCTGGGTCAGGTTGGCTGTCGTAGGACAGTTGTCGCAGACATCGCCGATATTATCGCCGTCGGCGTCTTCCTGTCCCGGATTGTAGGTCTGTGGACAGTTGTCTTCGGCGTCGTTGAAGCCGTCGTTATCGGTGTCGATATTGGAAGTAACCGCCACCGTTGCCTGGTAGGGGACATAATTCTGGCGGGTTACGGTTACATACATATCACCGTTCGAAACCGGCGAGATGGAAAAAACGGCGTCGCCGTCGATACCCGTATATTGAGTTTCATAAACTTCGTTTCCTTTCCAGAGGCAGACAAAGGCTTGGGAAAGGTCGTTGCCGCCATTGTCCTCGACATGGACCGTGAACGGTACTTCGGAACCGACGGTAACCCCGGCGGGATGAGATACGGAGAAGACCTGGGGGTTATCGGTCCATACAGGCATTTCAGGGTCGCCCAGCAGATTCAGGGTCCATTGACTATAGCGCCAGTCGGTATTGGACGGATTGTTGTTTTTGGTCCAGGCCAGGGCTTCACCCAAGCGGTACAGATTCTGTTCGAGAATAGCCCGCCACCAGTAAATGTCGAGTTGGGAGGTCAGGGACAAAGGATCGCCGATATAAAACCAGCCGCTGCGGGTATTGCCGGTAAAAGCCACCGCTCCCTGCATAGAGTTATAGATGACGAAGTGCTCGGCGATACAGTCGTTGTAATCCATTTCATTGGCGTGGCACCCGAGCGAGAAGATTACGCAGGGAAGGTCATTGTTGGTCAGGTTATCGACATCGGAATTATATATTAACTGATTGTGGTTGAGATAACCGATACCCATGACGGTGTTGTTGCTGTGGTCGGCATGGTTGAGCAGGTTCTGACCGCTGTTGATGGCGTTGATAAAATCGGTCCGGTGATTGGTGCCGTCACTGTCGTAAATTTTCGTGATATTGAACCGGGCGGGGATGTAATAGTCGGCGATATATTCCTTTAAGTCCTCGGCGGCCGTCAGGGTGTAGTACGGCGCTTCCGAGGCCAGCGTCAAATCCATGCCCGCCAGGGCGGCATCTAGCGCGAAGCCGGTCAACGGGGGAGTCGTCTCATAAAACAGGATTTTGTCTATAAAAGTATTGATCTGGGTCGAACCTTCAGCCGTTACCCGCCCCACAAAAACTTCGTAATCCCAGTCGTCATCATAGTCGCCATAATAGGCATCGCTGGGAATAGACTCGCTGTCGTAGGTGCGAAATTCAAACGGTACCGTCCCGTCTTCGCCCCCTATCAAAAAATACATCGTTCCCCAGGTATTGTGGGCGTCAATCACGAAATTCCGTATCTTTTCCTGATTGTCGACACCGGTATAGTCAGCGTAAATGGCGGTCGTGGTCACCACCGTATCCCGGACGCCCTTGCGGGTATGCCAGGTAACGAGGGGCTGATAATAGGCGGCATTCGCGGTCGAGGTAATAATAACGTGGTCGTACTGTCCCGCCGGCAGGGCGGCGGCGCTTTTATCGAGTCCGACCAACCGGGTTGACAGTTTGACATCGTTTGGGTTAATTACCAGCTGACGGGTATGAAGGTCGTAATATTCACGGGTTTTTTCAGAGATATTCGAAGGCAGGTAGTCGCCGCAGACGTAATCATCTGTACCCTCGATGGAAAACGTTATCGAACTGATAATTTTCAATTCTTTCTCAAGCGGCAGATATTGAACCGGGCAGATACTCACGACCGCCATCGGCTGTCCGGCCAGGTCGGACTGACTCACCAGCTGAACGGCGTTTTGAGGATAGGCGGCGTCGGATTCATAAATCGCCTGATCCGGCCGGATAAATTCCACCGTTTCCCGGTCAATATCCAGTTTCAGGGGCTTTTGAGAAGGTATCAGATTGAAATCGCTTTTGAGGATTTCCAGCTCAACATTGATACCGGTAATCAAGGTCGCTCTCATATCTTGCGGCAGGGCGATTTTTATTTCCTTAACCGGCACCCAGGGTTTTCCAAGGTCGGTCAGGTAATTACCGTTATGTTTAAGGTTGACAACGTCATAATTCAGAGTTTTGTTAAACTCGAAATCATCCGGATAAAAATTTGCGGTAACGGATATTTTGGAAAGGGAGAGCTGATTTACGGAAAAATCAGCGGAATAAGCACCGGAAAACAAGGTGACCGTTATCAATAATATGAAAATTGGAATTCTGCCGTTAAGAACAGCTTTTTTCATGTGGTTGTACCCTTTGTTGTGACATATGTCTTTTACGCTGATTAATAAAAAATAGCGCTATTAGCACTATTTCAAAAAAACATTTATATCAAGTAATACCCTAAAGATAAGTAACTTAATGTAATATCTATAATTATAGTAAATTATCGGAATATGTCAATTTAATAAACGGTCTGGAAAAAGATAATATAAGTTTTTATGGCCGGAGGACTGTCCTTATATTATATTAACTGTGGATTTAACATTAACTTACAAGTCAGAATATTATTATGGCGGGTCGCAGTGATGTCATGCAATTTGCGTTATAATTCTCTTAAAAATCCTGTTTTCTCTCTGTTGGTTATTATATCGATGATTATGATGCTCAGATGTGGCGATGACGATAAGGGACCTAATCCAATCGAAGTCCCGGAAGTTACTTCTTATTATGTTGATGCCGAGAACGGAAGCAACGACAACGATGGTACGCAGACTGCCCCTTTCAAAACGATTACCCGGGGACTTCAGGAAGTTAAAGCCGGCGACACCGTAATTGTAGAACCTGGACTTTATGACAATACTCTAGGTGAGACCTTTCCGATCGATATCCCAGATAGCGTATTATTACTCGGAAACCCGGTTACCCAGGGAGCCGGCAGCGACTCGATTATCATATCCGGTTGGGGAACGGTCAACGCTACTTACAGCGCCACTGTAACCGGAGGCGACGGAGCGACCATATCCGGTTTTTTCATTCTGCATCAATCGACTACCGCTTTCCACGTCGCTGTTTACAGCAGTGACAAGAATTTTTCCGTTATCAATAATACCATATTCAGTTACTGGGGCGGAATATATTTGACCGGCTCGGGCAACAACGTCGTTGTGAACAACCGTTTCCGTACATCCCAGGTCATTTCGTATGCGTTAGAATCAAGCGCGACCGGAACCGTTCGGATTGAGAATAACAATATATCTCTGAGCGCATCTTATGCCGTCGGTATCAGCAAGGGGACACCCGAAGTCACCGGCAATTATTTCGCCGGAAATTATTTGAACGGAACTTTCCGTATCACCTCGGATGCCGCGCCGGAACTTCGCAATAATATCTTTACGGTCATTTCCAATCCGGCCGTTTTGATTACCGGCTCAGCCGCACCGGATATGGGGCTTGCGGATGATCCCGGTCTCAATATTTTTATCGGAACCGGCGTTGTCTCGGTACAATGCGAATCGTCTGAAAAAATATACGCCATCGGCAACACCTGGCACGGAGATCCACCGGTATGTGAGTCGGAAATTATCGTCGAGGGCGATGGAACCGTTGTCTGGGGGACCGAAGTCGGCGACAGTTGCGCCGCCCCGGTCAGCGGTGAGTTCGAGGACGACGCTAACACGGTCGCCTTATGGCATTTCAATACCGGAACGGGGACGATCTTTTACGACGCTACCGGTACCGGGCATAACGGGGTTCTGGGGCTGGGTGAGAACAACCAACCGAGCTGGGAAGTTGCCGGAAAATTTGGTTACGGTTTGTCGTTTGACGGCGCCAGCGAAGAATTCGCCCTGGCCAGTTCGCTGGGCAATGATTTTCCCTCAAACCAGTTCAGCCTTGAAATGTGGGTCAAAGCGCCTTCGACTCCAGAACATGTTCATCTTTGGCGCTCCGATAATATATGCGTTCTGGAAATGAACAATCTGTCACTGACTCTGTCGGTCGGCGATGGTTCCGGGACAAACTGGAAAAGTCTGAGCGCGACGGTTCTGACCCTGACCGACGGTAATTGGCATTATGTGGCCTGTACGTTCAATGGTACGACTCTGAATATCTTTGTTGACGGAGTCAACTACGGCATGAATTTGAATGCGGCTATCACCATGAGCGACCCCGCCGGGTACTATTTCGGCGGGTATCCCGGCAGTTTGTTCTTTACCGGGGTGCTCGACGAAGTGCGTTTGTCTAATATTGCCCGAAGTTCCACGGAAATTGCGACTTATTATGACCTGGTTTCAGGTTTGAAGTAAATAAATATCGTCTCGTGTGAGCATAAAGAAGGACCTTGAATGAGAAACATGATAAAGGATTATCATCTCCGGGCAATTATTGCCTTTTTCATAATTGCGCTTTTAGCGTCCGGCTGTTCGGATAACGGTGACTCCGGTACCAACGACCCGGAGCCTGAGTATGATATATATGTGGACGCCGTAAATGGCAGCAACGACAATACCGGCGGTAAAAACGACCCGCTGCGAACGATCACTTTTGCCATGACCCGGGCTCTACGCGGCGACACTATCAAGATTGCCCCCGGAAACTACGATACCACTCTGGGGGAGATTTTCCCCGTCACCGTTCCGGATAACGTAACTCTTATCGGCGATATTGACCATAAGGGTGAGGGGACCACGCCAACCGTCATTACAGGCGTCGATTCGGTCGACAACGAAAACGCCGCCACCCTGGTAGCCGGGGCGTCGTCATATATCGCGGGGCTGAAAATTGTCCAGCCCGGCTCAATCATGCGATATTACTGTGTCCTGAGTGACGGCGATAATGTAACGCTCAGCTACAATACCTTCGAGAGCCAGTACGGCTGTCTCCGTCTTCTCGGGACCGAGGTTGCCGTCGTGGAATATAACCATCTTTCTGCCCCTTATTACGGCATTTATTCACACAATACGGGCAACACCTACATCCGTTATAACCAGTTTTTGAACGGTACCTATATCGAGATCGCCGATGGACACGCCGTCATTACCAACAATACCTTCACCGGCGATTCCTTCCGGGCGATATCGATACAGAGAGGCACCTCCCAAATCACCAACAATTACATCACCGGTTCGTATTTTCTCAGTGCCATGAGGTTTCTTAACGCCTGCTCTCCCAAAGTGCGAAACAATACTATACACGTGTTTTCCGGAGACTGTATTCAGATTCTGGGGACCGCCCGGCCGGATCTCGGGACCGCCGCTGATTTGGGACAAAACGTTTTCAGCGGGACAAGCGGGGTAGCCGTAGTGACGGAATCACCTTATATCATCCAGGCTATCGGCAATACCTGGTTTCACAGCTCTCCAATCTGCGGGTCGGAAATCGTCGTCAACAGCAGCGGTTCGCTGGCCTATGGTACGGGTCCGGGGGATACCTGCTACCTGGTTGAATGATAAAAAAACACCGATGCGGCAGGCATCGGTGTAACAGCATAGCGCATCAAATATTCAGTTACATGTCGAATATTTTCCCCGGGTTCATGATGTTGCGGGGGTCAAGCTGCTTTTTTATCCGGCGCATAAGGTTAACGCTGCGGCCGTGTTCGAGTTCGAAAATGTCCTTATGTCCGAGCCCTATGCCGTGCTCGCCGGAGATGGTACCGTCGAGTTCGATGGTCTTTTTGATAATTTGGTTGCTGATTTCGAACGCCCGGCCCCATTCCTCGGTATTGTCTTTACGCGCCAGAATCAGGGCATGCAAAAGCCCCAGGCCGACATGGCCGAAGGTGAAGATAGTCAGGTCGCTTTCCTTGGCCAGTTGATGACAATAGGCAACCATGTCCGGAAGTTTCGAGATGGGGAAAGCGACATCGTTGCGCAGGATACTGTAACCGGGTTGGTGATGTTTGGCGGCGTCGGTCGCCCAGTGTCGTATTTCCCAGGGACGATGACCGTCGGCCAGCTCCAGCCGGCTGCCGCCCAGCTCCCCGCAAATCGATTCCGCCAGTTCATCGTTCGCTTCCAGTACCGGTTTCGGGCCGTGAAATTCGAGAAAAAGGCAGGGGACTTCCTCGAGTCCGTAATCCTTCAATTGATTGAGAGCCTTGATCAGAGTGCGGTCGAGAAATTCGATGGCGGCGATATCCAATCCGTAACGGCGCATTTCCGAAACCGCCCGGGCGGCATCAACGTCGGTTTTGAACTTATAGGCGGTCTGGAGACGGTTCTCAGGAATACCGGCCAGCTTCAAAGTGATTTTGGTCACCACTGCCAGGGTGCCCTCGGAGCCGGAAATCAAGTCAATCAGGTTGTAGCCGCTGGAGCGTTTGACCGCCCGGTTGCCGACGGTCATGATTTCGCCGGTTCCGGTGACGATTTCCAGAGCGAGAATATATTCACGGGTACCGCCGTATTTGACGGAATAAATGCCGCTGGCGTTGGTGGCAACCATCCCGCCGACGGTAGCGATATCTCCCGAGCCGCCCGGCGACGGCGGGAAAAAGAGACCTTCCCGTTTAAGCCGTTCGTTGAGGTGGTCGTA
>JBMOKZ010000360.1:0-7314 GCA_049324195.1 Candidatus Zixiibacteriota bacterium | reverse complement strand
TTCAAGGCGGGATTTACGCCCCGGGCGATCGAGAAATAATAACCGAACTTGTCGCTTAAAGCGCTTGAGGCGGTTAATTGCAGGTTCCATAAGTCATTGAAATGGACGCCGCTCCAGCTTTCGTCGCCGTACATGAAGGAAGCGGAGAAGCCGGTCTGGGCGTAACGCATGTTGCCCGAGATGGCCATGTTGAAATGAGTCCATTTGCGGTCGCCGTCGAAATTCCAGCGATTGTCAACTGACATCTGAGGCGTCAGTCGTTCCAGCAACCCCTTTTCAAAATATATATTGTAGCCGTTCCAGACCGTGAAATTACGATAATCGATCCACGGGTCATAACCCGTTTCGGTGCGGTAGTTGCGGCCAACCTGGTTATAATCGACCAGAAGATTCCAGTTACGGGCATTGCGCCGGAACTGAGTGATGAAGCCGAAGCCCGTAAAGGACTCGCCGTCGAATCCGATATTGTAGTCGGCGTCGTTCATAACGTAATTGCTGTTGAACAGGTCGCTGTCGTCGGGTTCTTCGGTCAGGGTCATGAGATATTGGCCGACAATGCGGTAGGTGGGGGAGAGCCGGATTTGCTGGTCGAGAGCCAGAACGGTGTTATAGCCTCCGGCCTCGAACCTTCGGTCGTTAACGATAAAACCCAGCTGCGAATTTTCCCCGAACGAACGCATGGCCCGAAAAACGTTGACGTAACTTTTCCCGATACCGAACGGCCAAACCATGGTTTCCTCGAGCGGAATGGTGTAGAACGAGTTTTCATCGACCGCCGAGATAAACCCGAACCGGTATTTCCCCGAGCGGCCGGTCAATTTGGCGGCGAATTCGGGGTCGTGGATGGTACGGGTGTCGAGCGAATTGAAGAGCGTTCGGAATATGTCCCGTCCCTCCTGGAAGAAAGGCCGTCGCTCCTCAAGAAACAGTGCTACCGGAGAGTTGACGTCGATCTGGCCGGCATCAGCCTCAATCTGACTGAAATCGGGATTGTAGGTAGCCTCGAAAGTAATATCGGAATTGATGGAGTATTTTCCGCCCAGCGACATCTCGCCTTTGACATCCTCGTTCTCGAAAGGAGTTTTCGGGTCATAAGCGTCGGTAATGTTGCCCCGCTGGTTGGCAATCCAGGACGGCAGGATTTCGATGCCTTTGCCGGGCTGGACATCGCGGATGCCGCTAATTGTTCCCCATTTGCAGGGCCAGCATTGTTCGTTACGGTCGTTGGCCGTCCAGGAATATTGATGATAGCTTTCGCGGGGGTGAATCCGCCAGAAATCCATTTTCCAGTTCTGCACATCGTGATTGGGGAAACGGATACTGTTGAATGGGATAGCCATTTCCACCTGGTAGCCGTCGGGGGTGATTTTGGCGGCCGATTTCCAGATCAGGTCATAACCCGAATCCTCGCCGGTTATATTCGTCCAAAGAAAGTCTTTCTGCACGCCGTATGGATTGACAAAGAATTCATAAGCCCAGGTAGCGTCGCGGTAAGTGTCGATCATAACCGCCACGGCGTCGTCGTTGTAAAACTGGTCCCGCTGGCACATCGTGGCGCGAATGGTCGCCGGGTCGTCGTGGCAAATAAAGCCGACATACAGATAATCCTGATTGTAGGTAATCATCACTTTAGTCTCAACCAGAGGTTCGATATTGTCACCGGGATGACGTTCCACAAAATTATCCGAATTCGAAGCCCTTTGCCAGCCCGGATCATCCAGATTACCGTCGATGTCAATAGACCCCGAGGTTCTGATGATGTTCATAGTGGGATTGTAAACCGGCTCAAAAGTCTTGGCGGCCAACGACGATAACATCATGAAAAACACCCCGGTCAACAATGTTAACTGATTGATTTTTTTGAGGTTAGCTGAGAGCATCATAAGTACACCCTTTTCTGGGGAACAACCGATTCGTTCCTCTTGATAGATTTTTCTAACGCTATTTCTCCAGCCCCGGACCACAAGAAGCTATGTTCCGACGCCGCTACCGTTAATTCGCTCCAGCTTAGCAATATTGACGTATATTCGTAGCTTTTGTTTTAAAAAAATATTAACCTGACAAGATTAAAAGAGTCAAAAATATGGAGATTTCCCGAAAGGTAAGGAAAAAAGGCCACCCAACTTTAATCAGGGGAGCGAGATCAGGTGGGGTAGTCGCCGAGATTTCGTATGTACGATACGTTTTGATACAATGTGACCGTAAAATTGTTTTTCTTTAAATATCAACAACTTAATCCCAAATTCTTTTTTAAATCCGGTGTGATTCTCTTGTATCAAATCCGGTGTGTGATTGCTCTTTAATAACAGATGTCCTGTATCTTTCCTGATTTAAACAAAATTATTTCGGTTTTTAAACTGGACAAGCGCAAAACAGGTCGCAATGATTGATTGTTTCAATAAAGTTTCAAATAGTCATTATCGAGAGTGCATATTGTAATGCGCGCTAGCGGATATAAACGGGGAGTGGCAATTTTGGTCTATATTTATGATAATTTTCGGCAAAATAAATAACACATCAAAAAGGAAAGGAGGGATGCGAGTGAATCTATTTTAATAATCCGGCTCAAATCGCCAGTAATAATAACTTCACTTATTAGGAGATCCTGATGAAAAAGAATGTTCTCTTAGTTATTGCACTGCTTTTTATCTTTGCCGGTTTAACATTTGCCGCTGAAGATTTCAAAATTAGAAACCTCGATGACAACTCTCAGGCAGCCGCTTACGCCGAGGGTGAAATTGTTGTCAAATATAAAACCGACATCGACGATCAAACCAAGGCAAAAGTTAACGTTCAACTCGGCACCGCCGAGATATCGACCAGCCGTTACAGCGGTGTAACCCGTTTGAGCATACCGGCCGACAAAACGGTCGAAGAAATGGTTGAAATTTACAACGCTGATCCCAACGTAGAATATGCTGAGCCCAATTATATATATCATGCTTTCATGACACCCAACGACCCGTATTATTCATATCAATGGCATATGCCCATGATCAATGTGGGGCAGGCCTGGGATTTGAGCACCGGTTCGGGGGTGGTGGTGGCCGTTATAGACTGCGGGGTGGCTTATGAAGATTACGGCTCCTTTGCCCAGGCGCCCGATCTGGCCGGCACCAATTTCGTACAGGGCTACGATTTCGTGAACGGCGACAGCCACCCCAACGATGACGAGGGTCACGGTACTCACGTAACCGGCACAATCGCCCAAACGACGAACAACAGCCTCGGGGTAACCGGGGTGGCTTTTAACTGCAGCATTATGCCGGTAAAAGTTCTCGACGCCAGCGGCAGCGGTTATATCACCGATATTGCCGATGGTATTTACTATGCCGCCGACAACGGCGCTCATGTCATCAACATGAGTCTTGGCAGTTCATCCACTTCGACCACGCTTCAGAGCGCCTGCACCTATGCTTACAACGCGGGGGTGACGATTGTTTGCGCGGCCGGTAACGCGGCTTCCAGCACGCCGCAGTACCCGGCTTCTTATACTACCTGTATCTCGGTTTCGGCCGTAAGATATGACAGTACCCTGGCTTATTATTCCAGTTACGGTTCCAATATCGATATTTGCGCTCCGGGCGGCGATGTCACTATCGACCAGGACGGCGACGGTTATGTCGACGGTGTGTTGCAACAGACACACGACGGTTCCAATTATACCAGCTTCGGTTATTATTTTTACCAGGGGACCTCGATGGCTTCGCCGCACGTTGCCGGCGTAGCGGCTTTGATTCTGGCCAAAGCCGGCGGCGGCGGCTCGCTTACGCCCGAACAGGTTAAGGCCTATCTGATTGACAATGTGGTTGATATCGGTTCTTCCGGTTGGGACCAGTATTTCGGTTACGGTCTGCTTGACGCCTACGCGTCGGTCAATGCGGTCAGCGGCGGCAGCGCCCCCGTAGCCGCGTTCTCGGCTTCGCCGACTTCCGGCTGCGTTTCTCTGACGGTCAGTTTCACCGACGCCTCGACCAACAGCCCAACTTCCTGGAGCTGGTCTTTCGGCGACGGCGGCAGTTCGACCACCCAGAACCCGTCGCATACCTACACGGCGGCCGGCACCTACACGGTGACTTTGACCGCGACCAACGAGTACGGCAGCGACAGCGAAACCAAGACCGGATATATTACGGTCAGTGAGGGACCGACAGCGTCGTTCACCGGTACGCCGACTTCAGGCGAAGTCCCGCTGACGGTAACTTTCACCAACTCTTCGAGCGGGGCAACTTCATATAGCTGGACCTTTGGTGACGGTGGTACCTCGACTTCACAGAATCCCTCGCATATTTATACGGCGGCCGGGACCTACACGGTGGCTTTGACCGCGACCAATGCCTGCGGCAGTGATACCTACACCCGGACCGGTTATATTACGGTGACCTGCACCGCTCCGACGGCGTCGTTCACCGGTACGCCGACTTCGGGCGATGCTCCGCTGACGGTGGCTTTCACCGACGCCTCGACCGGCGCCACCGCCTGGAGCTGGGATTTCGGTGACGGCGGTACCTCGACTTCGCAGAATCCCTCGCATACCTACACGGCGGTCGGCACCTACACGGTCGCCCTGACAGTGACCAACTCCTGCGGCAGCGATACATACACCCGGACTGATTACATAACGGTGACTTGTACCGCTCCGACGGCAGCTTTCAGCGGCAGTCCGACCTCGGGTGATTATCCGCTGACGGTGGCTTTCACCGACGCCTCGACCGGCGCGACTTCCTGGAGCTGGGATTTTGGCGATGGCGGTACCTCGACTTCGCAGAATCCCTCGCATACCTACACTGCGACCGGCACTTATACGGTAGCCCTGACGGTCACCAATGCCTGCGGCAGCGATTCGGAAACCAAAACCGGTTACATTACCGTTACCGAACCCTCGAGCGATTACGCCAGTCTCCCGTATTCGACCGGGTTCGAAACCGGTTCTTTTGACCAGTACTGGTACACTCAGACCAGTTCCTCGGTCGGCCGTATTCGAATCACGACTTCGTACACACCTCATTCCGGGTCGTATCATATGACGATGGACGTTAGCACCAATGGCACTTATTCGCAAAACGAAGCCTGGCTGCGGCTCAACCTAGCCGGAAAGAGCGATGTTGACCTGACTTTCTGGTGGAAGGAATTCGGTGACGAAACCCATACTCAGGACGGCGTCTTCTTCTCCGACGACGGCGGGTCAACCTTCACCAAGGTTTACAGCCTGGCGAACGGAAGCACCACCTGGCAGCAAATTGCACTGGATGTCGATGCTCTGGCTTCGAGCTACAGCCTCGACCTGAACGGGACTTTCGTCGTCAAGTTCCAGCAGTACGACAATTACGTCATTACCACTGACGGGATGGCTTTCGACGATATCAGCGTCATATCGAACGATGTTCCTCCCGTGGCGGCCTTCACTGGTAACCCGACCTCCGGAACGGTGCCGTTAACGGTCAGTTTCACCGACCAGTCCACCTATAACCCGACCAGCTGGAACTGGAATTTCGGCGACGGCACGACTTCGACCGAACAGAATCCGAGTCATACCTACAGCACAATCGGTACTTATACGGTGAGTTTGACGGTCACCAACGCCTTCGGTTCCGATACCGAGACCAAAACTGACTATATCACGGTCAACGAGGTCGGCGAGAATGCCATGCACGTTTATGATATTGTCGTCACGCGCGTGAGATCCGGCTTCAGGTATCTCGGACGGGCGGTCATAACCATCTATGACCAGAACAGTAATCCCGTGGAAGGTGCTACCGTAACCGCTGTTTATACCGGCTCAAATTCCGGTACTCTCAGCGGCACCACCAACAGCAGCGGTCAGGTAACCCTGTCGACCCCGACTGTTCGTTATACGACCGAGTGGTGTTTCGAAGTTACTAACGTCGTTAAGACCGATTGGACCTATGACGAATCGGCCAACGAGGTTACCAAGTCGTGTCAGAGCGGCGATGTTTTCGGCGATGAATTCGTGGAGTTCCTGCCGACGGAATATTCGTTGACGCAAAACTATCCCAACCCGTTCAACCCAGTAACGACTATTTCGTTCAATCTGCCGGAGGCGGCCAAAGTAACCCTGACTGTATATAATGTCAGAGGTCAGGTAGTCAGCACCCTGGTCGATCGAACCCTGTCGGCGGGTGTATATGAATTCGATTGGGATGCATCCAATTATGCCAGCGGCATTTATTTCTATAAATTGGAAACGAGCGAATTCACGGAAACCAAGAAAATGATCCTGCTTAAATAAGCCGGACCCCTTCTGAAGTGGGGGATGGGCCTTCGGGCCTGTCCCCTTTTTTTATTTAGCTGTCTCTGCGGGAAGACTTCTGGCGGGGAGAACAGATGAAATATATTTTCTGATTTGTATTTATCTTCTGCTTAATTGTTTCCCCATTATATAGGCATAACACATTGTATATTAACGACATAATAATAGGCAACTCATAACATTGTTCTTGCCTGTTATTCAATAAACAGATTTTTTCAGATCGATTCTTATACTAATATTATCCGTTTAATTGATATGTTATCATTGGTTATAATAATCTATTATAAGAGATTAAAGACACATATACCGGGGCTATACTTATTTTGACCCGGGGAGACAATCAAACCGTCCCGGTTGGTTTTCTCGGTTTGTACGGCTTCAGCAGGAATTTCCGATTTATTATACGGACATAAGGGCCGGCCAGTTTTTTTCGTCCTGAAACTACAACCTCAGAAACACGTATGTAATAGCAATGGTTTGTAAGGCGAACTGTTATGTATGAGTCAGAATGTCGCGGAAAATAATTATCCTGCGACGGCAACGAATTAGAAGGTCAGGGAAAGCTTCAGTCGTGTTCGTAAAAGAATCCTTGAAAAAAACGTTTTCCTTCGGGAAATAAATTTCATGACCGTATCGGGAGAGATTTATGTTTAAGAATTACATCGTCACCGCTTATCGCAACCTTTTGAAAACCAGAGTTTTTTCGGTGGTCAATATCCTGGGGCTGGCTATCGGGATGACGGCCTGTCTGTTGATTCTTCATTATGTGACCCATGAAAAGAGTTTCGACCGGTTTCATGAAAACAGCGATCGCATCTACCGTTTGCGTTACGAACGTACCGACGAGGCCGGGCAGGCAGTCCGGTTCGCCTCCTGTTGCCCGCCGGCAGCGGCGCGTATCCGGGGGAATTACCCCGAGGTCGAGAAAATCGGGCGGGTGTTGAGTTACCAGGGCTCGGTCTCTTACAGGGACAAGATTTTTCTCGAAGAACGGATGTTTTTCGCCGAGCCGGAATTTTTGGAAGTTTTGAAGTTCAAGTTTA
>JBMOKZ010000359.1:0-7350 GCA_049324195.1 Candidatus Zixiibacteriota bacterium | reverse complement strand
TTCGTTTACGGGGGATGTCTCAGAAGCGATAGCCGGCGCTGACCCGGAAGGTTTCGTCGAGATCACTGTGGTGCATATAGGCAAAATCCACGATAATATTTTTAATATCCAGTCCTCCCCCGGCCGTAAACCGGCCGATATCGAACCCGGCCCGGCCGAATACCATATCCCGGAACCCGATTTCCCAGCCGTAATGAGTATCGAGCGAGAGCAGTCCGCTCCAGTACTGGGCGGCATTGCGGATACCCTCGAACTTGATATCGGCACTCATCAAAAATCGTCCGGTGAAATCATTATAAGTGTACTCCAGCATCAGTCCGGGTTTGACGGTCGGATAGATGGATTCGGTGTTGGCGTCGCTGTCATATTCCGTGTCGGTGGTATCGGTTTCTTCCATCAGGGTAGAACCGCCGGAATAGCGGATAAAGCCGGTGGTGATATCGGCTACGGTCAAACCCAGGCGGGCGTATTTATGAACCTGGTACAGCAGACCGGCATCCATCGTCAGGCCGTATCCCGATTCCGTTCCGATATCGCGATAGATGATTTTAGCCGTCAGACCAAAATCCACGACCTGCTTGATTTTTCCGGAAACGGACCCGGTAAAAAGGAAGTCGCCGTGGGATTCCTCGCTGACGACATAGGGCCGTTCAAATTCGTTGAGTCGGGTAATTTTAATCCCCCCACCGCCCAGATAATAGACATAAAAGCCGAATGAACGGATAAGCGAGTTTCCCTTCGAGCGGGCATCGATATAGGCAACGAAATCATGGTTTAAAAGGGAACCGAACGTCTCGGCGTGCATCGCAGTAAGATACCGACCGCCGAGTTGATTCATCCCGGCCGGATTCCAATAGCCGGAGGTGCCGTCAAACGGACCGGCCACCACGGCGCCGCCCAGAGCCAGGGCACGCGCGCCCACTCCGAGTGAAAAAGCCTCACCGGCGTATTTGGCCGCGTCGGCGCCACCGTTAAAAATCAGCAAAAACAGCGTCAGGATGTATAAACTTATACGTATCATCGCATATTTTAAACAAACCGAACGGAGACGTGGTTCGAATAATTTACTGTCTTCAAATATCATCCCGATAAAGGACAATTAGATAATTATATAATAAAAAGCCGGATTCAATCCTAAATAAATTTGCACAAAAAAAGGGCCGAGTACAATCTCAGCCCTTATCAATTAAATACTTAGCTGCTTAATTTTTAAACAAAAAAGTAACCACCGTAACCTTACTTGGAACCTTTAGCCTTTTCGGTAGAAGTCGTAGTTGAGGTCTTCGCCTTATTGCAGGTCGATTTAGCCGGACAGGGCAGATTACAGCCGGAGGCGGCGTTATCGGTCGCCGTCTTGACTTCAACCTGTTCAGTCGTTTTGGCCACAGCCGGGACAACCTCGACTTCATAACCCGAGGCTGCGACAGCCTGGGTCATACTTTCCAACTTGGTTTTGTCGGGATTGAAACAGACCTGAGCCGTACCCTCTTTGTAGCTGATGCTTTTGACTTCAATAACACCGGGGACTTTTTCCAGGGCGGTCTTAATAGAGTTTTCGCAGCCGCCGCAGGTCATGCCCTTGATTGACATGTTGATCATCGAACAATTACCGGTATGCCCCTGGCAGGGTTCGCTGCATTTAACCGCACAGTCGCTGGCGGTTTTCGCATCGGCCATTTTGACTTCAGCGGTATTGGTTTCGGTAGTTTTAATTTTATCGCCGCTGCACTGGGCAAAAGCCGGAGCCGAGACGAACACCAAAAGAACAACCGCCATGAGACTAAGCGCTAGAATTTTTCTCATTGATTTACTCCTTCTGAGATGTCATTTTATATATGATTTAATTTAAATTTATTTTAAAAAGCGAGTATTGTCAATATATTTATGTATATCTTGGGTCGATTTAATCTTCGTTTACCGCTTCTTGGTCATTAAACACGGTTACCCGAATAAAGTTCCGATATTAAAAATAATTTTAAAGGAACCAAAGAACTTTTTTTTATCAAACGGAGTTCATATTAAATGAGTTTTATTAAAAAGGCAATTGCTGCAATGATGGTGGCTGTTAAGTAGATGGAAAACAACAGCATGAAAGTATTGATTTTGTGTACCGGCAATTCCTGCCGCTCTCAGATGGCCGAGCGTTTTTTCAAATATTACCTTAACGAAAAAGGCACAATCAGGGCGGCCGCCGAGGTTCACTCGGCCGGAATCGAACCAACCGGAATAAATCCTTATACCGTGCGTGTGATGCGGGAAGCGGGCCTGGACCTCTCCGGTCAGGAATCAAAGTCGCTCGAGTTATTTATTAATGAAGAATTCGATTATATCATTACTGTCTGCGACCACGCCGCCGCCAAATGCCCGGTTTTTCCCGGCGAGGGGGTTCGGCTCCACTGGCCGTTCGAGGACCCGGCTGACGCGACCGGGACCGAGGAGGAAATACTCAAAAAATTCCGTAAGGTCCGCGACGAAATCGAGACCCGGGTCAAGAACTGGCTCCGTCAGAATCCGAAGAGCCGTTGAACTTTTTCCTCATCATTAGTACCACCAATAAAAAGGCGGGTATAAAACCCGCCATAAAAAGCCCGCCTTTTTTCTTTTACCTTCCTGATAGTTTTTTCATATCAGCGGTAATTACCCCCTTTTTCTTTCCTGATTCAATAAATCCATGAACATCATATATTCCTCAAAATTTACTTTTCCATGACTTCTTCAATTTTGCCATCAAACAAAATATTCATCAGGCCGATATTCATCGGCATTTCGAACCGGGCTTTAAAAGTTTTTTTTAAAGCCCGGTTTTTTCCAGCGCTTAATTGTGTCTTCAGGTTAGATTGAAAAGCGAGTGAAAAGATTCAAAAAAATAAATAATCTTACCGGCTTTTTTTGCGGCGGTTGGCTACAAAATCCCATAAGACATAATCACCCAGATAATCAACCGAGGAAAAGTATGCCCGGCCCTTGTTAAGCTCCGTCAGGCGAGCCACGAACTGCTGTAAATAGGTGTCGTTGGTGACCATAAAGGTCGTTATCGGGATTTTCTTCTTGCGGCAGATGACCGCCTCGTCGAGCGTCCGATTGACTATCCGCCGGTCAAGCCCCACCGGGTTTTTGTAATTTTGACCGTTTTTAAGAGTGATCATCGAGGGTTTCCCGTCGGTGACCATGAAAATCTGCTTATTAATGTGTTTTTTGGACATCAGAATCCGGCGAGCCAGGCGCAGACCGGCCTGAGTATTAGTATGATACGGCCCGACTGTCAGGTAGGGCAAATCCTCGATGCGGATTTCCCGGGCGTCGTCGCCGAAAGTGACAATCGACAGATGGTCGCGCGGGTACTTAGAAAGAATCAGCTCGGTGAAAGCCAGGGCGACTTTTTTGGCCGGGGTAATCCGGTCCTCGCCATAGAGCACCATCGAATGCGAAATATCGATCATCAGCACCGTGGCGCACGAGGTCGACTGCTCGGCATCGAAAATCTCCAAATCCTCCTCGCCCATGTCGAGGTTCAAATCCCCGGTTCGCGCCACCGAGTTGAACAGCGAGCTGTTGAAATCGATATTGCGGTAATTGTCCCCGAACGTGAATTTTCTTTTTTCCGGAAGAGGTTCTTCCGAGGTTCCGCCCTCATAAGGCAAAAGATGGTCACCGCGCCCGGAGGAGCGCATTTTCATGAAAATCTGTTCGAAGGCATCCCGTCGCAGAACCCGTTCGCCGATGCCGGTCATAATCAAACCCGCCCTGGTCATTCTGACCAGGTCTTTCTGCTGCAGGGTCTTTTTGAGTTCTTCAAGGTCGTAACTTTCGTCGAGAACCCCCTCTTCCTTCAACCGCTGCATCAGTCTCAGCACCCCCTCGACATCGCCCGAGAACTTCATCAACAGATATTGATATATCGCCATCAGGTCGCTGAGGTTTTTCAACCGGGCGTAAAGCGCCTCGTCGAACTTGGAATAGACGAATTTCACGAACGTTCTCCCATACCCCGCAGCATATCGGAGAAAACATCGCCGTAGCTGATAACCGTGTCCTCTTCCTCGCGGGCGATGACGTTGTTGTGATAGAGGCCTTCGAGAACCAGTTCCATCCGCAAATACCGTTCGCGTTCATCGTCGGTGTCGAAATATTTCCGTACGATTTGCTTCAGCCCGGCCACGGCGTCCAGGTTCTTTTTGTATTCTTCGAGCGGCATTTCATCGGACAATTCCAGCCGCTTACCCGATGAAAAATAATCGGTGACGGCTTCGTAGGGATTTTCCGGAACGGGGGCATCGGGCGACGTCTTCCCTTTTACCGGTGCCGGGAAATGTTTCAGGAAAGTTTTGTTGACGGCCTTACCTATCAAATTAACCGCCACCAGCGCCGCGCCTTCCTGCTCGCCCTCGTACACCAGCTCGATTTTACCGGTCACGGCGGGAATTACGGAATAGATATCGCTCATCCGAGGGAAAAGGTCATTATCGTGGCTGAAGGCTGCGCGGCGTTCGATATTGGACAGAAAATTTTCATAAGCCGAAATCGACACCCGGACCGATACGCCCGACGACTGGTCCACGTATTCGCTTTCGCGCGCCTGGAACGTTATTTCTTCGACGATATTGCGCATGAAATCGGGCACCATGATTTCATCGTTGTTCCTGACCGCCTCGTTCTCGGTAATCGTCCGGGCGTCGGCAAGCGAGCGCGGGTAATGGGTGATAATCTGTGAGTCGATGCGGTCCTTCAGTGGGGTGATGATATTGCCGCGGTTGGTGTAGTCCTCGGGATTGGCCGTGAACACCAGCACCAGGTCGAGCGGCACCCGTAGCGGAAAACCGCGGACCTGAATATCGTTTTCTTCGAGAATGTTCAAAAGGCCCACCTGGATGCGGGGCTGAAGGTCGGGCAATTCGTTGATGGCGAAAATCCCCCGGTTGGTCCGCGGAATAATGCCCCAGTGGATGACCTCCTCATTGGAGATATCGAGTTTCTCCCGGGCGGCCTTGATAGGGTCGATATCGCCGATCAAATCCGCGATGGAAACGTCGGGCGTGGCCAGTTTTTCGTGATAGCGTTCCTCGCGGGATAGCCATGCTACCGGCATATTGTCTCCCTGTTCGGCCACCATCTGTTTGCCTTTGGGCGAGATGGGGTTCAACGGGTCCTCGTTGAGATAAGTACCGGGGATAACCGGCAGGTACTCGTCGAGCAAAGTGTGCATCTGGCGAATCAAGCGGCTCTTGGCCTGACCGCGCAAGCCGAGAAGGATAATATGGTGCTTAGAAAGAATGGCGTTCACCAGCGCCGGGACCACGGTTTTGTCGAACCCGACAATGCCGGGAAAGAGCGTCCCGCCCCGGTTTATTTTGTCGAGCAGGTTGCGGCGCATCTCTTCCTTGACGCTGACACTCCGCCAGCCGGCTTGTTTCAACTCGCCAAGGGTTTTGGGTTTTTTATCGGTCATATACTTCCTTTGTATCTGTGTGATTCCCCTCGTTCCCACGCTCTGCGTTGGAACGACTGGCGAAATTAATCGTTTACAGGATAAACAAACAAGAAGGGGTACGGGTTCGATGTTTTTTTTTAAAAGAAAGGCATACCGGTAAAAGATTTGAACTTGATTTAGCAGTATAAGAAAGCCCGCTCTATGCGGGCTTTCTTATAATAGTTGTCAAAACAGAATAATTTACGGGCAAGCCGGTAGGAGCGTATGGGAAAGATAAAGATAATCTATCAGTTTCGAGATATCGGAAATATCTATTTGACTATCGGGATTAGCATGGGGGAAAATATCGGCTTCTTCAAAACAACAAAGTGGGTCATGTGAAAGATAGAGAAAATCAATAATCCGGTTAACATCTGATATATCTGGCTCTTCGAGATTCGAGCAGTTAGCGTTACCTCGTAGTCCGACACAGCAGCTATGATAGCCAACTCCATGTTCGTACCAAATATCTGCCATAGCCTGATCATAACTCAGAGAAGTATATATGAACCATGCTTTGTGCCCAGTAGAGATCCACATCTGCGGATGTCAAAGCACATGTGGACATGTGCCGCCCACAAAATATTCAAAATTATCCCAGAAAGGAGTAACCCAGGAACCGGTGCTTAATTGGGGAGGCTCCTTTTCTGAACTGCTGGTATCAGACTTATCGTTAATCTTCTCTCTTTTGCTTCTTGAAGATTCTTGCAGGTACGGTTTTTCCGGGTAGATACCTAATTTTATTTTATTTGCTCGTAATTGTTTCTTGATAGCACCGGTAACTGTAGCCCTGTAAAAACCCTCTTCTTCCATAGGGACAAGACTATCAACCAAACCTTTTACATATTCAAATTCCTGCGGGTCGCGTAAATCAAGGGTTATTTCGTAGATTCTCGCATGCTCCTCGGCTCTCTCGACTTCAGTCGCTTTTTGCCCATAAGCTTCGAAATCAGTAAACATTTCAGCTTGATGAAATTTATATTCTCCCCGATTGCGAGTATATAATGTATCACCAACCATGATATGCTGCGATTCTCTTTCCGTCAAAGGAGATTCTTCCATTTTATGCAGCCGCTCTATCTGCCGTTGAATTTTCTGCTCCTCTTTAGTGGGCAGGTCGGACTTCTTTATCTGATAAAGTAAGCCGTCATCACCTTTCTGCCAGACATAGGCGGTGTCGTCAAGGCCCTCGTCTTCAGCATACACTTTACTAGAGCCGGGATGTAGCTTTCTATATTCTTCCTCGCTTATCCGGTTACCTTTACCGTCGGTGTAATAACTAGTACCGACTCCGTCCGAGTCAATCGGCCCGCCTTCCGCCATACGACGGTCTTCAACAGTGATTAATTTTTGTTCCTTATTACGTATTTGTGTACTAAGAAGTTCTCTTGGGTCACAATGAAATGATTTTACAGTATCATTCTCTACCGCCCAATAAGTTTGGGTTCCTGATATTCCCGGACCATCAGAGCTAATAAAAAAATCAAGTCCAGATGTATCTTTTTGTAATTCGATGTCGTATTTAAATATTACATTTGAATCCACTACGGGAAGTGTAACTTCCTGGGGATCGTTATATATCACATTATCATTTTTTATGAGTTTTAAAGTCACTTCTGTACAATTATTATGTGGTATTACATTTATATAAAGTGATGTAGGACCATGCCCGGAAGGGTAGGGTCGCAATTCATGATGGATTTCATAAAAATAATATTTAGGTTGATTTGCTTTACTGCTGTCAAAACAAATGCTTGTAATAGATAACACCAGCCCCAGGATTAGAAAGATTTTCGCGTACTTCATCTCGTCCTCCTATAATTTTATACCCTCAAGATTTACTTTTAGCTCAATCATTTGGAACTTCATAATTGTTCTTTAAA
>JBMOKZ010000358.1:0-7354 GCA_049324195.1 Candidatus Zixiibacteriota bacterium | reverse complement strand
CGCCGCCACGGCTTCCTTGCTGTACACCAGGGCGTTCTTGAAATACACCAGTTTGAAGGCTTTTGACAATCCGTGCAGCGTCTCCGAATGGCCGATATACAGATACCCCCCCGGGTTCAGCGCGTTGTAGAACCCGCGGATAATCTGTTTTTTGACCTCGTCGGAAAAATAAATCATCACGTTCCGGAAAAAAATCGCGTCAATCCCCGACATCATCGTCATCCGCCGGGCCTCGTTCAGGTTCATGTGAAAGAATTTCACCAGCGCCTTCACGTTCGCGTTTACCTTATAATTGTCATCGGCCCGGGTAAAGTACTTGGCCAGGATATTGGGTTTGATGTTCCTCATCGTGATCCCGGAATATTCTCCCTTGCGGGCTTTCTGCAGAACATTTTCGGAAATATCGTTTGCCAGGATTTCGACATTCCAGCCGGTGTAAGGCAGCATTTTTTCCAGAAGGATTATCGCCAGAGTATAGGGCTCCTCTCCGCTGGAACAGCCCGCCGACCAGAGCTTGATGGTTTTCGGCGCTTTCGTATCGGTCTTGCTCCTGATGATTTTCGGCAAGACTTCATCTGAAAACGACAGAAGCTGAGGTTCGTTACGGAAAAAGCTGGTCTCATTGGTCGTCACCAGGTTCATCAGTTCGTTGAATTCCTTAAGCGAGACATCGTACTTGACATGGTAGAAATAATCGCGAATGCTCTTGATTCCCAGTTCCGACATCCGTTTGTGAAGTCGATTCTTGACCAGATACATTTTATTCTCAGCGAAGAAAATACCGCTTTTCTCATGAATGAAATCACGGATCATGATAAATTCTTCCTGAGACATCGTAACATCGTTTTCAGAATCCATTATCATCGGCCACCTTTTTTAAAACGTCTGCTCTTATTTCCCGGCTGCTCTTTTTTCGTTCAATTTAGCCTCCATCAGCTTGAAAAGCTGGTTGATATTGAACGGCTTGATCACATAATCCGCCACCTTACTGCGCAGGGCGGAGACGGCGGTATCGACCGACGGATAGCCGGTCATGACTACCACCGGGATTTCCGGATGGGTTTGCGATACGCGCGAGGCCAGCGTCAACCCGTCCATCTCCGGCATTTTGATATCGGTCAAAATCAAATCGATTTTCTTGGAGCGGACGATTTCCAGAGCTTTTTCACCGTTTTCAGCCACGGCGATTTGCCAGCCCTGACCGCTGAAAAAATCGTATAAAAGGTCACGAATCAACAATTCATCATCGACCACCAGAATTGACGGCTGCTCCATTATTTTTTTCCTCCAATTGCAGATAAAGCTTTTTCGGCCGCTTTGGCCAGGTCCTGGTTTTTCTCTTTTGTCAGCTGGCTCAACAGCGGGAGAGCTTCCAGACTGCCCATTTGCGAAATGGCTTTGACCGCGGCGATCTTGATGATATCCTGATCGTCATTGAGATACGGTAAAATGTATTCTTCGAATTTCGGCTGTCCCAGTTCCCCGATGGCGTTGATGGTGTGATATTTCACCCAGACATCCTCGTCGTCGAGCAAAAACCGGATATCGTTGATGACATTTTCCCCTTCCAGACCCACCAGGGCGGTTACCGCCGCTTTGCGGACGGCGCTGTTCTCGTCGTGAAGAGCTACTTTAATCGGGTGCAGGTCCGAAACGTTGCCAATTTTGTACAGCGAGTTTATCGCCGAACGCCGTATCCCCGGGTCGGAATGATTGATCGCCTCCAACAGCGGCTCAACCACGTTGTCCTCACCTATCCAGCCGAGGGCGTTGACGGCCAGACGCTGCCTTTCGATATCGTCATGCCGCAAATCGCGGTAGAATTTATCGACCACTTTCTCGCCGCCGATAATAATCAGCGCTCCGAGAGCGGCTTCCCGCACATCGGGATATTTGTCGTCCAGTCCCCGGAAAATGAAGTCCGCTTCATCGCCCGTACACAGCCAGCCCAGGGCGGAATATGCCGCTGCCCGGACATGACCGATCGGGTCGCCAGCCAGTTTTTTCAAAACCGGAATTGCCCCCATAAACCCTGAAACTCCCAGTACCAGCGCGGTTTTCTGACGGACCTCCTGTTCCGGTTCGTCGGCCAGAATAAGTAATTCCGCGGCCAGATCCTCGTCAATAATCTGCTGAATGACTTCGAGCAGACGTATCTTGGTGGCGCTCGAAGCATCGCCGAGCTTCTGCACAATCAATTTGCCGGCCTGGTGACCGGCCTCACAGAGAATTTCCGTAATCCGGGGCAGGTAGTTTTCGTCCACATAATCGAGCACGTCCAGAAGGCCCCTGATTACCTCCTGGCCGTACCAGTGCGTGAGCCGGGAGAGCGTGAATTCGGTGATATCGGAATTTTTATTTTTGATGCCGTCAAAAAGGAAACCGATAAAGCTGTCCAGCGGAAGGTCATAATCGATACGGTCATTGGTTTTACGGCTGATTTTAATGACCGCCATCAGCGCCACCTCGGCGATCAGCTGATCCTCGTTCTTTAAAAACGGCAGCACGTACTTGATGGCATCAGGTTCGCCCATATCGCCGATCGCCTCGATAACCGCGTACAGAAGCATCGGGTCGGACGAACTCAGGTAACCGTACAGCTTTTCCAGCACCGAGGGATCGCCGATTTTACCCAGCGCTTCGATTACCTGAAGCCGGACATCCTCGATTTTTTCGACCGCTGCCAGAAGATGCGGAATCGCCTCCGGGGAGCCTATTTCCCCGAGCGCCTCGGCCGCCGAGCAGACGACGTTGTTGTTATCGTCCCAGAGCCGTTCGCACAGCGGTTCCACCGCCCGGACATCGCGAATCAAACCGAGAATATCGACGATAAATTTGCGAATATCATGGTCATCGGTACTGAGGTTTTCTATTAACGCCGGAACCGCATCCACCCCGATTTTCACCAGGATTTCCGAGGCCAGATTTCTTGAACCGATATCCTCGTTGCCCAGAAACCGAATCAACAACTGCGAAGCGGTATTACCCTTAATTCTGGAGAGGTAATCAGCGGCCAGTTCCCGGATTCCCAGATCCGGGTCCTCGATCGCGATTACCAGCCCGGCCACCGCTTCATCAACCTGAAAGGTTCCCAGTTGCTTGACAGCCTCTTCTCTTTCATAGAAATCCGGAGATTGCAGTTTGATCAGCAGTTCTCCGACACTTTCAATGACTTTATCCATTACATACCTCTTTACTCATCGGCTTAGTTGGTGCCGACCGATTGATACGAGGCCAGAGCTTCCGCTTCGGTAAGAAAAATCTCAAAAATATGAGACAACTGGGTAATTTCGAAAATCTCCTGGACGTAATTGGCCAGGTCGGAAAGAGTGAAGCGCCCTTTAGCCAGCCGCACTTCCTTCATTATAGAAACCAGCGACCCGAGCCCGGAGCTGTTGATAAACTCCACCCGGTTGAGGTTCAGGTGAATGGAAGTTATGTTTTTTTCGAACAACTTCTTGACTTCTTCTTTCAGCATGGAACCGCTGGCCAGATCGAGCCGGCCGCTCAAATCGAGAATGGCGATTCCATTATGTTCTCTCTGCTTAATATCCATGGTTTCCTCCAGAATTATGTCTTAATATCTTCTTTTCTTTCCAGCATTAATTTAACAGAAACCTTAAATCCCCCCTTTTCATCAGCCGTGAATTCCACGAAATCAGCGTAATGACGGATTAAATCTATTCCCCGTCCGCCTTCCATAGAGGGTGTCGAAGGTTGTCTGTTATTTATATTGTCGATACTTCCCCCACCACCTACTCCTTCATCAATTATATCGACCGATATTTCCCTTTCATTTACTTTTATAGCCACAATTATATTAGTTCCGGGATCCTTTTGATTGCCGTGCAGATAGGCATTGGTGAAAGCCTCCGACAACACCAGCATGACTCGGTGCCACAGTTCCTTGCTCAAGCGGTGCGGTTTCAAAACCGCGCAAATATCGTTATAAAAGGCTTCTTCTGAAGCAGGTATGGTCGGGTACTGAAATTTGTACTGCGTCATTGCTGTTTAACCTTAACCTGAAGTACCGTAAAGTCATCCTGGGTATCTTCGGCCGCCCCCTCGCTGAACCGGTCCACCCAGTCTTTCACCTTGCGACAGAAATCGACCGGTGATAGTCCGATTTCGTCACGATAAACCTGCTCCGCCCGCTCCCGTCCGAACAGGTTTCCCTCATGGTCGGCCGCTTCCGTCAAACCATCGGTAAATAAAAACAAGCGGTCGTTCCCGTTGATAGGGATTTCTCCCGCCTTGAATTTTATTCCAGGAAACTGACCGACAATCGGGCCGCCCTGGCTCAATTCCATGACCCGTCGCTGAGCATTGTCCCAGAACAAACCCGGCAGATGACCGGCGTTGCAAAACGTCAGTTTCTTTTTCTCGAGATCGAACTTGCAGAAAAACAGGGTAACGAACATTTCCCGGTCACGAATAATCTCGCCGGCCAGCAAATCGTTAAGTTTCGCCGCCAGCCCGGCAATCGTAATCGCCGGTTCCTGGGACATTATTGACTTGATAATACCCGACGCCGCCGACATAATCAGGGCGGCCGGGATACCTTTGTTCGAAACATCGCCAAGAATCACGATAAAGCGCTGTTCGTCAATCGTCAGAATATCGTAGAAATCGCCGCCAACCTCGCGCGCCGGATAATAAACCGCGCCGATTTCGACCCCCGGGATATTTTCGATATTCTTTGGCAGAATGGTCTCCTGTACCTGACGGGCGATCGCCAGGTCCTGTTCCATTTTCTGTTTTTCCAGTTTATCCTTCATCAGGTTCGAGTTATCAATCGCCACCGCCACGAAACTCAACAGCATTTCTAAAATCTCGCGGTCTTCCTCGGCATAATGACCGCCACCCGCCTTGTTGATAATCACCAGCACTCCGAGACATTTATCTTTGGTGATGATGGGCATGGCGATAACCGAATTCAAAAGAATTCCCTCGTTTGAGCGAAGGTTCATGTCATTCATTATAACCGGCGTCCGGTTTTCAAAACAGGAAGAGACAATATCGAGACCGTCATGACACTTGATAGTCTGGACAAAATCGTTGCTGACCCCCCAGGAAACTTTGGTTTTCATGTGATCGTCGGCGCCGACATTGATAAGCCCGACTTCCCCATCAACCAGCCGCAGAGCCATATCCATCACCACCGACAGAACGGCGTCGATTTCATGAATGGAGGTAATGACCGCGCCCATGGTGGCCAGATCGCGAAGTTGGGCTTTTTGAGCGGCCAGAAAGCCTTCCAGTTCGTCAATACGTTCGCTGTATGTAAAATTCGCCGTCATTAAAATAATTATCGACAATTCAACGGCTTAATTAATGAGAAGAGCCCAAAAAGGGCATAAATTCAGGCCATTTATTTGACGCCGAAAAATCAGTAGACAGAAAATGTCGAGGTGGTTTGTTATTTGTCGCGAAATTTTATCCGAATGGGAACACCTTCGAAATCGAAGCGGGAACGAAATTGGTTGTTAATATAATTGATATAAGCTTTATCGAGCAAATCCGGCCGGTTGGCAAAAATGACGAAAGTGGGCGGGGCGATTTCCGTCTGGGTAATATATTTCAACTGGATGAATTTTCCTTTGTGGGCCGGCGGTTTTCTTTTGGCGAAGATTTCAATCAGAAAATCGTTGAGTACCGAGGTCGCTATTTTACGCTGATAATTCTGATAGACGGTGTCAACCAGCTCCATGACCTTGTTAACTCTTTTACCGGTCAAAGCCGAGATGTAAATAATCGGCAGATAGGAGAATCGGGCCAGACGGTCCTTGATCTCGAGCGAGAACTCATCGGCCGTGAAACCGTCTTTCTCCACCAAATCCCACTTGTTAATCGCCAGGATAGCGGCCCGCCGGTATTCCAGCACCTGGGACAATATCCGCTGGTCCTGGGTCGTGACCAGATCGGTGGCGTCAATCATCACAATGGCGACATCGCAATCCTCGATCGCCTTTTCCGCCCGAAGGCTGGTGTAAAATTCGATGTTTTCGACCACCTTGTATTTCCGGCGCAGCCCGGCGGTATCAATTAGGATATATTTTCGACCCTCGAACTCGAACGGTGTATCCACCGAATCCCGGGTGGTACCGGCTACCGGTGACACGATCAACCGGTTTTCGCCGAGAATTTTGTTAATGTATGAAGATTTCCCCACGTTGGGTCGGCCCACCAGAGCCACCCGGATAACTCCTTCTTCGTGTTCTTCGCCGGATAGCGGCGGCAGTTTCGCAACGACAGTGTCGAGCAGTTCGCCGATTCCCCGTCCAACCGTAGCCGAAACCGGCAACGGCTCGCCCAACCCGAGCTTCAAGAACTCGTAAATATCCAGCTCTAACTTATCGCTGTCCGCTTTGTTGGCCACGAGAATGCACGGTCTTTCGGCTTTGAGGATGCTGCGGGCGATACGAATATCGGTGTTGTCGAAACTCAGCTGGGTGTCCACCACCAGCAGAATCAGGTCGGCTTCGGCAATGGCGAATTCGGACTGTTCGAGAATGGCTCGTTCGATAACGTCTTTGGATTCGGGCACAATGCCCCCGGTATCAACCAGACGGAATTTCCGGCCGTTCCATTCGCAGACGCCGTAATTGCGGTCGCGGGTCACGCCCGGTTCGGAATCAACCACGGCGACTTTCTTTTTCATGAAGCGGTTGAACAGCGACGACTTCCCGACATTGGGTTGCCCGACTATAGCTACAATGGGCATACTCATGAGTAAATCTCTTTTATCGTCTCCGTCAGGTCATACCGCCCGACCAGCACCGGTCTATCCAAACCGGCCCGGAACTCGGCCAGAGATATATCATCGAGAAACAGGCCATCCGAATTAAGGCAGTTCGGCGGCAGCACAACCATATCATATTTATTTTTCACTTTTTCGGCTTCTTTCAAGATATCCCTGCCCGTCAAAAGGCCGGAAACCGTAACTGTTTTTCCCCAGAATATATTGGGGACTTTTTTAATATCAATATTTAATCCGAGTTCATTCTTTAAAAACGGAAATACGACACTCTCGAAAATACCAGCGGCGGAAAACCCGGTTAAAAACAGCACCCGTTTTTTCGACCTGATATTTTTCAAAATACGGCGCCGTCGGTTAAAAACCGTCAGGAATTCCCGCACCATCCCCACCCCGTTTTCGAACTGGGGCAGGTCCTCATAAACCCGGCGCTTCGGGAATTCGCGCTGCGCCCGGATATAAAACTCATCCGCCGGCCAGACGAACCGGCTACCGAGTCGCAGTAAAAATTGCCGCTGCCTTTGTTCGAGATAATCGACAATGCCGGCCGCCTCGGTCGGGGTGAACACTCGAAGGTGCGGGAGTTTATCCCGGTAG
>JBMOKZ010000357.1:0-7357 GCA_049324195.1 Candidatus Zixiibacteriota bacterium | reverse complement strand
CAAAATAAGTCGAAAAGATTGGTTAAATTACTTGACTTTCTTTTCTTGAAGTGTTTATCTCGCTTATTAATAGGTAACCTAAATAGGTTATTTGAACTTTAGGAGTGAGAAAATGATTACCAAACAACAAGCGCTCGATTATCACAGTCGAGGCCGTAAGGGCAAAGTCGAAATCAATTTGACCAAACCCTGTGCAACGCAACTTGATCTTTCCTTAGCATATACACCAGGTGTCGCGGAACCCTGTCTGGAAATCCATCGGGATCCGTCCAAAGTTTACGAATATACCGCCAAGGGGAATCTGGTTGCGGTCGTTTCCAACGGAACAGCCGTACTCGGGCTCGGCAATATCGGTGCCGCCGCCGGTAAACCGGTGATGGAAGGTAAAGGCGTTCTGTTCAAGAGATTTGCCGATATCGACGTGTTTGATATTGAACTCGACACCCTTGATCCGGACGAAGTTATTAAATGCTGTCAGCTTCTGGAGCCGACGTTTGGCGGTATCAATCTCGAGGATATCAAAGGACCGGAGTGCTTTTATATCGAAGAAACGCTCAAGAAAACGATGAAGATTCCCGTATTCCACGATGACCAGCATGGTACCGCAATTATTTCCGGGGCTGCTTTGTTGAACGCTCTCGAACTGGTCAACAAGGATATCAGTAAGGTTAAGGTGGTCTTTTCGGGAGCCGGTGCAGCCGGGATTGCCTGTGCCAAGTTGCATTGCTCGCTTGGTGTGGATCATGCTAATCTGCTGATGGTTGATTCCAAGGGAGTTATGTATGAGGGCCGGGGAGACAACTTCAACAAATATAAAGCCGAGTTCGTCCGTAAAACCGACCGCCACACTCTGGCTGAGGCGATGGAGGGGGCTGACGTTTTTGTCGGGGTCTCTATCGCCGGTACGGTTACCAAAGATATGGTCCGGTCGATGGCCAAGGACCCGATTATTTTCGCGATGGCCAATCCCGACCCGGAAATTACCTATAATGATGCCTGTGAAGTACGTAAGGATTTGATAATGGCCACTGGCCGTTCCGATTATCCCAACCAGGTCAATAATGTTCTCGGTTTCCCGTTCATTTTCCGCGGAGCGCTTGACGTTCATGCCACCGCTATCAACGAGGAAATGAAAATCGCCGCGGTGAAAGCGCTGGCCAATCTGACCAAAAAGGATGTCCCTGACGAGGTTGCCCGCGCTTATGGTGTGGACCGTTTTCGGTTCGGTCGGGATTATATCATTCCCAAACCTTTCGACCCGCGTATTCTGGAATGGGAGGCGTCAGCGGTCGCCAAGGCGGCGATTGATACCGGCGTGGCTCAGAATGTAATTGACATCGATGAATACCGCGCCAGCCTTTCCCGCCGTATCGGTAAAGGCCGGATTATTATGCACGTCATCACCGACAAAGCCAAGAACGCGCCCAAACGGGTGGTCTTACCCGAAGGCAACTCGGAACGTATTCTGAGAGCCGCTCATCTGGTGACCAGCCAGAAACTGGCCCGACCGACCGTGCTCGGAAGCGAAATTTCCGTAAAGAGAGCCGCCGAGGAATATGATATCGACCTGACCGGAATCGATATTATCGACCCGGCTATGTCAGATAGACGCCTGGCCTATGCCGAGAAATATTTCGAAAAACGCTGCCGCCGGGGTATTACCCTTGACCAGGCGTTGTGGATCATGCGCGATCGGACATATTTCGGATTGATGATGCTGGAGATGGGTGACTGCGACGCCGTCCTTTCCGGGGTGATGTCGGATTACCCGACCACCATCAGGCCGGCCCTGGAAATTATCAGCTTGCGTGAGGGCGTCAGCCGCGTATCGGGCATGTTCGCCATGGTTCAAAAGGACGAGGTATATTTCTTCGCCGACACGACCGTTAATATCAATCCCACGGCCGAGGAACTGGCGGAAATCGCCATCAGCAGCGCCAATGTTGCCCGGGCGTTCAATATTGAACCGCGGGTGGCGATGCTCTCTTTCTCGAATTTCGGCTCCGCCCGTTACCCGGATTCCATCAAGGTGGCGGAAGCGACCAGGATCGTGAAAGAGAAAGCGCCGCATCTGGTGGTCGAGGGTGAGATGCAGGCTGATACGGCCCTGATGCCTGAATACATGGCCAAACACTTCCCCTTCTCGAAGCTGAAAGAAAAAGCCAACGTCTTCATTTTCCCCGACCTGAATGCCGGCAACATCGCTTACAAATTGGCTCAGCGTTTGGGCGGTATGACGGCTGTTGGTCCCATTCTCATGGGTCTTTCCAAACCGGTTCATGTTCTGCATCGTTCGCTCGGTATCAATGAAATTGTCGATATGATTGCGATTGCTGTGGTTGACGCGCAGCAGAACGCCAAGAAAAAGAAATAAAGAAGGATACTTTTCTATAAAGAAGCAGGGGATAGCTCCCCTGCTTTTTTATTTGAGGTCGACCCAGTTCGGTGGTGGCGGCCGGTATATTTTTAGCTACCCGCTCGTAAAATCCGCGGCTGGATAAAATAAAAAGTGGTATCAAACCGGCGACTTTTTTTGTCATACTCAAGTTTTTAAGAATCGGCTTTTTTTTTTATTGCTCTTACTGACCGGAAAAGCTAAACTTATGCTAAGTTATTTCGATATAAGAAGTAACTACTACAAGACAACCATTGGCCATTAGTTAAAAGGATTTAACTTGGGATTTTTCGACCTTCTCTCAAATGACATCGGTATCGATTTAGGTACAGCTAACACCCTGGTGTACGTACGCAACCAGGGTATCGTCCTCAACGAGCCCTCGGTGGTCGCGATTGAAAAGAGCACCGGAAAAATTCTGGCCATCGGTTCCGCCGCTAAAGAGATGACCGGTCGGACTCCGGGGGGGATCGAGGCGATTCGTCCGCTCAAGGACGGCGTCATTGCGGATTTTGAAATGTCCGAAAAACTCATCGCCGATTTTATTCGTCGTGTGGTGAAGCACAAGTACCTGATGAAACCACGCGTGGTTATCTCGGTACCGTCGGGGATTACCGAGGTCGAGAAACGGGCTGTGCGCGACTCCGCTGAAAATGCCGGGGCACGAGAGGTGTACTTGATTCAGGAGCCGATGGCGGCCGCTATCGGGGTCGGTCTGCCGGTCGACCAGCCATCGGGTATCATGATTATCGATATCGGCGGCGGTACCTCGGAAATCGCCGTAATCGCCCTCAACGGTATCGTCAACGATACCTCGATTCGCGTCGCCGGGGACGAATTCAGCAACGCTATCATTAATTATCTCAAGAAAAATTATAACCTGCTTATCGGTGAACTCACCGCCGAGGATATCAAGATAAAAATCGGTTCGGCCTTTCCACTTGAGAAAGAACTTTCCATGGAAATCAAGGGCCGGGACCTGGTGGCCGGTGTCCCGAAAAATTTGAAAGTATCGTCGGTGCAGGTTCGGGAAGCCCTTTCGGAAACGCTGGATATAGTGGTCGAGGCGGTCCGACAGGCGCTGGAGCGCACCCCGCCCGAACTGGCTTCGGATATTCTCGAGCGCGGCATAATCCTGACCGGCGGCGGCGCCTTGCTTCGCGGTCTGGACAAGAGACTTCGCCAGGAAACCAACTTGCCGGTGAATATTGCCGATGACCCTCTGACCTGCGTGGTCAGGGGAACCGGGAAGGTTATCGAGGATTTCGCCAATTTCACTAAGGTATTGGAACGCAGCCGAAGAGATTAAATTATTGTCGTATATGAAGAAAGCCGGAACATTCCGGCTTTTTTTATTGTCTTAAAAGTGTTGATTAATCTTTTTTGGTTTTAAACTGTCTATCTGATAGAAATAGATAAATGGACACAAACCCGGAACGATGGCAGGAATTGGTGGAAGAAGCTCTGACGGGCAACCGCGGCGCTTTTTCGGAAATAGTGAGAATAATGATGAAACCCATTATTGCGCTGACATATCGCATGACTCAGAACCACGACGCGGCTTATGATCTGGCCCAGGAAACATTTCTGTCGGCCTGGGACCATCGTTCCGAATTTCGCGGGGAGTCGGGTTTTAACAGCTGGTTGTACAAGATTGCCACCAATAAAACTTTAAACTACCTGGCTTCTCGGCAGCGGACGAGTTTTCCGGCTGATGATTATCTTTCGGAAATGGCGTCGGAAACTGACAATCCCGAAAACGTCCTCGTTAAAAAGGAACTGCGGGAGAATATCCTCCGGTTTATGACGACCCTTCCTGATCAGCAGCGAATCGTGTTCGACCTCAGATTTTACAAGGATATGCCCTTTGCGGAAATTGCCCGGATCACGGGTAAGGCCGAGGGGACGGTCAAGACCAATTACCGCGAAGCCGTAAAGAAGTTGAAAGAATTCGCGCGGACAAAAAGATGGGGTCAATGAACTGCCGGAAATTCAAAGAGGAACTGTTGTTGTCTTTCGGCGGTGACAATCTGCCGGAGGAATTGCAGCGGCATATCGAAGAATGTGATGAATGTCGCCGGGAATATGAAGAATTACGCGCGATATCCGCATCTCTGGGCGACGACCTCGATTTTTACCCCGATGATATCACGGCCGAGTTGCTGACCCGACAGGTTACAAAAAAGCTCGTCACGCCCCTTAAGGTATCTGGTCAGAGATTTTCCTGGTACAGCGTGGTCGGTGTCGCGGCCTCGGTTGTGCTCGTGGTCGGCATAGCGTATTTCGGTAATTTCTTCAACAGTCTGCCGATTTACGAAGGCAATCCGCGCCTGAATTCTCTGGAAA
This sequence comes from Candidatus Zixiibacteriota bacterium, assembly GCA_049324195.1. Lineage (GTDB taxonomy): Bacteria > Zixibacteria > MSB-5A5 > GN15 > FEB-12 > JAFGNW01. The sequence continues at coordinate 2,616 of JBMOKZ010000357.1, read as the reverse complement.
TGGAATTATTAAACACCGGTCGGAGCGATATGACGGCGGCCGTTGACGAGAGTTATTACGAAATATCAGACGAAGAATTTAATATTCTAATCAACGACTTTACCGCCGGACGAACTTACGAGGCGGCTGGTCAACTTCTGAACGATCTCAGCGAAGATGAATATCGCTATCTCGAAGAAAATTTTAATGTGGGAGATATGCTTTGATGTTAAAGAAAATCATTATTCCGATAATATTCGTGTTCGTGACAGGAGTGCCGCTGGCGGCTCAGGACAACGATGCCTTGTATCATTCTTCACCAGCCGGCCGATGTTTCGACGGTCCGATGCCGCCCTGCCTGGCTCAGGTAGATGAACCGGATTCTTTTAATTCTCCCGACAATCAGATGCGATTCAGTAAGGCTCGGAAACATTATTTTGAGGCTCAGGAGCAACAGCGCAAACACCTGGAACAGTTGCGGATGCTGAAACTTCTGGAACTGCTCGATCTCAGCGACGAACAGGAGCTTCAATTTTTGACTTCCTTCAGGTCGATGCGGCGGGCTACCTTCGAACTTCAAAGGGAGAAAATGAACCTGGTGGATACGCTGGTCGAGGCGGTCAGCGCGGAGAAAATCGATGACGGGAAAATCAATCAGGCGATTGACGATATCATGCGGCTGGAACAGGAGCGCAACCGGGTCATGGAAAGTTTTATCGATGAGGTCAGGGGGTTCCTGAACGTCGAACAACTGGGCAAACTTCTCATATTCCAGGAAAAATTTGAAATTGAACTTTTAGAGAACCTGAAAAACTTCCAATCGAGGAAGGGAAGAAATCCTTAAACATGAAAAAAGCAAAACAATATTAAATAAGGAGATGACATCATGAAAAAGACATTGATTATCACATTTGCGGCTCTGATGTTTCTGGCGACGCTGGCTCTGGCGCAGGGTATGGGAATGGGCCAGCGCGGAGACGGTCGATTTGACTGCGACGGTTCGATGCGGATGATGGGTCCCGGGGGTAAGGGGATGCCGAATCCCGGTTGCGACGGTATCGGCAGGCACGGCCAGCGCGGTTTCGGACACAGCGGCAGCGGTGAACCGGGAGCCGGAATTCTGCTGAACCTGAAGGATGAACTTGAGCTGACCCAGGCTCAAGTTGACCAGATTAAAAAGTTAATGAACGATTTCGCGCTCGGGAGAATCGACCACCGGGCGGAACTGGAAAAAGCCCGGGTGAAACTTCGGACGCTTATGAATGATGACGCCAGCGAGGCGGAAGTTAATACGGCCATCGACGAAGTAGCCGGCCTTGAAGCGGAGATGCAGAAGATGAGATTCTCACACCAGAAACAGATTCAAGCGGTTTTAACTGACGCCCAGAAAGAGAAACTCGAACAGTTCAGACAGCAAAGAAACAGCCGTCTCCGGGATAGATGGGATACTGACGACGATGATAGGGATAATTTCCGCCCGGGCCGCGGCAGAATCTGATTTTTTTAGAGTAATAATCTCATCCACGTTACATTAAGTCCGCCTTGATCAAGGCGGACTTTTTTTATTTAACTCATATGCCGTTTCGGGCAGGAAATGCAACATTCGGGGATATGGCCGGTGAAAAACGATTCTCGGAATTTACGGTATTTTTTATCCTTCCATATTTTAGCCGGAGTCTTACAGTTGACGTTGCCGAAAATCACCCGGCAGTAAGGATTCTCTCTTTCAGAAACGACATATAACGTATTTTCAACAGGCAGGTTTAAAAAAACACAGGGTGAAACCGCACCATCAACCGCCACGAAAAACGACCGCTTAATATTCTCCGTGCATTCCGTAAAAGGATAATCAGGGTGTTGCAGGTGATAATGCAAGGCCGTGTTTTCGCGCGCCAGCTCATCCGTTAAAAGATTCAGGCGTTCAGCGAGGAGATTGTAAGCTTCGACAGTCTCGGGCGCGATTTTCTCACAGGTAAGCTCTGGCGAGGGTACGAAATCGAGCGTGCTGATCACTACCTGCGCGACATTTTTCTTGGACAAAAGAGCCGGCAATTTGTCCAGCTCTTCCAGTCCCGATTTTAAAAGCAGATAAGCGATATGAATCTCGGGGTATTTGATACCGCGCTTTTCTTTTTCGAACTTTAAATATTCGATATGTTCCATGATTTGAGCGAGACGGGTACCGGAGCGCACTTGATTATGATAGTCGCTGGCTCCGGCGAGAGAAAAAGTCACGATATCAATTCGCTCGTCGAGCAAACGGTTGATTTTGTTTTTATCGAGCAACATCCCGTTGGTCGAGGTTCCTACCCTGCATCCCCGGCTTTTAGCCAGGTGCAGCATCTCAAAAAAATGCGGGTTGCAAAACGGTTCTCCCCAGCCCTGTAAATAAGCCAACCGGGTGTGCGACAGTGCCGGCAGTACTTTCTTGAAGGTTTCAATAGACATGTTTTCTTCACGCCATTTTTGCTTGTAAATGGTATGCGGACAGTAAATACACGAGGCCGTACAGTAAGTGCTGATTTCCATCTGGACCCAGTTGGTCAGGGGAGTGGAGAGGATTTCATACAGGTTATGTATTTTATCGAGCATCGTAAGTCGCTTTCAGTATTATAATTAAGTTAGCAAAAATTGAAT
>JBMOKZ010000356.1:0-7407 GCA_049324195.1 Candidatus Zixiibacteriota bacterium | reverse complement strand
CATCGTCGTCGTCGTCACAGGCGTCGCCAGTACCATCGCTGTCGGTATCGAGCTGACCCGCGCCGGGATTGTAGATATCGGGGCAATTGTCGACAGGGCAGCCGCTGTTGTCGAAACCGGGGTTACCGTACAGGTCGCCGTCAGTATCGGTGCATTCGTCGCAGTCGTCCCCGATATCGTCGTTGTCGAAATCGTTTTGGCCGGGATTATACTTGTACTGGCAATTGTCCGCGGCGTCCGCGACCGTATCGTTGTCGTCGTCACTGTCGCAGGCGTTACCCAGGCTGTCGGCGTCATTGTTTATCTGGTCGGGGTTGTAATCGCCGGGGCAGTTATCGCAGATATCGCCGTATCCGTCCTCGTCGCTGTCAGCCTGGTTGTCGTTGGCGACCCAGTCGCAGTTGTCACAGGCGTCGCCGAGACTATCGCTGTCATGATTATGTTGCCCCGGATTGGGGAAGTCGGGGCAGTTGTCCTCATCGTTGAGAATCCCGTCCTGGTCGCGGTCGGTGTCAGCGACCACGAAGACGGCGAAAGTTCTCGAGAAGTCCGACCACTGACTGTTGTCGTACCAGCGTATCCGCCAGTAATAAACAGTGTCGACGCCGAGCGGTTCCGGGACGGTGTAAGCGGGTGTCGAGAGGTCCATGGCGTCAAACCGGACATTCTCGAAATAGTAACGGGGGCTCAACTGCAGGTGGTAGCTTTCGGGCGAGGCGCCGTCGGGAATCAAACCGGCCCAGGAGAGAGTCGGGAGAGTATCAGTAATGGTCTCGCCGTTGTAGGGCTGGATAGAGGAGAGGGAATCGACCGTGTAATAGAAAACGATGCTGTCCGAAAGACCGTCGGCGCTTTTTTTGAAAGTCGGGGTCTGGTAATCGTTGAACAGCACGCAGTACTGGGTGCCGTTGATGCGGATACCGCCGCAGAACAGCGAGCCGGGGTCGGCTTCCGGACGGGCTTTGATAATGATAGTGTATTCGCCGTACATCAGGTTGTAATCGATTACGCGGTCGTCGTTGGCGCCGTCCAGGTCCGTATCATAGCGCAAATAGTCGGCGCCGGCGACGGTTTGATAATACTGCGAAACGTAAAAGTTATCGGGATTGATAATACCCATGGTAACGTTGGAATAACCGGTAATGACCATCTCGTAGTTTAACACGGGTTTGTTGGGCAGGCGGTTGGTGGCGACCAGAAACTCGCCGTATAAATCGTAGGTTTCGCCAGAAATGAGGTCGGGGTTGCCGTCGCGGTCGAAATCCTGTGTCGTTAACGGATGGGTCATTTCCTCGGTTTCGAGGTCGATAGCGACCATTCCCCCGAAATTCCCCGCACCGTCGCCGCGGTAAATCTCGAAGGTCGAGTTGGTAGCGTTGGCGACGACGATATCGAGATTATGATCCTGGTCGGCATCGATGGTGGTAACGTTCTCGGCGGTACCGTAAACGGTAATCGAGTTGAGGCTGATGATACCGCCCGCGCCGTCACCGAGGCCGATATAAACGACGCTGGTGGTGGGTGTCAGGGTGGCGTTGGGGACGATAAAAGCAAAATCAAGGTTGCCGTCTTTATTGAAATCGGCCAGGGTGTTGACGATGGTTACGGTCCAGTCCAGGTCGCCGATTTCGAATCCGGAGGCATAGCCGAACAAGCTGCCGCCGGTGTTCAGGAATATCTGGACGGAATCGAGATCAGGGTAGTCATGGTCGACAGCCAGCAAGATGTCAGCGTAACCGTCGTTGTCGAAATCACCGGCGTCGGCGGATACGAAAGAAACCGGGAAATCCGAACCGGGGTCGAAAGATCCGGAGCCGTTGCCCAGGAAGACGTGGTCGGGAGTGACGACGATATCGATGTATTTATCGTCGTTTAAAAATCCCGAGGTTATGCTGTTGGGGACGGCGCCGTCGTAGGGGAAAGAGGATACCGAGAAGGAGCGATAACCATTGTTGCGCGTGATATAGATGTCCTTGTCATCGGCCGCGACGATATCCACCAAAGTGTCGTTGTTGACGAAAGCGAAATTGAGGGAGAAGGGCGAGGCGCCGTCGGTGATATAGGTCGTGACGATTTCAAACGTGGCGTCGCCGTTTCCGTAGGTTACGCCGAGGCTGGTATCGGCCAGATTGGAGAAGGCCAGGTCGATTTTGTTGTCGTAATCGAGGTCAAGGGAGCGGATACAACCGGGTGTGGCCTGGGGTCCGTCGGATACGTTGAAATTGATATCGCAGGCGTCGCCGATGCCGTTGCCGTCGAAATCGCTCTGGCCCGGATTATACACGAAGGGACAATTATCCGAGAGGTCGGGCACACCGTCGTTGTCGTCGTCCGGGTCACAGATATCGCCGATACCGTCGTGCTCGTTGTCCGCCTGGGACGGGTTATAGTTCCCGGGACAATTGTCGCACAGGTCGCCGATACCGTCGCTGTCGCCGTCGCTTTGCGAATCGTTATACACGGTCGGGCAGTTATCGCAGGCGTTGCCGAGAGTGTCGCCGTCGTAATTGGCCTGGTTCGGGTTGTAGACGGTGACGCAGTTGTCGCAGGAATCGCCGATACCGTCATTATCGACGTCATTCTGGTCGGGGTTGTAAACAGTCGGGCAGTTGTCGAGTTCGCAGATATTGGCGGGAAAGCCGTAATTACCGTAACCGTCGCCGTCGACATCCGTGCAATCATCGCAGGGGTCGCCGAGATTGTCGGCGTCGAAATCCGCCTGTTCGGGATTGGCGATGAAAATACAGTTGTCGCAGGAATCGCCCCGGTCGTCGCTGTCAGCATCTTCCTGTAAATCGTTGGAAACATACGGGCAATTGTCACAACTGTCGCCCAGGTTGTCGCCGTCATGGTTCTCCTGAGCGGGATTATAAGTATAGAGACAATTGTCAAGGGTGTCGGTGTCGCCGTCATAATCGTAATCGGCGAAATCGACGATATCGATTGACCCGCCCCAGACGGGAAAATAATCGTTGTTGGGAGCCCCGACGAATTTGTAGACGGTGCCCTGGTTATACGTTAAGGTATCGATATGCACCACGTCTTCGGTAGTCCAGTCGCCGGAGACGGAGAAATGGTAGGTCAGCCACAAACGTCTTTCCGCCAGCGGGGGCATGAAGGTTCCGGGCATGAACCTGATACCGACGCATTGGAAGCGCTGTCGTTCGTTGGTGGTGTCAATCTGCCCGGCGTCATAAAAGATATAGTTGTCGAAACCATTGGTGAAAAGGGTTGTCGGGGTAACTCCGGTCATCTGGACTTTGGGGTTATCCCAGTCGAAACCGATCGAGCAGCTATTAACCGTGTCATGGTCGTTGAAAACCCAGATCTGTACCTGCATGGTCAGATGGTTGTTGGTGGAATCCGGCTGCAGGGTTATGACCATATCAACCGTATCGGGATACCCGCCGTCCTGAGCCGGAACCGTTGATATAAAGCATAATAAAATTGTTATGATAATCGGTAATGAGCGTTTAAACATAATATCTCTCCTTCGCAAGGAATGTTATTGAAAGACGAGCTATATATTTTTCGGGCTGTTTCTACAGTTGAGTAGTGAAACAGTTATCCGTTGAATTTTTTTTACCGATTAACATCAATCCGGGAAATAAAGGGTATGCTCATTGATGTATTTTAAAGATATCAAAATCCCCTGAAAAAACAAGGGAATTTACGCTTTTTTTAAAAGCAGTTAGTTGTTGAGAGTCAGGACAATATATGAAAGAATCAAAAAGCCGTATTTTTAAAATGAGGGTCAACCTTCAGTTCTTTGAGAGTCGGGCCGGCGACCTTATCGAGCGCGGCGAGCGCCAGCTGGGCGGCTTTGCCGGTATCGCCTAAAAGAGCAAATGTCCGGGCAGCGGTAAACATGATATCGCCGCATTCGCCGCATCGGGACAGGAAACGGTCAAGCATTTTGAGGCTGTCTTCTTTCCGGTTCAAGGCGGCCAGAGTGAGCGCCTCATAGCTCAGCAGGTGAGCGTTATCGGGGTCGTTTTGCTGATAACGATCAATCGAATCCAGGGCATCCTGATAATATTTATGGGCCAGGGTGTGATTGCCGCGAATGGAAGCAATCAACCCCAGGTAATAGATGGCCAGAAAAGGAAGATAATCGGCAATGATGGAAGCCTCAAATTTCTCCGCTGCCTTTTCATAGTCGCCGTTAATCAGATAGATATAACCAGCGTCGATTATGCTGTTGGGGTCGCCCTGATGTTTGATGGCCTGCAGGAAATTGTCCAGGGCCTGGTCGAAGACGCCGAGTTTGCTGTAAACGGTACCGAGATTGTAATACGCCCGGCCGTAATCCGGGCCGATTTCCAGCGCCCGCTGGAGAGTGGCCATCGCCAGAGTAAATTTACGCTGGTCCAGATATATCAGACTGATCAAAAGCAGAGTTTCCAGGTCGGTAGGGGCGAGGCTCAGGGCTTTCTTGGCCCACATCAGGGAGCGGGTAAGTTCACCCAGCATCAGTTTTAACCAAGCCAGAGTTCGGTAGCCTACGGCGTATTTGGGTTCGATTTCCACACATTCGAGAAAAGCTTTTTCGGCTTTTTCGTAATCCCCGGCGAACATATAACAGCGCCCGAGCGAGCGGTGGGCTTCGGGCAGGTGCGGATTGAGCCGGAGGGCTTGCTGGGCTTCCGCCATGGCCATTTCCAGTCGTTCCGGTCTCCGGTCATAGTAGGCATTGTATTGAAAGGCATAGACATCGGCCAGTCCGGTGTGCGCCAGAGCGAAGGCGGGGTCCTGTTCCAGGGCTCGGGTAAACATGCACACCGCGAAATTAAGCTCCTCCTCCTTGCTGGTGTGGTAATAGTTACGGCCTTTGAGATAAAAATCATAGGCGGAGATGTCAGTTGAGAGATAATCCTCGATCGTGGTTACGTTCGAGCCGGAAGCATCAGCCAGAGCTTCAGCCGCCCCCCGGGCCGAATCGGCCAATAAAGCGAAAATCTGTTTCGACTCGCCCTCAAACTGATTGCCGTAAACCAGGGTGTCGCCGCTGTCGCCATAGATGCTCAGGCTGAGTTTGATGCGATCTTCCCATTTCATGAGGGTGCCGGTGATGATAAAATCGGCGCGGGTGCGGTTAAAGGTTTCGCCGATATCGAGTCGCTGGGGAGCGGCTTCCCCGGAAGTGACCACCAAATCGGTTCTCCGCCTTATCTCCCGGGTGAGGTCGTCGGTAAAGCCCTCACAGAAATAATTCCAGGTTTCGTCGCCCGATAGATTTTTAATGTCGATGACAAAGACGGTCCTGCGCCGACCCGGTACAGGCTTACTGACGGTTTCGGTAATCTTGTCCGGGTCGGTGGCGTTAAGGAAGTCACATACTTTCCGCATGCTGTGAAACCGGTCCTGGGGGTTTTTAGCCAGCAAACGGGTGACGATATAATCGAGCCATTTGGGCAGGTCCGGGTCAAGTTCCCGGGGGGCTTTGGGTTCCTCATGCAGGATGGAATAAATTATGCTGGCGGCATACTCGCCTTCAAATGGTCTCGTTCCGGTAAACATTTCGTAAAGGACAACCCCAAGGCTGAACATATCGGCAGCGAAGGTTTGCTCGATACCGGAAACCTGTTCCGGGGACATGTAAGAAAGGGTACCCTCAATTTGTCCCTCGATATCGACCGTGTCGGGCGCGGAGGTTTTGGCCAGACCGAAGTCCAGAATTTTTATTTCATCGTCGCCGGTAATCTTAATGTTTTCGGGTTTGAGGTCACGGTGGATGACACCCAGCTCATGGGCGGCCCGCAGACCCTCGGCGATCTGCCGGGAAATGCGCAGTTTCTGGTCGTAAGTGAGGGTATCTAAGACCGTTCGCAAATCTTCGCCGGGGACGTACTCGTACGAGATGAAAGGCCGGTTATCATGCTCGGCGAATTCCCAAATTTTTACCACGTGGGGGGAATCGATTTTAGCGGCGAGCCGGGCTTCGTCGGCGAGTTTCTGACGATATTCCGGCCGTGACGCCAGCTGGGAAGTTATCAGTTTGAGAGCGACAGTACGGTCGAGGCGGGTATCAAGAGCTTTGTAAACCACGCCCATACCGCCTTGACCGATAAGTTCCAGAATCTGGTAGTGTTCGAATTCGGAGCCGGGCGTCAACATGGTTTTGTTATCTCGTTAAATTACCGCTTCATTTTTATGTTAACCGGTATGTTTGATTACAATCAGGGTGATATCGTCGGTCTGGCCGGTCATACCCTGATAGGTCTGGACTTCGTTGAGAATTTTTTGAGAGATATCGAAAGCCGAGGCATGGCGACAAGCGCTCAATAATTCGGACAGTCGCCTCTCGCCGTACATCACCCCCCGGGCGTCGGTCGCTTCCGTGACCCCGTCGGTATATAGTAAAATTACGTCACCGGGATTTATGTTGATTACTTTTTCCTCGAAGACAGCCAGCGGGTCAATCCCGAGAATCAAATCGCTGCCCTCAATCAGGGAGACATCACCGTTTTCCTTGACCAGTATGGGATAATTATGGCCGGCGTTGATATACGTCAGGACTGCCCGATTCATATCGAGCAAGCCGTAAATAAGAGTAACAAAGCGTCCGGTTTCAAGGAATTTGAACGACATCTGGTTGACTTTGGCGATGGTTTCCCGAGCGGATTGATTGAGACCGGTCTGACCCCTGATGCAGGTTTGCAGACTGGCCATCAACAGGGCGGCGGCGGTACCTTTGCCGGAGACATCGGCGATCGTCAGGCCCATCTGCCGGTCGTTGATTTCGATATAGTCGTAATAGTCCCCGCCCACCATCCGGGCCGGAACCGATAGGCCGGCAATGTCGTATTTTTCGAGATTCGGCTCCTTATTCGGTAAAAGGGTTTTCTGAATATGCCGGGCGACCTTGAGGTCGTTTTCGAGCTCTCGCAGTTTGAACTCTTCTTCGTAGAGTCGGGCATTCTCGATCGTCTGGGCTGACTGGATGGCGACAATCGACAAAAGCCGCGCGTCATCGACTGTAAAACAGCCGTTTCCTTTTTTGTTGAACAGGCACAAAATACCGATAATGCGGTTTTTTATGGTGAGGGGGACAGCAATCAAACCGCGGATACTTCGATATTCTTCAGCCAACCCGGTAAAGGTTTTATTGCTCGTGAAATCATCGATAATCAGCGGTTGCCGGTGTTTGGTTACCCACCCGGCCAGGCTGACCCCGATTTTGAAGGGAAGGCCGTCAAATTCCCGGTCCATAACGCGTATGAAGGTCCGCGCCATACCCTGGTTCTCTTGGTCGAGAAGCCACAGGGCGCCCTGTTCGGCTTCGAGATGTTTCATGCATTTCTGTACGATCAGGTGGGTAATTTCTTCAACGCCCAAAGTAGCGCTGATGGCGGTACTGATTTCATTGAGGATTTTCAGCTCGTTAACCGCCCGCTGAAGTTTAAG
>JBMOKZ010000355.1:0-7408 GCA_049324195.1 Candidatus Zixiibacteriota bacterium | reverse complement strand
AGCTATTCTACTAGTAGAATCCCCATCTGCGGTACTAAACTCTCCTCCCGCAATTAAATAGTCATTAAATATTGCAAGTGCATAGACACCGGTATTAATTCCTGTATTTAACGGGAACCATTCACCTCCATCCCAAGCGGAGATCCGATTAGCTTCAATACCTCCCGCCGAATCAAACACTCCAGCGGCTATCAACAAGTTATTATAAACAGTAAGAGCTCTAACACCACTGCTCATACCTACTCCCACTGGTGACCAACTACTGCCATCCCAGGAAGCAATTCTGTTGGCTTCAACGCCCCCTGCTGAAGTAAAATACCCACCTACAAAAAGTTTGTTATCATATATTTGGAGAGCATGCACATATGGAAAAACTCCATTCACACCCGAACTAAGCGGTAACCAGGTTGTGTCATTCCAAGACGCAATTCCACTAACACTACTGCTCCCCGACATAGTAAATTTACCAGCAGCAACAAGCTTATTCTCATGAACAGTCAGAGCAAAAACATAATTATTCAAGCCTGCACCAAGTGATGACCAGTTAATTCCATTCCAGGAGGAAATGTGAAGAGCCTCTTCATCACCCGCTAAAGAAAACCTCCCTCCGGCAATAAGTTTATCGTTATAAACAGTTAGAGAATAAACCCAATCATTAACCCCGCTTCCCAACGGCGACCATTCTATACCATCCCAGGCGGCAATATTATTTGCAATAACATCGCTGGCTACGGAAAACCTACCCCCAACTACCAGTTTACCGTCGTACACCGTCATCGCATTTATTTCTCCATTTACACCTGATATCGACGACGACAGGCTGTTGTCCCAGTAGATATCGTCGGGGTGGTCGGAAGGGGAAAGCAGAGCGCTCTGGCGCACGACCGGTTCGGCGGTGACGGGGTCGAGCGCGATATCGAGACCCTCGATATCCAGCACACCCTGGTAGTCCGAACGCCTCACCGCCTCGATATCGAACCGCCCGTCGGAAGTGAGAAACCTGTTCACTTTCTGAGCTGTCGGTTGTTCTTTTGTCGATTGGGCGTCAGCTCCGTGTTCGTTACCTGCTTTAGTGACAGACGCAAGCAACAACCCAGTAAAAACAAGCGTACACCCATACCTAAGCATCGTTATCAACCCTCTCTACCTGGCAAAGGTCATGTAGTAAATATGGCCGTCGGTGAACGACACCGGCAGGGGTTCGCCCTCGATATCGACTATCTCGCAGGTTCCCAAAAAGGTCAGATCGCTCTCGGTCACGAGATCGGTAAAACGCAATGTCACCAGCGTGTCGCCGTCGTCCAGCGTCAGCGGATTGCCGATATCGGCCCAGATGATATGCACGACACCGTCCGAGGCGTTGATGGTCGGCGAGGTCAGGAAATCGGACAGGACCGTATCATAGGTTATCTCGAGCGTATCATAGGCAATATGTAGCTCCACCCCGGCAACCCCGGTCAGATTGGCCACGGTGAGCTGAACATCGACCACCGCAGGATCTTCAAACCCCACGTTGGGCAGAACCAGCTCAACATCCTCGACAACCGTCATGCGGACGGCAATAGTTCCCGTCCCGGCGTTAGTGGTTGCGGTTATGATACTCGTGTAATCACCAGCCGGCTTACCGGTGCGGTCAACCGTCACCGTGATGACATCGGTTTCGGTAGTCACAGCGCCCGAGACCGGGTCAAGTTCCACCCACAACGAATCGGCGCCGACACTCCAGGTCAGTTCACCCTCGCCGGTGTTGGTAATATTGAACGTCATCAAAGTATCGGTAGTGCCAAAATCGAGGGTGTCTTCGGAAATAGAAACCGAAGGGTCCAACACCTCCGGTCCGTCATCATCACTGCTGCAAGCCGTAAACAGAGCCATAACCATAAACAATATTGTCAATAACCTTAACATAAGACCTCCCGGAGGTTCGGATAATTTATTTTTATGCAGGAAGAACCCGGGGTGAACCGGGTTCTCCTTTATCGTTGATTTCAATTTCATCGTTTTCATTTCACACCCGGGGTTTTCTTACTTCAAAAGAAGCATCTTCCGGGTCTTAGTGAAACTTCCGGCCTGGACCCGATAGAGATACACCCCGGAGGCGGCCATTTCATCGCTGGTGACGCGGCCGTCCCAGACGATTTCGACCGTGCCCGGTCCGCCGTTGCCGGTAAACTCGCGCACAACCTGACCGGTGATGTTGTAAATCGTAAGTTTGTACTCGCTGCCGAACGGCAGAGCCAGCTCAATCGTCGTACTCGGGTTGAACGGGTTGGGATAGTTCTGGTGCAGGTCGAAAGTTTCGGGGACGATGACGTTCAATCCGCCGTTATCGCCAGCATCGGAGCCACGGCTGAGCATCGGTCGGCCTTTGTCGTCAACAGCCTTGATATCGACGAAGGTCGGCGACACTACGGTCTCCGCTCTGTCTTTCAGCCGGAATTTCAAATCCGCCGCTAACTGCTCGCCGCTGACCGGTTCGAGAGCATCGGCCCATACTATATAGATCACGTTTTCATATTCATTAGTCACGACGCCCTTGAGAGCCGGGGATTCCGCGCCGACGAATTCAAGATTTTCGTAATCGTATTCAAGACACAAAGCCATCCCCGCAACCGGGCTGGAGGCAGAAAGTAACATGGGTACACTCACCAGTCCGTCGTCAGCCACAGCCGGCTCAGCAAGCGCGAACACAACCTCGGCATTGACGTCCGTAACCCCTTTGGCGAACGGCAACGACTGAACGCTTCCCCAGTCGCCGGTAACATCGCCCATCCGGAATCCGAGGAAACTGGCGTCGGTAATTGCCGCCCCGCTATAGGCGATATCCTTATGGTCAGGTGCCGCGCACCAAGTCCATTCATCGAGCGTAAAAGCCGAATCGACGAATTTCCAGTTACCGCTGGGCAGGGGTTCGATAACCGCCAGAGCGCGAAGCATCTTGACGACATCGGAGATGGACAGGACACAATCCTCGTTCACGTCGGCCGCCATCTTCTGGCACACCGAGAATTCCTCGAGATCGGCCAGGTAACGCTGTACCACGACCACGTCGCCGACATCGAAACTCTCGTCGTTCTCGTCGGCTTCGCGGGTCGGGGTGACCGCGAAACTGCCGTTGGCCAGGTCCTCGAAATAGAACCGGCCGTTGAGCTCGGTCGTGTCCGTATGATTTTCCGCACCGGTCAGGGCAATTTCAACCTTGTCGATTTTCTTCGTCATGTCGCGACAGAGCATGATATTGCCGGAGATATCGAACGCCGGCTGAATCAGGCTGATACTTCCGTCCACAAGCACGATATTGTTAATTTCGTTTCCGAGATTGTCGAACAGCTTGCTGCCGGAAAGGAACTCAAGCGAAGCTACCTCGCCGGAATCGCCGACCGCTTTAAACCAGAGCGTCATCAGCGTGTCGCCGGCGGGGACATCGAACGGGCTGGCCTGGTTCGCCCAAGTCAGATAGACCACGCCGGCGGTGTCGTTCTTGGTCGGGGTGAAATATTTCGAGGTCACCATATCGCCGTAGGTTTCCACCAGCAGGGTGTCATAACCTATACGAAGCTGCACGCCGGCGATATTTTCGATACCCGTGGTCGTAACCGGCACCCCGACCGGTTCGTTCTCGGGGCTGGTAACATCGGCAATCGTCATCGTATCCAGCTGACCGATATACACGGTACCTTTGTTGAACGCCGGTATTACGGATTCACCGGAGCTCTTGACGAACTGATAGCTGAAGGTTTCGGCGCCGACCGTAACGGTCGTGGTGTCGATATTAAACGTTTCATCGTCGGCGTCCGGAGCGACACTGTAGTACATATCCGCGACTTTGTAGGCGTTGATAGTGTCAGGCGGAAGCGGCGGTTGCATCGGCCGCAGGCAGATGGTCCCGGTCTGGGTAGCGGTGTCGATAATGATATCGAGCGAATCATCAACAAGGTCGCGAAAGGCGCTGTCGACCACAATCGAGTCGAGCGTTACCTTATCGGGCTGGAGGGTGCCGTTCTTCAGCGGAATCGTGAACGCCTGCAGGGAATCGAGCGTATAGAGATTGACCGGCACCTTGAACGACTCACCCTTCTCGGCGTAATAATCGCCGACATCGACGCCGCTCTCGACAAAGAGCGAGACATTGACGAAAATCGGCGAGTTCGACGCGGTGGGGTCGATGAATTTTAAAAGACCGGTATGAATGCCTTCCGAGAGACCGTTGCTGGTTACCGAAACCACGACGCTGTCGGGGTTGGTACCCGAGGTTTTATCGACCGAGAGCCAGTTCCCGGCGTTGAAGATATAGACGTCCCAGTCGAGCGTTCCGGAGTCGCACGGGCTGTCGATATAAATCGTTTTCGGGTCGGGCAGTGGTCCCCCTTCTTTCATGTTGAAAGTCAGGTTGGTCCTGTCAACCGACAGTTCGATTTCCTGCGTGACGTTGACAGTAACCTCACAGGTATCCGCGCCGTAATCGTTGGTCGCGATTACTGTGAAGGTGTGGGGACCTTCTGTATTCGTATCGAAACAGAGTTCATTATCGGTCCAAATAGCATGGTTGTTTGCCTCTGCAACATCTTGTGTATTGTGCACCAATAAAGGTACACAGACTTGCCCAAGTTCACAGGTAGTTACATATAATGTCGAAATCGGGCAATCTATTTGAGGTCCCTGCTGTATAATGGGTTCCACTACTAACGAGTCAATATACCAACCGCTGCTGACATATGAGTCTCCCCAACCGTCCACCGAAGAGGTAAATCGAAAACATATTTCCACAGTACTGTCAGCGTAGTCGTTAAGCGGAAAATAAGTATATGTCCATGCACTACTGCTGTTTCCGGTGAAAGTTCCTGATGACAAAGTTGTCCAGGTCGTGTTGCCTACTACCCGTATTTGGACATATCCGGCATCGTTGCTGTTAAAACTAAACCAATGCCAGAATCGAAGCCGAGGATTATCTTCCATACCCGGCACCACAAACGGCGGACTGATTAAACGACTATCCGGACCGTCAACATAGTTCCCGGTCAGTATCGTACCCGTGCAATTAGTACCCTCATAAGCACCGGACGGACCGGATGTTGGTGTCCCAACCTCCCAGATTCCAAAATCAGCATACCAATCGCCTATCCCGGATTCCCAATCCTCAGGATCGACAAATACTCTCTCTCCGGTCTCTAACGTGATCTCGTCGATGTACCAACCGCTGCTGACATATGAATCGCCCCAACCGTCTACCGAGGAAGTGAAGTAAAAACATATCTCTACCTCCTCTCCAGCATACGCCGACAAGTCGAACCAACCCCTGGTCCACCGGGAATTACTGTTGTAACCGGCTGAACCGGCACCAAAGGTACCCGACGGCAAAGTCACCCAGGTTGTGCTGTCAACAATTCGTATTTGGACATATCCGGCATCGTTGCTGTTAAAACTAAACCAATGCCAGAATCGAAGCCGAGGATTATCTTCCATACCCGGCACCACAAACGGCGGACTGATTAAACGACTATCCGGACCGTCAACATAGTTCCCGGTCAGTATCGTACCCGTGCAATTAGTACCCTCATAAGCACCGGACGGACCGGATGTTGGTGTCCCAACCTCCCAGATTCCAAAATCAGCATACCAATCGCCTATCCCGGATTCCCAATCCTCAGGATCGACAAATACTCTCTCTCCGGTCTCTAACGTGATCTCGTCGATGTACCAACCGCTGCTGACATATGAATCGCCCCAACCGTCTACCGAGGAAGTGAAGTAAAAACATATCTCTACCTCCTCTCCAGCATACGCCGACAAGTCGAACCAACCCCTGGTCCACCGGGAATTACTGTTGTAACCGGCTGAACCGGCACCAAAGGTACCCGACGGCAAAGTCACCCAGGTTGTGCTGTCAACAATTCGTATTTGGACATATCCGGCATCGTTGCTGTTAAAACTAAACCAATGCCAGAATCGAAGCCGAGGATTATCTTCCATACCCGGCACCACAAACGGAGCATGGAGGATTAACCGTGTATTTTGACCTTCGGTATAGTTCCCCCCTAAAACAGTGGCAGCACATTTTGTTCCCCCTGATGCAGTATCATGGGCCGCATTTGGACCACTAGTGGGAACCCCTACTTCCCATGTACCATAATCAACATGCCAATCGTCAGTCCATGAACCTTCCCAGTCCTGGATCCACAGCGTGTCGCTGGCGTGGGCGCTGTACGAGCCCATAACAAAACAGACCGTCATTATAAAGACGGTCATCAGCATATTTACACATAACTTTTGGTTTTTCGGGGATGACATATTCCTCCCTCCTCTCTTGTTGATTTGACCATACCGATGCAAACGCGTGATGCCGGCCCGTGACGGGCACAAACTAATTAATAATAACATCTTAGACAAAATTGTCAAGAATCTCGCGCTGAATTTTGATAAGTGAACCATAAAAACCTCCCGATTTTTGTTTCTTTTGTTTACCGTGTTTATCTATTAGGCCGGCTTTGCACAAAAACGTTTGTAAAATTTTTTAGACTTTTTGTACCCGGAAATCCGACAAGACCGGTCACCGATTGTTACATAACGCATCGTGTAAAAAATACCCCGACCCGATGTCTAATACATCACCGCGTCGGGGTGTAAAAGACCCTCCCCCATATAGAACTATCAGAAACTCACCCTAAACCCGACCTTTACGGTCATGTTTGAAAAATCAAGAGCAGAGCTTTCGGAGACACTGGAACCTTGCGGGTCAACATCGAAATACATATTGAGCCGGGTCTTCGACAGGTCGCCGTAATCGATCAGCGACAGGTTTTCGGACGGTTCGGTTGTTTCGGTCGAATCCGCTTTTTCGGCGTCATCTTCTTCCTGGTCAGCCTTGGGTTCCTCGACCACGTCCGGCTGTTTGGCGCTCTTGTCGCTTGAGTGCTTGGCCAGTTTATAAATCAACAAACCGCCGACAAGCAGTCCGCCCACAATTAAATAGGGTGTAAATTCAGAACCGTCCATACCCGGCAACTCGTCGGAATGGTCGTGATACGCCGCTCTTGTTTCCGCCGGGGTTAAAAACATCGTGAACGCGAACACGGTCAGTACCAGAAGTACCGAAATCGGTTGGTTACTTAATTTTCTCATTTTCTCTCTCCTTTGTTTATTTATTCTTTAATGTTTATCTATCAGGCTGACTGCACGACGAAAAGTTTGCATTTTTTCTCGAATTCTTTAATTTTTTTCGCTTGTGGCCAGTTCGGCCTGTGACAGCTCCCGGACGAGTTTGTTGACCGTTACTTACAAAGACGCGACCGCTACCTCCTGTTTTCTTTTCGAGGTATTGAGACCGGGTTTTTTGGACTGGTCGTCAAAAGTATTTTCCACGGGGCCTTCCCAGAGATTCTCACCGGTGACCGTACTCACCAGAGCCAGA
>JBMOKZ010000354.1:0-7421 GCA_049324195.1 Candidatus Zixiibacteriota bacterium | reverse complement strand
CTATTAAATCCCCCGTAAAATTTATGTATTATATGTACTATTATATAATATAATTCACCTTACTGTCATCTCATATCAGTATATTTTATATTTTATGAAACTTTGGATAAATTTAATTAAAATATACCCCCGTCGGGAATCGAACCCAAATTTTTAGCTCCGGAGGCTAACGTGTTATCCGTTACACCACGGGGGCAAAGCTCAATCTTATCGCAATCCCTAAATAATGCCAAAAAGACCCGTCTGGCAATATTAAATTAACAAAATCTAGCAGTTTTACTGAATCTCATTTTTAGATTGCTTTCATAAAGCTTTTGACTATTATGATTAATTATCTGTTTTTTGAAATGTTAACTTGTTGAGATTAAAGGAAAAAACTTATGCGCTGGTCGCGAACATATATACCGACTCTCAGACAACAACAGTCCGACGCTGAACTGATTTCCCATCAACTGTTGCTTCGGGCGGGCTACATCCGTAAGCTGGGTTCCGGAATCTACATATATCTGCCTCTGATGCAACGGGTTATCGATAAATTCGCTCAAATCGTCCGCGAGGAAATGAACCGCACCGGAGCGCTCGAAATCACCATGTCGGTGCTTTGCCCGGCCGAACTCTGGCAAAAATCCGGCCGCTACGACACGGTCGGCAAAGAACAGATGCGTCTCAAAGACCGGCACCTTCATGAAATGGTTCTTTGCGGCACCCACGAGGAAACCGTTACCGACCTGGTCGCCGGCGAGCTGAAAAGTTACAAGCAACTGCCCTTGAACCTCTACCAGATTCAGGTCAAGTTCCGCGACGAAATCCGCCCCCGGTTCGGCCTGATGCGGGGTCGTGAGTTTATTATGAAGGATGCCTATACATTCGATGCCGACGAAGAATCGTTCGCGAAAACCTACCAGGGAATGGTGGATGCCTATTTCGCCGTGTTCAAACGGGCCGGGCTGGATGTTGTCAAAGTTGAGTCAGATACCGGCGTGATGGGGGGTAAGGCCGCCCATGAGTTCATGATGCTGGTCGAAACTGACGCCGGCGAGGAGGTAATTGTCTCCTGCGAGGCATGCGATTACGCTGCCAACGTCGAAAAAGCCGAGTTCAAGGACCCGACCAGACTATCAATCGATAAAGAAACCCTCACCATGGAGCCGATTGACACGCCCGGCGCGGCGACTATCGAGGAAGTTACGGCTTTTCTTAAGGTTGACAGTACCCGCCTGGTCAAAACGCTCATTTACATGGCCGACGATAAACCGGTAGCCGCTCTTGTGCGTGGCGACCGCGACCTTAATGAAATCAAACTCAAGAACGCTATTAAAGCCAACGAACTGGAAATGGCCAATCCGGAACAGGTTGCCAGACATACCGGAGCGCCGGTCGGGTTCGCCGGGCCGGTGGGACTCGATAAGAATATTCCGATTATCGTTGACCCGCTCGTGGCCGCGTTGAAGAATTTCATCGTTGGCGCCAACGAAAACGAAAAACACATTAAAAATGTCAATATCAACCGTGATTTTAAGGCGACCAAAATAATTGACCTGTCGCAGGCCCGAGAGGGGGATATCTGTCCGCGATGCGGCAGCAGGCTTATCACCCGCGATGGAATCGAGGTCGGTAATACCTTCATGCTGGGCACAAAATATTCCGAAACGCTCGGAGCCAAATTCCTTGACGCCGAAGGAAACGAGAAACCGTGTATCATGGGTTCCTACGGAATCGGCATTACCCGCACGCCGCAGGCCGCTCTGGAGCGATATTTCGATGATAAAGGCATTATCTGGCCCAAAGCCATCGCCCCGTACCTGGTCGAATTGATTCCGATCAGCATGGAAAGCGAAGCTCAGGTAGCCGCCGCTGAAAAAATATACGAAGAGCTGACCCGGGCCGGCATCGAGGTTCTCTACGACGACCGTCCAGAGCGGGCGGGAGTGAAATTTAACGACGCCGACCTGGTGGGGATACCTATCCGCATCACCATAGGGGATAAGTCTTTAAAGGACGGTAAGATAGAATTGAAGGCCCGTGCCGAGAAGGATTTCGAACTGGTACCTCTGGCGGCGGTTATTCCAGCCGTCAAAAAGTTGGCTGAGCGCCTGAATTAGTTATAATTTTATTGCGTTCATATAGTTAAACTATTATAATGGAAGGTTGAAGTGGGCGGTATAGGCCCACTTATTTTTATCCTGGATGATAAAAAAATGAACGATAAAGTGAAAGAACAGGTTATAGAGCTTATTGAGAAACCGCTGGTCGAACAGGGATGTGAACTGGCCGATGTCGTTCTGGCGCGATATAAAAGTAGCGTCACCCTGAAAGTTTTCGTATATTCAGCCGGCGGAGTGGATCTTGACGAATGTGCCCGTCTGTCCCGACTGGTCGGCGATATCATCGACGAAACCGACCTCTTCGAAAAAGGCTATACCCTGGAGATATCCTCCCCCGGTCTTGACCGGCCGCTTAAGACGGGCCGTGATTTCCGTTACCGGGTTGGCGAAAAAGTACGCGTTCACTTTGTCGATACGAAACGTAAAAACATAACGGCCGAAATTGTATCGGCCACGGACAAATCAGTGGAACTTAAAGATGAGAACAGCACTTTTGAGGTGGAGCTGGATGAAATCGAAAAGGCTAAAATTATTTACTAAGGGGAGATGTTAATATGGCGTTTGATATGTTGGAGGCCATGACCCTGATCGCCAGGGAAAAGAATATTGACTTCGACGCGGTGGTGGAAACCCTGGAAACCAGCCTCCTGGCGGCGGCCAAGAAAAAATACGCCTACACGGACAATATCTCTTTCAAGTTCGACCGCAAAGCCAACGAACTGTTCATGATTGCGGTCAAGAAAGTAGTGGACAAGGTCAAGGACGCGACGATAGAAATTTCACTCGAAGACGCCAAGGAGATAGACCCGGAAGCTGAGCTGGGCGACGAAATCGATATTTACATGGATTATGAAACCGAGTTCGGGCGCAATGCCATCGCTTCGGCCAAGCAGATTTTAATTCAGAAAATCCGCGATGTCGAACACGAGCGGATTTATATGGAATATATCGACAAGGTCAACACTCTCATTTCCGGGGTGGTGCAGCAGATTGACAAGGGTAACGTGATTATCAATCTCGGCCGCGGCGAAGGGATTCTGCCGGTCAAGGAACAGATTCCCAACGAAAAATTCCGTCAGGGTGACCGTATCCGGGCACTTATTCTCGACGTTCAAAACTCCCCGCGCGGCCCGCAGATTATTCTCTCGCGGGTCAACGACGAGTTCCTGCGCAACTTGTTCGCCCTTGAGGTACCCGAGATTTACGAGAAGGTGATCGAAATCAAAGCGATCGCCCGGGAACCCGGAGAAAGAGCCAAAGTGGCGGTGTATTCCTCCGACGAACGCATTGACCCGGTCGGTGCCTGTGTCGGTATCAAGGGCGTGCGGGTACAGACTATCGTCCGTGAGCTCAACAACGAACGGATCGATATCGTTCCTTATTCTTCCAACAGCGAGGTTTTCGTAACCAGAGCCCTGGCTCCGGCAAAGGTTATCGCTATTGATATGTTCGAGTTGGAAAAGAAAATGACAGTGGTGGTTGAGGACGAGAAGCTGTCGCTGGCGATCGGCCGCAACGGCCAGAACGCCCGGCTGGCCTCGAAATTGACCGGGTGGAAAGTCAATATCCTCTCCGAGACCGACTACAACGAAACCCGTCGCCGTGAAGCGGAGATGCTGGTTCCGGTCGGGCAGCTCGAGGGGGTCGGGGAGAAAATCAGGGACCGCCTGCTCGAAGCCGATATCAGTTCGATTCAAAGATTGGCTCAGACTTCGGTTGAGACCCTTACCAGAATCGAGGGTTTCGGACAAAAGACGGCCGAAACGCTTATCAATCGCGCCAAAGAATTTGTCGCGCAGCTTGAGGACGAGCAGCGCCTCAAAGAAGCCACCCGGCAAGCCGACAGCGGTAAAAACGCCGCGGAAGAAAAACTCGAAGTCAGCGATGTCTTTCACGATGATGACCACGAGTACGTCACCGAAGCTGACGATATTCCGGACGCCACCGCTCCCGATGTCGACGATGATATGGATTTCGACGAAGACATCGACGAGAGCGACGAGGACGAAAAAGAGGAATAACCCTCGATTATTCAGGAATATCTATTGCCGGTAATAGACATTCAGGAGGTGAGAGCAGATGACAGGTAAGACGAAAAGGATATACGAATTAGCCAAGGAATATAATATATCTTCGAACGCGATGTTGAAGATTCTGAATGAACTGGGTTTCGAACCCAAGTCCCATATGTCGGTCTCAACTCCCGAAATGACGAAGGCCGTTAGTCAGAAATTTACGCGTGAGAAACAGGAAGCCAAAAAAGAGATGGAGCAGAAAACCCAGGCCAAGGAAGCCCGGGCCAAAGTTTCCGCTCCCGCCCCGCTCGGTAAATCTACCAGTATTGGCGGTATCAAGGTCTCTAATTCCAACACCCCGGTTGCCGGGCTGATGCGTAAAATCGAAAAAAAGAAAAAGAAAAAAGAACGCCGCAAGAAAAAAGGCCGCAGAGAGATAAATCAGGATGAGGTCGCGAAGAGTTTCAAGGCTACCATGGCCAACTTATCTATCGGGAAGACCAAAAAGAAATACAAACATTTCGCTGATGACGAGCTGATCGACAGCGCCTTACCGTCGAACGTAATCGAAGTAAGCGAATATATTTCCGTGGCCGAGCTGGCTAAACTCATGGACATCAAACCGGTCGAAATAATTACCAAACTGCTTGAGCTGGGTATGATGGCTACCATCAACCAGCGTCTCGATATGGACACGATCGAGATGGTCGCCAGCGAATTCGGTTTTGAAACTAGAGAGATCGAGGAAATCGGCGATTCTGTAAGGGAGGAGGAGCACGAGGAAACGATGGAGACCCGCGCTCCGGTGGTGACCGTGATGGGTCATGTGGATCACGGTAAAACCTCTCTTCTGGACTATATCAGAAAAACAAACGTTGCGGCCGGCGAGGCCGGCGCCATTACCCAGCATATCGGCGCCTACGAAGTCATCCACGAAAACAATCGTATCGTCTTTCTGGACACGCCGGGTCACGAGGCGTTCACCGCCATGCGCGCCCGTGGCACCCAGCTGACCGATATTGTCGTTCTGGTGGTGGCCGCTGACGAAGCCGTCATGCCGCAAACGGTCGAGGCTATCGACCATGCCCGGGCGGCCGGGGTGCCGATTATCGTCGCCATCAACAAAATCGACAAGCCCAACGCCAATCCCGATTCGGTGCGCACCCAGCTAGCCCAGCACAATCTGTTGGACGAAGCCTGGGGCGGGAAAACGATCATGGTGGAAGTCTCGGCCAAGGCCGGCACCAATATTGACAAGCTTCTTGACATGATTGTCCTTCAGGCCGAGATGCTCGACCTGAAAGCCGACCCATCGATTCGCGGTCAGGGCGTGGTTGTCGAAGCCCGCCTGGAAAAAGGCCGCGGCCCGGTGGCCACGGTGTTGATTCAGCGTGGCACCGCCCATATAGGCGATTCCGTAGTAGCCGGTGTCTATGCCGGTCATATCCGCACTATTGCCAACGACCGCGATAACCCGCTGAAAACGGTGGGACCGTCGACTCCGGTGCAGATTACCGGTCTTTCGGGTGTACCCCAGGCCGGTGACAGTTTCCTGGCCGTAAAGGACGACCATGAGGCGCGTGAGATTTCTCTCAAACGCAGTCAGATAAAACGTGAATACGATTCTCGCCGGCCCCAGGGTCATATCACTCTCGATAAGATTTTCGACCGCATCAAGGAAGGAGAAATCAAGGAAATCAAACTCATTATCAAGGGTGATGTTGACGGCTCGGTGGAGGTCCTCTCCGACACGCTCGGGAAAATCAGCACTTCCGAGGTAACCACCCATATCATTCACGAGGGCGTGGGCGCCATTATCGAATCCGACGTGCTCCTGGCGGCGGCGTCGGGCGCCATTATTATCGGGTTTCATGTTTCTCCCGACATGCGGGCGCGGGAACTGGCCAAGAGAGAAAAAATTGATATCCGTCTGTATGACATAATTTACGAAGCGGAGAACGATGTCCGGAAGGCTCTGGAGGGTCTTTTGTCCCCGGATATCTCCGAGAAATTCGTCGGCATGGCTGAAGTACGAAATATTTTCAAGATTCCCAAAATCGGGCTCATTGCCGGCAGTTACATTAAAGAAGGCCGCATCGGCAGGAAAGACAAAATCCATCTCGTCCGGGAAGGCCGGATGATATATTCCGGTTATCTATCCTCATTAAAGCGCTTTAAAGATGATGTTAGAGAAGTCAAAGAAGGGTTCGAGTGCGGTATCGGTTTGGAGAATTATAACGATATTAAAGTAGGCGATACGATCGAAGCGTATGAAATAGTGGAAACAGCCAGAACCCTCGATTAAGTTTGTGCTATCAGGCTGAACCGTAAGGCGCTTTTCTTTACCTTGGAATTATTAAAAAATTCCCAGAAAACAGGTCGTGAGATTTCGATTCGGTATTATCGTCGGGAAAATTAAAGATTATGAAACAGTATAAACGTTCCGACAGACTCAGCGAACAGATTCGCCGCGATATTTCGCAACTGCTGGAGAGGGAACTCGCCGAGCAGTTCCGCGGTATGGTAACTTTTACCCGGGTTAAACTGAGTGACGATCTCCGATATGCCAAAATCTTTTATTCCTATCTGGGCGTCGAAGAGAACCTCAGCCTGATTGATGATTATTTCAAGCAGAAAAACAAGCAGATTCGCTCCCTGGTAGGAAAAAATCTTAGTATCCGGCATATCCCTGAGATGACCTTCGTTTTCGACCCCTCAATCGAAGAAGGCATAAAAATAGAGCGGTTGTTGAATGAAATTAAAAGAGACAACACGAAAGAGACCGACCCTGAAGAATCCTGATACCGTCATACAGGAAATTGAGAAGTTTCTGCTGGCCGGGAAGCGCATCCTGCTTGTCTCGCATATCGATCCCGACGGTGACGCTATCGGGACTCTTTTGGCCTTCGCCTTTTACCTGAAAGAAATCGGGAAAGAATACCTTGCGGTAATGGATTCCGGAATCCCGTATAAATATCAGTTTCTTCCCGGAATCGAGGAAATCAAACCGGTCGAACAGCTTGACCCGGGGGCGTCGTTTGACACCGTCCTGGTGCTGGAATGCCCCACGCTCGAGCGAGCCGGACGGGCGACCGCTTTCATAAACGACCGTACGACCTTAATAAACATCGACCACCATCAGGACGCCGAGCTATTCGGAAAAGTGAACTGGCTCGATACTGAAGTATCTTCGGTCGGCGAGATGGCTTTCGAGTATTTCGATAAAATCGGTTTTAAGCTGTCTCCGGCTATTGCCGAGAACCTTTACACCGCCATTTTAACCGACACCGGACGTTTCCGC
>JBMOKZ010000353.1:0-7584 GCA_049324195.1 Candidatus Zixiibacteriota bacterium | reverse complement strand
TCTTAATGCCAGGGCTTTCTTCTGATACATGAAGCTGTACTGGTCACGAGGATTCTCAAACCGCGTCTTCGCGTCAACTGAGATGGCGACAATCGTTATAACAAAAAGTGTGAGGATTAACAAAGAGAATAGCTTTTTTGACATGTTGACTCCTTGAGCTCTATGTGCTCAAAACATCTTTTTGATTTTTAAACCTCCTGAAAATTCTTAAGATGAAAAATAGAAGAAACAATTCACCATATGACCTCCATTGTTTAATAGGTTAAGATTTATTTTTCTATTGCCGGATTTTCAATATGCGTCGAATAATACTCTTCGTATTTCAATCGATATCGATAATACGCGGTAAATAGGGTCAATTTTACTCTATGTATGGTAGACCTGTTTACCGAACAGAATAGCACAACAGGAGAATATTTTATTTCTCCCTAGAATGCATATTTTGCGTTTTTAGAAAATAGTGCCCTGTTGTGGAACTCTCTTATATAATATCGAAGAGAATAAAGTTTGTCAAGAGATAACAAAGGCCGCGACGAATATGGTCATCGCGGCCTTTATAATATGGCGCTACCTGCTTGGCGGATACATGTTTACGGGCAGGCGGGAAGAGGGTCGTGGAACAGATATAAATAATCAATCAGCCGGGTGATGTCGGAAATATCCGGTTCGCCGCCGGTGAGATTGACGTCGGCTTCCGTGGGACAGCACAACTCAAAATTGCTGATATACAGATAATCAATCAAGCGGGTGATATCGGAGATGTCGGGTATATCACCGGAGCAGTTGGCGTCACCGGTCGTGCCGATGCAGCAGTCGTCGCAGGCGTCTCCAATATTGTCGCCGTCGGTGTCGGTTTGTTCGGGGTTGGCGATTTCGGGGCAGTTGTCGCAGCTGTCGCCAACATTGTCGCCGTCAAAGTCTTCTTGGAACAAATTAAACTTTGCCAGACAATTATCATAGATATCGCCGATACCATCGCCGTCGGTGTCGGCCTGTTCCGGGTTGACGGTATCCGGGCAGTTGTCACAAGCGTCGCCGACCGTATCACCATCGGAGTCGGTCTGCGATAAATTCGAACGTAGGGGGCAGTTGTCGCACATATCGCCCAATCCGTCGTCATCGCTGTCGAGCTGGTCGGGGTTGAAAAGACCGGGACAGTTGTCAGGGAGACAATTGTTCTCCGGGAGGTCCGGGTCACCGTAACCGTCGCCGTCGGTATCTTCGCAGTAGAAAGTTTGTCGGAGAGTCGGGTCGCCCTGCAGCGTCATGCCGTAATGCCAGCAGAGTTCATCGATGGTGAACCCGCTACTCGCGATGGCCGTGAACCAGTCCTGGAACGCCTCGCCGATGGTTTTCCCCTGGCCGAAGGGAGCGTAAAAATAGCCAAACTGAAGCATCGCCCCCGTTTTGGTACTGCCCACCGAGGCCAGGCCGTTGTCATCGCGGAAAACGTACCAACCGCCCATGTTGTCGGTTTCGATAAAGCGGGAATTGGAACAGGCAAAGAGATTGTAAAAATGGGCGCGGGGGTCAGTCGAAATAATCTCGCTGTTGTAGGTATAGCTCCAGTTCTCAGCGGGATTCTTGAAGGCGTGACCCTGGGGCCAGGAATGCACGCAGACGAGGATGGATTCGTAATTCTCCGGGAGCCGGGTTTCGTAATCGGTAGCCCAGGTGGTGTAACGTTCGCTGACCAGAGTCCGGTCGGGGTAGGCCTCGCCGACGTTTTCACTCCATTCGGTATCGAACGGTTCCCAGTCGTCGTCGATATAAACCAGCGCCCGGCTGTAACGGACCATCTGACCGGTCCGGTAGTTATGGTCTTTAATAAAATATTTCAGAAGGAGGTCGACTTCGGTGGCGCCGCCGTAGGTCAAAGCGGAGGGAGTCAGCCGACCCAGCCATATTTCCGGGGCGACATTGCCCTGGTGGATATCGTACAACCCGTCAAAATCCAGGTCCTGGAACGTGCCATCGAGATCCATATAAAACAGGTCAACCGGAAACTCCTCGTGATTGTCCCAGCAATCGGCTTCGAACCAGGGAACCGGCAGGTCGCCGATAAGCACGCCGCCTTCCAGCCCGCCGGCGTAAAGGGAGATTAGAAGAGCCCGGACATCAACCGGTGTACCGCCGGAGAGGGTATGTACCTGTACGTCGTAACCCTCCGCCGTCAGGTCGCTGACATATTGGTCGATGGAGGTTTGAATCTGGGAGTATAGAGCGGCGTTGATGAGAATAGCAAATTTGACGTTGTCGGCGTTTTTGTCGGGCGCCCCCTGGTTCACCAGGCGGCTTTCGAAGGGTTTGGACGGTTCGGATATGGCGAGCCATTCGGTGTAGGAGGTCGGCCGGCTGTTATTCGGGTCCACCCAGCGGGTGATGGGAATATCGTCATAGTTTTGCGGGAAGGCTGGAGCCGCCCAAAATAAAAGGCAACACCAAAGCGTTGTTGAAATTATACTCGAAAAGACGCGAGCCGCCCTGATAATCATATAACCTCCAATGCAAATATCCAAGAGTGTTATGGGGTATAAAAAGGGAAGTATCTATAACCCGTTTGCTTATTCAATAAAGATAAGGTCTTTTCCTGTTTTGTCAATAAGTGTTATGACGGCGGGTATACAAATCGAAAGAGATATGGGGCCGGTTATATTTTTTAATCGAATTCAAGCGGACGGGAATCTACCGTACAGATTTACGGTTTATAAAGCACTGGGGTAATTATTTCGCGCGGGATCCCGGGGGGACCGCAACGCACTTTTTGCCCCTTCGGGCGGACCAACCCCGAACGGTTACGATTTATTATATTGCAAGTCCGGGATTATTTAATATATTATACTGAACATATATATTACTCATCTCAATATATACTTTATAATGTTGTTCATCAACTTTTGTACGGAGGCTTTCCCATGTTTAAAAAGTCCATTTTATGGGTGTTATTTATTCTGCTAATTAGTGGTTCTGCGCTGGCACAGAAGACGGGAAAGAATCTATATCGAGTCCGGGTTGACAGTCACAACGCGGCCGAGGCTTTGCGAGCGGCCGAAGCCGAGCCGGTATACCGGTTGAACGACGGTTACCTTATTCTGACCGACGAAGAAACCGCCGGGCGGCTGGCCGACGAAAATTTGCGAATTGATTTTATCGCTTTCGATATCGCCGTGGACCGACTGGCGGTGGACAACCGGCGTGACCAGGTAAACGTCGACCGGTACCAGCTGGTTTTCGAAGAGGATAACCTGCGGATTTACGAGCTGGATTATCCCGGTCAGGCAACTTCGGAACAAGGCGGGGGATTGATTCCGATCAAGAATGAGACACTGAGTATCGGCTATAAAACCCCGATCAGTATCAATCCCGGCACTCTTTTGGAGGATATCGACCTCGATACCATCCTCAACCGGGTTTCACAGGATTCGGTCGAGGCGTACCTTTACCGGCTCCAGGCTTTCAACGGCCGTTTAACCGGGACCGATTCCTGTAACGCCGCGTCCGCCTGGATAAAAAGTAAATTCGAATCTTTCGGGTACACCAGCGTTTCCTATCAATATTTCTACGGTATGCAGCTTTGGGATTATTCAACGGTGCTTTCGAGAAACGTGGTCGCCGTCAAGCTGGGTTCGGTATATCCCAACCAGCAAATAATTATCGGGGGACACTTCGACGCCGTGCCTGACAGTCCCGGAGCCGATGACAATGGTTCAGGCTCGGTCGGGGTATTGGAAATCGCCAGGGCGCTGAGAAATATCCAAACGGAACGTACTATTATTTTCGTGACCTTCGATTCCGAGGAATCGGGACTGGTGGGTTCGGAGGAATATGCCTCTAACGCTTATTATAACGGCGACAGCATCATGGTCATGCTCAATATGGATATGATCGCGCAATACACCAATAACAGCATGGCTAATCTCTATTACGGTTCGGAATATGCCTATTCGTATTTATGGAGCGATCTGGCTCAGCAATACGTGGGAATAACCGGCAACCTGGCGGGTCATTCGGGCAGCTCCGACCATGCGCCTTTTATTCAAAACGGGTTCGACGCTATTTTCATACAGGAATACGATTTTTCCACGGTGTATCATACTTATCGGGACAGCACTACATACTGCAATTTCGATTATATGACCCGGATGATTAAAGCTACGCTGGCGATGACGGTTACGGTTGACCGGGCGCTGGCACCGGTGACGACAACCGGAGTGGCTGACGCCGGCGACGGCAGTTCCATGCAGGTCAGCTGGCTGCCGGCTGACCCGGCGCTGGTGGATAACTACCGCATTCATTTCAATACGGTGCCCGCGACCCAGCCGGATTCCGTCTGGGTTCACAAGGACAGCACTAATTATCTGGTTAGCGGTTTGTCCGAGGGACAGCGCTACAGTTTTTATGTAATCGCCGAGAACAACGAGGGCCGCAGTTCCATCCAGTTTAACGAGGTTATAGGAACACCTTATTTCAAACCGGCGCTTCCGGAAAATCCGCTGGCTCTGCCTTACGTAGGCGAAATTAAATTGTCCTGGAGCGGCAACAACAGCGAGCTTGATTTCGACCATTATGCCGTGATTCGCGACAATGTCATGTTGCCCGCCGTTATTTATGATACCTTTTATGTCGATGACGACCCGGCATTGGGGGACGATATCCATGAATACGTTATCGTAGCCGTGGACACCGGAGACAATATCTCCGATACGACCGGGGCGGAACGACTGCTGATGAAGGCGGCTACCCTGCAATCCGATCGGATCCTGGCTATTAACCGCAGTTCCTATCTGTACGCTGTCGTCAATTCCGGTATCACGGGAGATTTCCTGAACGAAGCTCTGAGCGGATATTATTTTGATTACCTTTCCGATACCGCGTATTTGAAAAGCGTCAATAATCTCGACCTGATTGATTTCGTCGATTATGAGGTGGTCGTAATCGGCGCCGAATCCGGCGCCAACTACGACGATATCGGTCAGCTGCCGCAGGGCGGAGGCATCCTTCAGGATCTGGCCTATTATCTGGCTATCGGCGGGAAAGTGATTGTTTTCGGACGCTGGGGCAATCTCAGCATCGAGGGTCCAGCCACCCTGACAATCAATTATCCCGAAGGCGTTCATAACCAGGCTTATATCGATTACTTCCATACTTACGCACGTCTGCAACCATTATCTCCCGTCGATGTCGGGACGTTCAATGTAACTTCGGACTTTATCGGCGGTCACAGCCAGCAGGCCGGATTTCCGAATCTGGTCTGGGACTCAGCGGCGACAGTAGTTCATACCTCGCCCTTCCATCCGGTTACCGGTGTTCCCTGCCCGAGCATCCCGCTGCTTTACAGCGGTCAGGTCGATGTTGTTTACACTTATGATTCCAACACCGATTCCACTCTGACCGAGGGACGGCCGATCGCTTGGCGTTACCTGGGCGGAGCCTACGAATATTATTTCTTCGATATCCCCCTGTCGTTCATGGAGCGAGCCAACGCCGTGATGGCGCTGCGCCAGGCGCTCGGCGATCTCGGTATCGAAACTTTCGATGACGCCGACAGTGACGGGGTCCCGGATTTCACCGATAACTGCCTGAACGATTATAATCCCGACCAGCTCGATAACGACCTCGACGGGCAGGGCGATGTCTGCGATGTTGACGACGACGAGGATACGGTACCCGATGTCTCCGATAACTGCCAGTTCGTACCCAATCTCGACCAGCTCGACGACGACCTGGACGGTTTCGGCGACGCCTGCGATATCTGTCCCGGTTATGACGACTCAAGCGACGGTGACAGCGACAATGTTCCCGACGGGTGCGACAACTGCCCGGTTATCAGTAATGTCGGACAGGAGAACGCCGACGGCGACGATGTTGGCGATGTTTGTGATAACTGCCGATATGTTATCAACGACGACCAGGTCAACACCGACGGCGATAGTTTCGGTGACGCCTGTGATAATTGCGATTCAGTGGTCAATAACAATCAGCTCGATTCCGATTTTGACAACCGGGGCAACGCCTGTGACAATTGCGAGTACGTTTACAACCCCGGTCAGGAGGATTTGAACGGCGATGGTATCGGTAACGCCTGTTGCTGTGTCGGGATTACCGGCAACGCCAATTGCTCTGAGACGGATTCTCCTGATATCTCGGATATCACCCGCTTGATCGATTATCTCTACCTGTCATATCAACCGCTGTGCTGCCCGGATGAAGCCGATATCAATGTCAGCGGAGGGGAACCCGATATTTCGGATATCACCCGCTTGATTGACTATCTCTATTTGTCGCACAACCCTTTGCCGAATTGTCCGTAAGGATTTGGTTACCTGAGGAAATGGATGACCGCCGTTGTCTAATGAACGGCGGTCTTTTTTTATTGAAGACAAATCAGCCGCATTCCTGAAAAAAAACTTGTTTCAAATAAATATATTGTTAATTTAAGAGTATTAAGTACTAATATGTTCATATAAGAAATAATTCCGTGATTCGTTCTGCAGATTACACAAACATCAATTGAGGGGGTGATAGAAACATTAAATCATTTGTCAATTATTGTCAATTTTCCAACAAACTTCACTAAAACAC
This sequence comes from Candidatus Zixiibacteriota bacterium, assembly GCA_049324195.1. Taxonomy (GTDB): domain Bacteria; phylum Zixibacteria; class MSB-5A5; order GN15; family FEB-12; genus JAFGNW01. Next base: position 1,002 of record JBMOKZ010000353.1, on the reverse strand, counting down.
TTCAGGAGGGGTTATGAAGAAACTCTTAACTCTCGTTTTAGTAATCTTTTTCTTATTTTCCGCTCTGGTATTCGCCGAAGAATACCTTCTAACTGATCCTCAGAAATATATCAACGAACCGGGTTTTATCGGCTATGTGCCTGACCGGTTTATAGTTGTCCTGAGAGATAATGTGGCGGTTGACCATGCCAAGGACGTCCGCAGCAACCTGGCGCTGACGGAGCTCTCAGGTTTCGAGGAACTGGCGGACCAGTTCCGGGTCAACAACCTAAGACCGCAATTCCCCGGCTCGGACCGCGGCAGTATGGCTCAGACCGAGCAGGGACATACCCTGGCGCGCTATTACAAAGTCACCATCGGTTCCGGTTCACTCGAGGAGGCGATGGCGGCCTATGAGGCCAATCCGCTGGTTGACCATGTCGAACCAATCGGGATACATTCCCTGAGGTCCACCCCTAACGACGGTTATTACGATAACCCGCCACCGGAATATCCTTATGACCAGTGGCATTACTGGGACACTTACGGTATCGAGGCTGACCTGGCCTGGGATGACGAAACCGGTTCCCAGGTGGTTCTAGTCGGCGACCTTGATATAGGCTGCATGTATAACCACGGTGACCTGGGTGGCAGCAATCCGCCGGGACCCAACGACGCCAGCACCAACGGCAATATCTGGGTCAACAGCAATGAAACTCCCGGCAACGGCGTTGACGACGACGGCAACGGCTATGTTGACGATATCATCGGTTGGGACTTCGTTGACCGTACCGACTGGTATATTTACTCCTGTGTCGATGCCGACTGCGGCGGGGCCGATAATGACCCGTCCGACGGTGACGGTCACGGGACCCACACTGCCGGGACGATTGCTGCGATTACCAATAACGGCTATGCCGTGGCCGGTGTGGCGGGCGGTTTCGGCGACGGTACTTTTGCCGGCGGCGGTAACGGTGTCAAGGTTGTTCCCTGCCGTATCGGTTATGTCCTGTCCTATCAGGG
>JBMOKZ010000352.1:0-7655 GCA_049324195.1 Candidatus Zixiibacteriota bacterium | reverse complement strand
CTGCAATAAATCACGCGACCTGTTATGGCCGGGCGGACTCTCGGCGGTTTAGTTCGGAATTTATATCAACGGGCGGCATTTTTTTGATTGAATTTGCTATTTCGTTAACTATGTGAACCAATTAACTTGATTTCTCCGGCCGGTTTTGTTATATAATTCACAATGCTCAATTGATTAATGTTAACTATTTTGGAGGTTATCGTATGGCAGAAAGACAGAATGCCTATATTGTATCTGCATGCCGGACAGCTATTGGTACGTTACATGGCGGTTTGGGGACATTGACAGCACCTCAGTTGGGGGCTCTGGCTATTAAGGAAGCGGTCAAACGGTCCGGGGTGGTTCCCGGGGATATCGACGAAGTCATTATGGGACAAGTGGTTCAGGGCGGTTGCGGACAGGCTCCGGCCCGCCAGGCGGCCATTCATGGCGGCATCCCGCCAGAAGTGGCTTGTCTGACTATTAATAAGGTCTGCGGTTCCGGCTTGAAAGCCGTCATGCTGGCAGCTCAGTCGATTCGCGCTGGCGACCAGGATGTTATCGTTGCCGGGGGGATGGAATCGATGTCTAATACGCCATATGTTATCCACGGCGCCAAAACCGGGCTTCGCTGGGGTCACAAATCGCTTGTCGATATTATGGTGACCGACGGCCTCTGGGATAGTTTCAACGATTTCCACATGGGTTGCGCGGCGGAATTTATCAGTCGTGAGGAGAAGATCACCCGCGAACAGCAGGATGAATACGCCTACAACTCGCATATGAAAGCGGTCAAGGCCCAGAAAGAGGGTAAATTTAAAGGTGAGATTTTTGATGTCGTTCTGCCGCAGAAAAAAGGCGACCCGATAATTTTTAATGTCGATGAATGCCCGCGTGCCAATATTTCCCTGGAATCCCTCGCGAAACTTCGCCCCGCCTTCGAAAAAGACGGCACCGTTACAGCCGGGAACGCTCCGGGATTAAATGACGGCAGCTCAGCCACAGTCGTGGTGTCCGAAAGCTATATGAAGAAGAAGGGGCTTAAGCCGATGGCGAAGGTTATCGAATACGCCACTGCCGGAGTGGAACCCAAGCGGCTGTTCTGGGCGCCCATTTTCGCAGTGCAAAAACTGATGAAAAAGATGAATGTCGATATCAACCACTGGGATTTAATCGAAGCCAACGAGGCTTTCTCGGTGCAGTGCCTTGCCGACGGCAATAATCTAGGCTGGGACTGGAACCGGGTCAACGTCAACGGCGGCGCAGTGGCGCTTGGTCATCCGATTGGAGCTTCGGGTACCCGGGTACTGACGACTCTGATTTACGCCCTCAAAGACCGGGGTCTGAAAAAAGGTATGGCAACGCTGTGCCTGGGCGGCGGTCATGCGGTGGCCATGGCGATAGAAATCGTATAAACAAGCAGGAGAACCAAACCATGAAAATAAATGACATTAAGAAAGTCGGGGTAATCGGATGCGGTACGATGGGCAACGGTATTGCTCAGGTGTTCGCCCAGACCGGTTATGACGTAATCCTGATAGATATCAAGCAGGAATTTCTCGACAAGGCGGTAGCCAATATCGGTGTAAGTATGGACCGCATGATCAAGAAAGAGAAAATGACCGAAGACGAAAAAAAGGCGGCGATGAGCCATATCAAGACCTCGACCGACCTGGCGGTGGCAAAAGACGCCCAGGTGGTCATCGAGGCGGTCACGGAAAATTTAGAAATCAAGCTGGATATTTTCAAAAAACTCGAGGCGGTATGTCCGCCCGAGGTAATTTTCGCCTCAAATACCTCGTCACTTCCAATTACCCAGCTGGCGGCGGCCACCAAACGTCCAGCCCAGTTCGTCGGTATGCACTTCATGAACCCGGTGCCGATGATGAAACTGGTCGAGTTGATTCGGGGTATCGCTACTTCCGACGAAACCTTCCACCTCATCAAGGAACTGGGTGAGAAGTTGAATAAGGTGCCGGTCGAGGTTAACGATTATCCGGGTTTTATCGCCAACCGTATTTTGCTACCGATGCTCAATGAGGCGTTTTACGCCCTGATGGAAGGGGTCGGCACCCGGGAAGCCATCGATGAAGTAATGAAACTCGGGATGGGACACCCGATGGGACCGTTTATTTTGGCCGATTTTATCGGTCTGGACGTCTGCCTGGCCATTCTGGAGGTCATGCATGAAGGTCTGGGCGACCCGAAATACCGCCCCTGCCCGTTGTTAAGAAAAATGGTACAGGCCGGCTATCTCGGGCGCAAGACCGGGCGCGGCGTTTATGACTATAGCGCATAAGGAGAAATTAGATGGATTTTCATTTATCTGAAGAAGATCTTGATTTCAAGCAGATGGCCCGGGAACTGGCGGAAAAACGTATCTATCCGCACGCGCTGGAATTCGACGAGAAAGGCTTCACTCCCGACGAATTAATCAAGGAGTGCGCCGAACTCGGTTATTTTGGTTTTACGGTACCAGAGGAATACGGCGGTCTGGGGATGAGCTCAACCAGTTTTATGGGCGTGCTCGAAGAGATTTGTTCCGCCTGCGCCGGGTTCGGCATCATGCTGTCGGTGCATTGTTCGCTCACCTGTGAGATAATCAAGCTGTTCGGTTCCGAGGAACTGAAACAGAAATACCTGCCGTCGATGGCCGCTGGCGAAAAAATCGGGGCTTATTGCATTACCGAGCCGAACGCCGGGACGGATATCGCCGCGCTGAGTACAACCGCTATTGATAAGGGCGACCATTACCTGCTCAACGGCACCAAGACGTTCGTCACCAACGCCGGTTTCGCTGATGTCCTGATAGTTTTCGCCAAGACCCATCCGGAAGATGGCCGCAAAGGCATTTCCTGTTTCGTGGTGGACAAGGATTCCGAGGGGATCATGGTTGGAGCTCCGGAAAAGAAATGCGGTATTAAGGCCTCGGACACCCGTGAAATCAACTTCTCCGATGTCAAGGTTCCGAAAGAGAATATGCTGGGCGAGCCCAGGGAGGGCTTCAAGCAGGCCGTCATCATTCTAAACTCCGGTCGGATCGGCGTATCTTTCCAGGCTATCGGTATCGCCCAGGCGGCGCTCAACGAAGCCATCAAGTATTCCAAAGAAAGGCAGCAGTTCGGACAGCCAATAGCCAATTTCCAGGCGATTCAGTTCAAGCTGGCTGAGATGGCTACCCGTATCGACGCCGGGCGTCTTTTGGCTTACCGGGCCGCGCAGTTAAAGGACGAGGGTAAACCCTGCCACAGGGAATCTTCGATGTCCAAGCTGTTTTGCTCGCAGATGGCCAATTTCGTCTGCAACGAAGCGGTACAGATTCACGGCGGTTACGGGTATATCAAGGAGTATCCGGTCGAGCGGTATTTCCGCGACGCTCGGGTGACGGAACTTTACGAAGGCACCTCGGAAGCCCAGCGGATGGTTATCTCGAGGGATTTACTTAAGGACTAAACTCTTGCTTGAAAAGAAACATCTCGAATTCAGGGAAAAAATCAGGGCCTTCGCTCTGAAGCAGATAGAACCGCTGGCGAATACCCTCGATGTTGAGCAGCGTTTCCACACCGAGCACATGCAGCCGATGACGGAGATGGGTCTGTTCAGCATGCTTATTCCCGAGGAATACGGCGGGAAGCCGATTGACACCATCAGCTATTCCATCGCGGTCGAGGAGGTCTCGCGGGTGTGCGGTTCTTCCGGTATCACGCTCGCGGCGCACAACTCGCTGGGAACGTTTCCGATTCTGAAGTTCGGTACCGAAGAACAGAAGAAGAAATACCTGCCGCGGGCGGCCAAAGGGGAGTTGATAGCTTTCGGGCTGAGCGAGCCGGATGCCGGTTCCGATGCTGGGGGCACCAAGACCCATGCCCACCGCGACGGAGATTACTGGATTGTCAATGGCAGTAAATGCTGGATTACATCGGCCACCAAAGCCTTCGCTACCATTGCTACCGCCCGGACTTCGGACAACCCCGAAGACCGGACCATTACCAGCTTTATTCTGGAAAAAGCCTGGGAGGGTTACGCCGTCGGCAAAAAGGAAAACAAACTCGGTCTGCGGGGCTCGGACACGGCCTTTCTGCATTTCGATGATTTGAAATGCCCGGCGGAAAATCAGCTTGGCAAGGAGGGTGACGGCTTCAAGCAGATGCTTATCACGCTTGACGGCGGGCGGATATCGATAGGGGCTATGGCGCTCGGGCTGGGGCAGGGGGCGCTTGACTGCGCTCTCAAATACGCCGCGACCCGGGTGCAGTTCGGCAAACCGATTGCTTATAACCAGGCTATCCAGCACCGGCTGGCGGATATGACGACCGAACTCGAGGCGGCGCGGCTGATGATTTATGAGGCGTCACGCATGAAAGACGCCGGTCAGCCGTTTTCACATTATTCGGCCATGTGCAAGCTGTACGCCTCGGAGGTCGCTCGACGGGCGGCCGAATCGACTTTGACGGTGATGGGCAGTATTGGATACATTTCCGGCAAATATCCCGCCGAGCGGATTTGGCGCGATGTCAAGCTGTGTGAAATCGGCGAGGGCACCTCGGAGATTCAGCGACTGGTTATCGCCCGGCACCTGCTCAAAGAGATATCGAAGACATGAAGAACGATAGGTGCTGATTGAATATAAAGCAGGGTTCAAATAAACCCTGCTTTTTTATTGTTTCAGGGTTTAATGAATTATTTTTCCTTATTGGGGTTGAAATCCGGGAAGGGATAGTATATATTCCAATAGTTAAATCTGATACTTTGGTCTAAATACGGAGGAAATTATGGCCTTTAATAAAGTCGATTATATATGGATGAACGGGAAAATGGTCAATTGGGATGACGCCAAGATCCATGTCCTTTCGCATGTTGTACATTACGGGTCGTCGCTTTTCGAGGGCCAACGGTGTTATAAAACACCCAAGGGTCCGGCTTGTTTCCGGCATCAGGACCATGTCGACCGGCTGTGGGATTCCTGCAAAATTTACCGTATGGAGATTCCTTTCACCAAACAGCAGATTTTTGACGCTATCCTGGAACTTATCGCGATCAACAAGCTCGAAGAATGTTATGTCCGGCCGGTGGTTTATCGCGGTTACAATTCGCTCGGGGTGGACCCGACCCCGTGCCCGGTCGATGTCGCTATTGCGGTCTGGCCGTGGGGTAAATATCTCGGTCCGGAAGCCCTGGAGAAGGGCGTCAAAGCGTGCGTCTCATCCTGGAATCGCAACGCCCCGAACACGACCCCGATGATGGCCAAATCCAGCGCCAACTACATGAACGGCCAGCTTATCAAGCTGGAAGCCCTGTCGCGCGGCTGTGTCGAGGGCATTGCGCTCGATGTCTATGGGCACGTGAGCGAGGGCTCCGGCGAGAATATTTTCATCGTCAAAAACGGCGTGCTGATTACCCCGCCGTTCTCGTCATCGGTCCTGCCGGGCATCACCCGCCGCACGGTTATCAAACTGGCCGAGGAGTTGGGGATTAAAGTGATTGAAGAAGTTATCCCGCGCGAGGCGCTTTATATCGCCGATGAGGTCTTTTTCACGGGTTCGGCTGCCGAGGTCACGCCGATTGCTGAAATCGATGGCATCAAAATCGGTCCGGGCTATCGCGGTCCCATCACCGAAAAAGTCCAGAAAGCCCTGTTTGACATTCTCGAGGGTCGAGTCGAGGACCGTCACGGCTGGCTGACCTATGTCAACGAGCATGTCGGGCAGAAAGTACCCAAATGAAGATAGCTGTTGGCTCTGACCATGCCGGTTACCGGATGAAAGAGAAGGTGAAGGAGATTCTCAAAGTGCGAGGAATCGAGATTATCGATTTCGGTACCAACTCCGAGGAATCGGTGGATTACCCTGATTTCGGGTTGATGGTCGCCCGGGCAGTAGCCGAGGGCAAGGTTGATTACGGCATTACGGTTTGCTGGACCGGCAATGGAATGAACATGACGGCCAACAAGGTAAAGGGCATTCGAGCGGGCATGGGTCTCAACCCGGACATGGCTTATTTGACCCGGTCGCACAATAACGCCAACATCCTGACTTTAGCCTCGAAATATATCCCCGAAAATCAGCTCGAAGAGATAATCAAGAATTTTCTCGAAACCCCGTTCGAGGGCGGTCGGCATGAACGCCGGGTGGCAAAAATAAAACAGGCAGAATCACAATAACCGGCTGTTATAATAATATAAACCCGCCTGTTTTTCACGGGCGGGTTTTTTTGTATGAGATATCTCCCAAAACGATGATGCTTCAGGTTCTGTCATAGTTGCTTGTCCGCCAGTATCTTAAATATTTCTCTGGAATGGATTGACCTGCCTTCTTTTTTTACTTACATTTCATAGACTTAAATAGACGAGTTAATTGAAGGAGTTTTCATATGTCATATCTTAAACAGGTAGATCCTGAAATATATAACGCTATCATAAAGGAAACCGAACGTCAGGCTTCCAAACTGGAACTGATTGCCTCTGAAAATTTCGTTTCCGAAGCGGTGATGGAAGCCGCCGGCGGTGTAATGACCAACAAGTACGCCGAGGGTTACCCCGGCAAGCGTTATTACGGCGGATGCGAGTTTGTGGATGTCGCCGAGGATTTGGCCCGCGAACGGGCCAAGGCGTTGTTTGGCTGCGACCATGCCAATGTCCAGCCGCACGCCGGCTCCCAGGCTAACATGGCCGTGTATTTCACGCTCCTCAAGCCGGGGGACAAGGTCATGGGGCTGGATTTAACCTGTGGCGGGCATTTAACCCATGGCCACCCGATCAATTTTTCCGGGTTTTTGTTCAATTTCACCGGCTACACGGTGGACAAGAAAACAGAGACGATTGACTATGACGCGCTGATGAAACAGGCCAAAGAAATCCGGCCGAAATTAATTGTCTCAGGAGCCTCGGCCTATCCGCGGTTTCTCGATTTCGAGAAAATCCGGAAGGTGTGCGACGAAATCGGCGCTTATATGATGGTCGATATCGCCCATATCGCCGGACTGGTGGCGGCGGGTATCCATCCTTCGCCGATTCCCTACGCCGATTTCGTCACGACTACGACCCACAAGACTTTGCGCGGTCCGCGCGGCGGGATGGTCATGTGCAAAGAACAGTATGCCGCCGATCTGGACCGGATGGTCATGCCAGGGATACAGGGCGGGCCGCTGATGCACATTATCGCCGCCAAGGCGGTGGCGTTCAAGGAAGCCCTGACCGACGGCTTCAAAGCCTATCAGAAAACCATTGTCGCCAACGCCGCCAAACTGGCCGAACTCCTCAAGCAGAGAGGTTACAAGCTGGTATCCGACGGCACCGACACTCATTTGATGCTGGTCAGTTTCGTCGATGTCCCGAAGGTGACCGGCAAGAAGGTCGAAATCGCTCTCGACAAGGCTGGCATGACGGTCAACAAGAACACCGTACCGTTCGACCCCGAGAAGCCGTTCATAACTTCGGGGATCCGCATTGGCACCCCGGCGATTACCACCCGGGGGATGAAGCCCGAGGATATGTCGGCCATCGCCGATTTCATCGACCGGGCGATTCAGAACCGCCGCGACGACGAAGCTCTGGAGAAAATCCGGCTCGAGGTAGCGGCGTTCTGCGGAAAGTTTCCACTCTATCAGGAACGCATGGAGGACTGATATAAATGCTGGTACAATTAACCATGTTCCCGACCGACAAGGGGAAAGAGTCG
>JBMOKZ010000351.1:0-7660 GCA_049324195.1 Candidatus Zixiibacteriota bacterium | reverse complement strand
TGCAGTTCAAGAAACGAAACAGGGTCGTTATCTCGGCAGCCGTCAGCCCGCTTTATCGCGAAGTCATCAAGACCTATCTCTCCGGGAAAGAGGTCGATTTAGTGACGGTGCCGCTTGCGGATGGCCGTACGGATTTGGCGAAGCTCGAAGATACCATTGACGAAAACACCGCCTGTGTCCTGCTGGCCCAGCCGAACTTTTTCGGGCTGCTGGAAGAGGTCGACGCCGTGGAGAAGATGATTCACCCGGTAGACGGGTTGCTGCTTTTGGCGGTGGACCCGATCGCTCAAGCGATTTTAAAAACCCCGGCTGAGTACGGTGCGGATATCGCCCTTGGCGAAGGCCAGCCGCTGGGTATGCCGTTGTCGTTCGGCGGTCCGCTTTTGGGCTTTTTCGCGGCAAACAAAAAACTCATCCGCACCATGCCGGGACGCATTGCCGCCCGCACCAAAGATGTCGACGGCAAGCCCGGGTTCGTGCTGACCCTGCAGACACGCGAGCAGCATATCCGCCGTGACAAGGCGACCTCGAACATCTGTACCAACCAGGCTCTCTGCGCCACTACGGCGGCGGTTTATATTAGTTTGCTGGGCAAGACCGGTATTAAACAGGTCGCCCTGCTGTCGGCGGAGAAAGCCCGGAAAACCGCCGACCGGATCGCGAAGCTGGACGGCTACGAACTTTATTTCAAGGCGCCTTTCGTGCGGGAATTCGCGGTGAAAACGCCGCGGCCGGCGAAAGAGGTTATCGAAACCCTGCTTAAGAAAAATATCCTGGCCGGCGTCAACGCCGGGCGGTGGTACGAAGGGCTCGACGATTGCCTCATTATAGCCCTGACCGAAAAGCGAACCGAGACTCAGATAAATAATCTGGTTGAGAGTTTGAAGGAACTGGCGGCCAGTAATGTTATGTCCCGTATGTAAGAACGAATGGGAGGAAGGGACGGCTCATTGCCCGATTTGCGGCTATGAGCTCAACGACTATAACGAGGAAGCCGAATGGATTATTATCGGCGACATCGACGACAAGGTTTCCGCAGACTACGCCAAAGAGACTTTGCTGTCGTCGGAGATACCGGTGGTAATTTTCTCCAAATCAGGTTTTTTCGGTAACGTGGGCCTTCCGTTGCACCCGTTTTACAAACCCGGGACGGGTGTTTTTGAAGTCGCCGTACCCGGTGAATATCAGGAAGAAGCCGTTGAAATCCTGGACATTATTCTGGGCGAGCAATGGCACCAAAAGGAAATTTGAATGGCATTATGTCCTCAATGTAAATATGACTATCAAACCGGGGTCACGGTCTGTCCCGAATGTGGGGAGACGCTGGTGAACATCCTGCCGGCCACCGGCGCGGCGGCTGTTCCGCCCGACAATAGCTGGGTTCGTATCTGCGGTCTCGCCGGCGGTGTCCAGTCCGACAGGGCTGTGGGAGCCCTGGAGACCTCGAATATTCCCACTACCGTTATCTCGTCGAGTTTCGGGTTGTTCGGGGCTTCGCGAAAACCGGCTCCGATTCTCTCCGGCAAACGCCGGGAACTGAACTTCATCATGGTTCCACGGGAATTTCGCGAGGAAGCCGAGCTGATTCTGGAAGCGGTGCTGGGTGAGGATTATCTCGAGTACGATGACAACGTTTGAGAAGCTTTAAATAAATGGAGTGTTATGAAAGCTTTAACCGTCCTGACTTTTATTTTTGCCGCTTTCCTGATGGCGTCATCGGCTGTGGCCGATGAACCGGCGACGAAACCGACTGCGGCGCATTTCTCCTCGCTTGACGAGGCCAAAGCCGCCGCCGCTGTGAACGACCGGAAAATCCTTCTGGAATTCTACGCCACTTGGTGAAAGTACTGCACGATGCTGGACACGGTCGTGTTCGTAGATGAAAAAGTGATTGATTTCTTCAACAATGAAATGGTTCTGGCGAAATTCAACGCCGAGGTCGATACCCTCCTGGCGCGATCTTACCATGTCAGCGCTTTTCCTACCATGGTCATGGTCGATAAAGACGGAAACGAAATCGATCGCGTCGTGGGTTATCTCGACAGCGAGAAGCTGATCCAGAAACTTCGGGACTACACCCGGGGAATCGGAACGCTCGACGACCTGCTTGATCAGGCTCGCGTCACGGCCGACTCCCTGCGCAAACTGGGTTTCGAGATTGCCGACAAATATAAGTATCGCGGGGGGAATGACGAAGCCGGAAAATGGTTCGAGAAAATCATCCAGCTCGGCGACCCGGTGGACTCGCTTTCGGGCGAGGCCCGTATGGCGATTGCCGATATGTACCGCCGCGATAAGGATTACATGATGGCGCTCGTGGCCTTTGCCTCGATCATGCAGGATTTCGAGGGCAAGCCGTTCGCTATGGACGCCGAAATCTGGACGGCGATTGTCTACCGCATGCGCGGAGACACCGCCACGGCAATCGGGGCGTTCGAGGATTATATCAAACATTTCCCCGAATCCGAAGATGTCGAGTACGCCCAGAAACAGATTGACAGGTTGAAGAATCCTCCGGAGAAAAAACCGTAATTTTTAATAGAAAACGTTTTTTTAGTGAGTGACATCTGTGGAAGAGAAAATATTGATATATGAAAAATCGGTACGGGGCCGGAAAGGATACACTCTGCCCCGAACCGAGAAGAGCGAAAGCGAAATTCTCGCCTCTGTTCCCGAGAAATACCGCCGCTCGGCCGACGCCGAACTCCCGGAAATGCCCGAAAACGAGGTGATGCGTCATTTTGTCGGATTGTCCGTCAAGAACCATCACATCGACAAGGGCTTTTACCCGCTCGGTTCGTGCACGATGAAATACAATCCGAAAGTGAATGATGTCGCGGCGGCGCTGCCTTCGTTTTCGCGGCAGCATCCGCTGGCGCCCTGCGCGACCGCCGCGGGCTCGATGCGGCTAATTTGGGAAACCTCGAAATACCTGGCCGAGGTTGCCGGGCTCCCGGGCGTGTCCTTGCAACCGGTGGCCGGCGCTCACGGGGAATTCACCGGGCTGCTGATTATGCGGGCCTATCATGAGTATAAAGGCCGGAAAAGAAACAAGATTATAATTCCGGATTCGGCTCACGGCACCAATCCCGCGTCGGTGTCCTCGCTGGGCTGGACCTCGGTTCAGGTCAAATCCAGCGAAAAAGGAATTATCTCGCCCGAGGCCGTAGCCGCAGTGATGGACGACGACGTCGCCGGGATCATGATGACCAATCCCAATACGCTCGGCCTGTTCGAAAGCAACGTGGCAGATATCGTGAAAATCGTTCATAATCGTGGCGGCCTGGTTTATATCGACGGCGCCAATTTGAACGCCCACATGGGCATTTTCCGGCCCGGCGATGTCGGCTGCGATATCATGCATTTCAACCTGCACAAAACCTTTTCCACTCCGCACGGCGGCGGCGGACCGGGCGCGGGCGGTGTAGCCGTAACGGCGGAACTCGAGAAATTCCTGCCGTTCCCGGTGCTGGAGGAGGACGCCGAGGGCAAACTCAATTTCAACTACGACCGGCCGCACTCGATTGGCCGGGTGCATTCCTTTTACGGCAATTTCGCCAATATCGTCCGCTGTTACGCTTATCTGCGGATTCTGGGCGGGAAAGGTCTGCTGCGGGTGTCGCAAAACGCCGTCATCAACGCCAACTACCTCAAGGCGCTGGTGGTGGAAAATTACGATTTACCGTATGAATCGCACTGCATGCATGAATTCGTCATTTCCGGTAACCGGCAGAAGAAACGCGGCGTGAAAACTCTGGATATTTCCAAGCGACTGCTGGATTTCGGGGTTCATCCGCCGACCAACTATTTCCCGCTGATTGTCCCCGAGGCGATGATGATCGAACCGACCGAGACCGAGAGCCGTGAAACGCTGGAACGTTTTGCCGCGATTATGAAACAAATCGACCTTGAGTCGAAAGAGAACCCGGAGATGGTGACCTCGGCCCCGCACAATACGCCGGTGCGGCGGCTCGATGAAATAACGGCCGCGCGGGAGCTTGACGTAAACTATCACGGTTGATTATTTGTACTTGTAATTTCAAGCCGATGGCCTAATTTAGGACATCGGCTTTTGTTATGCTTAAACTCGAAAACGTGACATATCGTTATCCCGGGGCTGAAAGTTCGGCGCTGAACGGGTTGAACCTGGAAATCAGGCCGGGAGAGGCGCTCTGCCTTATGGGAGCCAACGGCTCGGGCAAATCCACTCTCGCGAAAATCATCGCCGGTCTCGTGAAACTTAACCGGGGCCGGGTCAGTCTCGACGGCGCGGACATTAATGAACGTACCTCCAAACAACAGGTCGGCATCCTTTTTCAAAATCCCGACAATCAGATGGTGGCGGTAACGGTCGAGAAAGAAATTGCCTTCGCCCTGGAAAACCAGGCGACCGCGCAGAACGAGATGGAGCGCCGAGTCACCGAAGCCCTGCGGACGTTCGGTATTGAGCACCTGCGCCGGCGGCTGACCTCGGAACTCTCCGGGGGAGAAAAACAACTGGTGGCGCTGGCCTCGATTATGATTATTCATCCCCGGGTGCTGGTGCTGGATGAGCCGGATTCGTTTCTCGACGAACCGGGGAAAAGGAATCTTCGGCGGGAACTTGATGCCCTGAAAAAGGATTCTCCGGACCTGATTGAAATCCGCATTACCCAGTATCCACAGGTGGCCGAGCTGTATCAGCGAATGGTGGTAATCGAAAACGGTGCGGTCGTCGCCGACGATATACCGGCGAATATTTTCAGGGACCGGTCTCTGTGTCTCCGCAACGGTTTGACTTTCGACCGTAACCAGGCGCCGCCGCCAATACCGAAAATATGGTCGGTCGAAAATCATAAGGACCGGTTGCCGCGACCGGATAAACTTGAGTTGGATAATGTTTCGTTCGGATATGAAGATCAATTTTTCTTGAAGGATATTTCATTGACGCTGGAAGCCGGGGAGACTATCGGCGTTGTCGGTCCTACCGGAGCGGGGAAGAGCACGCTCGGACAAATCATCTGTGGCTTGATGCCGCCCCGAAGGGGCGGATTGAAATTTTACGACGGTAATGTCATTCGTTCCGACAGGAATCGCGCCGGCTGGGTCAGCGGTGTTTTTCAGCAGCCGGAACGCCAGTTTTTTCTGGCGAATTGTCTTGAGGAGGTGGCATTTGGACCCACAAATTTAGGGTATGATTTAACGCCCGAAGATATCAGAAGTTTTTTCATAATGACCGGTCTGAACCCCGACAAGTTTGCCGGGCGCGACCCGTTTACGCTTTCGGTGGGAGAGAAACGGCGGCTGGCGTTCGCGGCGGTGCTGGCGACTTTGCCGGGTTTTATCGTTTTCGACGAGCCGACCTCGGCTCTCGACCGCGAAGGCGTGGGACGGTTTATCGGGCTGTCACGAGCCTTGAAAGCGAAAAAAACCGGGCAGTTGATAATTACGCACGACGGCCGAATTGTGCGCGAGCTGGCCGACCGGATTTTATTTCTCGCCGGCGACGGCCGTCATGAAATAATTACAACATCGGAACTTATTCAACGTGAACAATATAACCACCTTATCTCAAGTCCCACTTTCGATGAAGATTAATTTTTCTTATCTTCTTGACAGGCTGTAAAATTTCCCTTATAATCGAGTCCGGTTGCGGCCCGGTTCGCAATCGAATTACTGAAAACAGCCCCTGGCGGCTCGAACCTTTTAAAGTGATTCTGTGAGGTCACTAAAGGTTGATATGATGCGCAAACAGACCTGTGAAAATTCCAATTATCACCCGCTTCTGATAAGCCCCGACAATAATCAATTAATTCCTTATATATCTCTGGAGGTATTATTTGCCTGGTAAAACGAAAATAATCATGGACGAGAAAAAAATCGCTCGCGCCCTTACCCGTATCGCTCATGAAATTCTGGAGCACAATTCGGGGGCCGAGTCGATTGCCATTATCGGTATCCTCACCCGCGGAGCGCATCTGGCCAGCCGCATCGCAAAAATAATCGAGGAACTCGAAGGTATTAAAATTCCGGTCGGGTTCATGGATATCAGCCTGTACCGCGACGATGTTCATTCCAAGCTCGACCAGCCGGTAATTCAACAGACGGATATTCTTTTTCCGGTGAAAGACCGCCACATCATCCTGATCGACGACGTCCTTTTCTCCGGGCGCACGGTGCGAGCGGCGCTCAACCAGATTAACGATTTCGGCCGCCCCCGGACGATCCAGCTGGCGGTGCTGGTCGACCGCGGCCATCGCGAACTGCCCATCAAAGCCGACTATGTCGGGGTGAATATTCCCACGGCGTATGCCGACCAGGTGGTGCTGGAAGTGGTCGAAAAGGAAGGCGTCGACCGGGTGTCGATTGTCGAGGGTGACAATAACGCCGGGACGGGGATGAAAGCCGCCGCCGGCAAAAGTAAAAAGAAAGGGGGGAAAAAATGAGTCGTCTATCGTCGCGTCACCTGCTGGGACTCGAGTGTGTCCCGGCGGAGGATATCAAGTTGATTCTGGATACGACCGATAGTTTTCGGGAAGTGCTCGAACGGCGTATCAAGAAACTGCCCACCCTGCGCGGTATCACCGTCCTGAATCTTTTCTACGAACCCTCGACGCGAACCCGTATTTCTTTCGAACTGGCTGAAAAAAGGCTCTCGGCCGACACCGTCAATTTCTCGACCTCGACCTCGTCGGTCAAAAAAGGCGAGTCGCTGCGCGACACGGTGCAGAATATCGAGGCTATGAAAATTGACATGGTAGTGGTCCGGCACCGCTCCACCGGTGTGCCGTATTTTCTGACCCGGTGTATGGAGGCCAACGTCATCAACGCCGGCGATGGCGCCCATGAACATCCCACTCAGGCTTTGCTTGACATGTACACCATCCGCAAGCGTTACGGCAAGCTGGACGGTCTCCGGATAGTGCTGGTGGGGGATGTCATGCACTCGCGGGTGATTCGCTCCAACATCTGGGGTCTAAAGTCGATGGGCGCCTCGGTCGCTCTCTGCGGACCCACGACATTGCTGCCCTACGAAGTTGAGAAATTCGGGTGCGACGTTTACACCAACCTCGACGAGGCGCTCGACGGCGCCGACGTCGTCAATGTCATGCGCATTCAGCTGGAGCGCCAGGAAGCCGGTCTGTTTCCCTCCCAGCGGGAATACACCAAGCTGTTCGGTATCAACCGCGACCGGCTCAAACGCCTGAATAAAAACTACACCATCATGCATCCCGGCCCGATGAACCGCGGAGTAGAAATCTCCAGCGAGGTAGCCGATAGCGACCGCTCGGTGATTCTCGACCAGGTCACCAACGGCCAGGCGATCCGTATGGCGGTTCTGTATCTGCTTTCGGGCAGGGAAGAAGAGGAGGGCGAATAATGGCGAATAAAAATTTCGACATGGTCATAAAAAACGGTCAGGTGATTGACCCGGCTCTCGGTTTCGGCAAAAAGGCCTGTGTGCTGATAAAAGACGGACTGATTGCCGGAGTCGAGGTTGCCAACGCCGCGCTGGATAAACTTATCAAAAACCTTCCGGACGAACAGGTCATCGACGCCGCTGACCTGCTGGTCGTGCCGGGGCTGATCGATGTCCACGTGCACCTTCGCGAACCCGGCCGGGAACACGCCGAGACGATTGAGTCCGGTTGCCGGGCCGCCGCCGCCGGCGGATTCACAA
>JBMOKZ010000350.1:0-7686 GCA_049324195.1 Candidatus Zixiibacteriota bacterium | reverse complement strand
ACAGGCGGTCAATCGCCACCACCAAACACGACCGTAGTTCGCCTTTTTCGATATCGCCCAGGATGCTGTGCGAGCCGGCGTCCTTGATGGTTTCGATACGCGGCATCTGCCGGTTATCGTCGTCAGGGTAAATTATCTCGTCCAGCGACAGGATATTCGAACAGGAGACGTCGTCGAGGGTGATATAAAGCTCTTCCTCGCTGATATTCAGCTGTCTGGCCAGCTCTCTTTTTTCCGGCTGGCGACCCAGTTTGTTTTCCAGGCTGACCATGGCTCGATCAATCTCTCTCGATTTGGCTCGGGTCGAACGCGGCACCCAGTCCAGAGCGCGTAACTCGTCGAGAATGGCGCCCCGGATTCGCGGTACGGCGTAAGTCTCGAATTTGACACCGCGAGCAGGATCGTAATTACCAAAAGCCTCAATCAGTCCGATGACTCCGGTGTTAATCAGGTCTGCAAGTTCCACCGAACGAGGGAAACCCATAGCCATGCGGGTTGCGACATTTTTTACCAGCGGCAGATACTTGTTCAAAAGGCTCTGTCGCAGTTCAGTAGTATTTAACTTTTTATAGCGAGACCATTCCCGCTGGGTAACTTCCCAACTTTTCCGCTTTTTGACGGTCGTGTCCGAAACTTCCTGAGGAGTCATGCTTACGGGCTTTCCGCCGCGTCTTTGCGGTGCTTGTTTCATCGTCTTAACCATATGTCTGCTATCCCTTTATATATCGGCTGTCACCGAAGTTTTATTTATCGTATTTTGATTGTTTAAAGTGTCCGGGTGATTGACAACAGTCTTTCCGACCAGTTCCCGGCATAACTTATTAAGAGCCTGCAGCGCAAGCGATTCAGGGGCCACAACGGCCAGCGGCAGCTGCGCCGCCACCGCTTTACGGAAATCATCGCTTTCCGGCAGATAACCAGCATAGCCGGGCGTATGAGAAAGGAACCTTTCACTTAAAGCATTAAATTTCTTGCGGATATACTCAACCTCGTCGGGTTGTTCGAGCCGGTTAATCAATAACCGGCAGTTGATATTTTCATTGGCACTTATCAAATACTTGTAGAGACCGTAACAGTCGGCAATCGAGGTAATCTCGGGCACCAGCACCAGCAGATTCAGATCGCAGGCATGAGCCATGACCGTAATCTGGTCGGAGACGCCGGATCCGTGGTCGATAATGACAAAATCATAATCAAGGCTTTGTTCCCGGAGTTTCTGTATCCATTGCGCCGTCCCCATGATATCCGAGGGATCGAGGACGTTTTCGTTCCAGGAGGTCGGCAGGATATCCAGTTGGTCATTAATCGAGGTTACGGCTTCGCTCAACGACAGTACACCGCCTATAAACTGGCGCATGCCGTAATCACAATGAACATTGGCCAGGATATGCAGATTGCCGCAGCGGAAGTCGGTATCCACCATCAGAACCTTCAAACCCTGGGCTGAAATCCGTTCAGCCAGGTTATAGGCGATCAGGGATTTCCCGACCCCGCCCTTCCCCGATAACAGGGAAATGAAGCGGATGGGGGTAGCCTTGAAATCGGCGTCACGTTTGAAAAGGTTAAGCCTGTTCAAGCGCCACCTCCTCTTTCAACACCGTGCGGATAAACTGTTCGACCGAGGGCATATTGACCCGGCCGATACCGGCCGGCGAATCGGTCGTGTAAATCAGCTTGATACCCAGCCGGCGGCAGACGGTCATGACACTGCCCCACCGGGAGGTAAGGTCCGTCATTGTCATCACCAGGTGAGTCGGCTGGAGCAGATCAATCGTCTCAGCCATATCCGCGATATCGCCGGAACGCATCAGCGACGACAAAACCAGAATCCGGTGGGTCGGCTTGACCTGCTCCACCTGGAGCCGGAAAGCGTTCAATCTGTTCTCGACCAGGGGCATGGCCAGGGAATCGATCAGAATAATTTCTTCGCTTTTCTTCTTATCCGAAGTTTCGATCTCGGTTGGATTGACCACGTCAACTCCGAGCAGGTCGGCATAACTGGCCAGTTCCTCGTAGGCGCCGACTTTCAAATTATCGAGCGAAAGCAGCTTCACTTTCTTTTTTTCGCAGACCATTCGGGCGGCCAGCTTCCCCATAACCGAAGACTTACCGGTTCCGGCCGGGCCGTAAACGAGCACCCGACTGCCGTCTTCAAACGTGAAACCCGGCTCGATAATTTCCGTGAGATCGGCGGCCAGGCTTTCGCAAACCGCACGATAAGCCGCTTCCGAACCCTGAACATCGCCGTCCAGACGGTCGAATAACGTCTCGAGATAGTCCGCCGCGAAATCGGCGTCCTGTAATTTTTGATAGAGTTCCGTCGCGGGACGGTCGCCTGCGTTTGCCGTCATTCCCGCATAAGCCAGCCGATTGACCAGTATATCCAGCTTTGCCTCGACCATCGCCAGACGGTCGTTCATCTCCGGGGACGATTTCGTTATGCTTATAACCGGCGTTTCCGCCGCCGGCGCTGTCTGTGCGGACTTGCCCGAAACCATCGACGTTTCCTGATGAAGCGGCGGTTCGTTTTCTTTCGGCACCTCCGCCCGGTTCGCGACCGGTTTCCGGTCGGGGAAAATATTCGAGGCCTGAGCAGCTGTCGGCTTATCCAGACAGGCCGTAATCTCGACGCGGGCTTCGCGGTTCCTTCCGCCCAGCTCTCGTGTTTTCAACACCACCGCGTCGCCACCCATTTCCGAACGCACCTTCTTCAAGGCCGCGGCGGCTGATTCCGCCGTAAAAGACTTAATTATCATCCTTTAACCTCACCAAACCGGTGGATACAATCTCCACATTGGGTAAAATTTCGTTGTAAGAAATCACTGCCAGGGTCGGATAGCTCGCTTCGACCAGGCGGCGCAGCGCCAGCCTGATATTGGGCGAGCAAATACATATCGCCACCAAACCGCTGTTTTCCATCTTGGAAACCTCAATTCCGATTTTTTCCAGTATGGCCTCGGTCATGGACGGCTCCAGCACCAGCATCAGTCCCTGCTTGGTATTCTGCACCGACTCCGACAATTTCTGTTCGATCGCCGGATCGATTGTGAAGACATTGATCCGGCCTTTGTTATCTTTGTAAATTTCCGTTATCTGCCGTTTCAGCGACATCCGCACGTACTCGGCCAAAATATCAGCCTCCTTGGTCGCGCCGATATAATCCGAGACGGTCTCGACGATGGTCGCCAGATCGCGTATCGGCACCCGTTCGCGCAACAGCGCCTGCAGGACTTTTTGCAGCGTGCCCAGCGGCACCAGGTCCGGAATCACCGAATTAACCAGCGCCGGATAATCTTCTTTGAGCGTCTCCACCAGGTGCTGGACATCCTGACGGGTCAGGATTTCCGCCGCTGAGGCGCGAATCAATTCCGTGATGTGGGTCGCCAGGACGGCCGAGGGTTCCACGACCGTGAAGCTTTTCGCCTCGGCGATTTCCTTCAGATTGGGAATTATCCAGGTGGCTTTAAGCTTGAAAGCCGGGTCTACGGTATCGAAACCGTCCAGTTTGTCCTTGACGAAACCGGGATTGATAGCCAGCAGATGGTCGGTCATCAGTTCCCAGCCGGCGACCCGGATGCCCTTGATTTTGATCTGATAAGTGTTGGGCTTCAACTGGACATTGTCCCGAATGCGTATTGGCGGAACGATTATGCCCAGTTCCGTGGCCAGCTGTTTGCGGATGAGAGAAATACGGTTCAGCAAATCGCCGCCCTGGTTGGCGTCCACCAGCGGAATCAAACCATAGCCGATTTCCAGCCCGATCGTATCGACCTTGAGCAGGTCCTCGGTGCGCTCCTTGACGACCTCGGTTTTCTTCTGCTCGTTATGACGCTTTTCTTCCTCCTCAGCCAGCGCCTGCTTTTTCTTGACATCCCTGGTGATATAACCGATACCGCCCACCACCAGCCCGAGAAGCAGGAAAGTGAAAGTGGGCATGCCCGGAAGGAGCCCGAACAAAAACAGCACCACCGCGGTCACCAGAATGGCACGCGGCTGACGGGTCAACTGCAGGGACAGATCCTGGCCCATATTGGCTTTGGCGGCGGAACGGGTGACGATAAGACCCGAGGCGGTCGAAATCAACAGCGCCGGAATCTGGGTGACCAGACCGTCGCCGATTGACAACAATGAATACGTGCGCATGGCTTCGACCAGCGACATGTCCCTCAGCGCCGTACCGATAATGAACCCGCCGAAAATATTGATCAGGGTAATCAGGATACCCGCGATAGCATCGCCCCGTACAAATTTCGAGGCGCCGTCCATAGCGCCGTAGAAATCCGCTTCCCGGGCGATATTATCGCGCCGCTCGCGCGCCTGTTCCTCAGTGATGATGCCGGCGTTCAAATCGGCGTCGATCGCCATCTGTTTCCCGGGCATGGCGTCCAGCGTAAACCGGGCCGCGACTTCGGAGATGCGCCCGGCGCCCTTGGTAATCACCACAAACTGAATAATTACCAGGATGATGAAAATTATGAACCCGACGACATAGTTTCCCTGTACGACGAAATTGCCAAATGTCTGGATAACCTCGCCGGCGTAGGCGTTGCCTAAAATCATTCTCGTGGAGGCGACGTTCAGCGCCAGCCGCAACAGCGTGACAATCAGAAGCATCCCCGGAAACACCGATAAATCCAGCGGGCGGGTGATATACATGGTGCTCAGAATTACCACCAGCGAAAAAGTGATATTGAACGCCAGAGCGAAATCCAGCAGAGCCGGCGGTATCGGAATGACCAGCACAGCGATAATGCCGATAACGGCGAATGACAATACGATGTCGGACCGCGAAGCCATTCCGGCCATAAAATTTTGCTTTTTGACGACCGTCTCCATAATTACCTCAGCACCTTACCCTTCATGCGATAGACATAAGCGAGTACCTCGGCCACCGCCCGATAGAGACTGCCGGGAACGAATTGACCGACATTGCACATCTTGAACAGGGCTCGCGCCAGCGGTTTGTTCTCGATGACCGGAATATTATGCTCGTACGCGATTTTCTTGATACGTTCGGCCAGCAGCCGTTCGCCTTTCGCCACCACCTGCGGAGCCTGCATTTCCCCGGGGTCATATTTCAAAGCCACTGCCAGGTGCGTCGGGTTGGTCAGAACGACATCGGCTTTGGGAATTTCCTGCATCATCCGGCGGCGCGCCATCTCGCGCTGCAACTGCCGGATGCGTGATTTTATCTGCGGCGAGCCGTCAGTATCCTTGTATTCATCCTTGATTTCCTGCTTGGACATCTTGATCGATTTCTCGAATTCGTATTTCTGATAGGCGTAGTCCAGAATGCCGATAACCAGAATGGCCGCCCCGATTTTCAGAGCGATAATAAGTGACAGCTTGCCCATCGTCACCGCCAGCTGGTAGGTGTCCATGTCGGGCAGGAGGAAGAAATCTTCAAACTCGGACTGAATCGCCCGATAGGCGACATAGAACACGACCAGCAGCTTGATGGTGTCGCGGGACATCTCCACCAGCTTGCGCAGGGAGAACAGTCTTTTCAAACCCGAGGCCAGATTAAGCTTATCCATTTTCGGCTCAATCGCCTTCGTCGAAATCTTGAAACCCACCTGAGCCACGTTGGCGCCCAGCCCGATCACCACCATCACCGCGAAAAGCGGCAACAGAATGGTGAAAAAGCGAAACATCTGGTCGCTGAAAACCTTGATGAAAGTCGGGTCCGACGAGGCAATCAACGGCGCGTTGGCCATCGTATGACTCATGACCTGCTTGAGACCGTCAACCATGTAGGGTCCGATCAGGTACAGGGTGGTGAAACCCAAACAGACTACAATCGCCGAATTCAGTTCCTGGGAACGGGCAACCCGGCCCTCCTCGCGAGCCTTGCGTCTCCGCCTGGGTGTCGCTTTCTCGGTTCTTTCCTGGAAATTGTCTTCCGCCATGACCGCTTAGGCCTTTCCCATCGCTACCAGTAAAACCTGAAGTTCGTCGTTGAGATACAGGGTCACCTTTTCC
Organism: Candidatus Zixiibacteriota bacterium; assembly: GCA_049324195.1. Classification (GTDB taxonomy): domain Bacteria; phylum Zixibacteria; class MSB-5A5; order GN15; family FEB-12; genus JAFGNW01. The sequence continues at coordinate 1,704 of JBMOKZ010000350.1, read as the reverse complement.
AGGACATAACGGAAAATGGGCATCGACATGGCCATCACCGCCAGACCGGCGACAATCTTGACCGGCATACCGACGAAAAACACGTTCATGGTCGGCATCATCTTGGCCACCGTGCCGAGCGAGATATCGACCAGAAACAGGGTCACCATCACCGGTGAGACTATCTTGAGGGCGATCACGAAAATGTAGGCCGAGTATTTGATAATTAAATCGCCGACCGTACCGTTCATCGTCACCATGCCCGGAGGAATCGCCTGAAAACTGGTCACCAGCGCCTGGATAATCAGGTAATGCCCATCAATAGCCAGAAACACCAGCGTCGCCAGCAGCGCCCAGAAGGTGCCGATCTGCGACGACTCGCCCTGCGTCATCGGATCCAGGGCGCTGGCAATATACATGCCCATCTGGTAACCGGCCAACGAGCCGGCTCCCTGTACGCTTATGAATATCAGATTGAACACGAGGCCGATAAGAACACCGACCAGCATTTCGCGGAAACACATCCCGACCAGTTCAATCATCGAAATGGCCGGGGTGATGACGGTGTCCTTAAATACCGTTACCAGAAGCAGGGAGAACATCAGGGTCGCGGCGACCTTGGCCATTTTCGGCAGGGCCTGGTTGCTGAAAACAGGGGCAATAATAAAAAGTCCGGAGATTCGAATCAGAATCAGAAAGAAGAGTTGAATCTTGTCGATGCTGTATGTCAGTATATCAAACAATGTTTAAAAACCTCATAGTTCACCTTATTCGTCAATAGTACTTTCAAACGGTGTGCCAAACTGAAACGGCGAATCATGATGCCGTAACCCGTTGTAACTATGAGACTTATATTTTAGGGGGAAAAATCGCTTTTAAGAGGTGAAAACAGGTGTGGAAAATATTACCAGATGCCTGGAAAATTTGTTCATTTATGGGGCTGCCGGGTTTTTTCACGCTAGCCCACCAGAGTCGGTATCAGACTGTACATATGATGCGTAAAATCAACCAGCATATTTATCATCCAGGGCAGAAAAATCAACAGCGCCGCCGCCACCGCCAGGATTTTCGGGACAAAGGTCAGCGTCATTTCGTTAATCATCGTGATAGCCTGGAAAATCGAGATTATCAGACCGACAATCAATCCGGCCAGCAACATCGGTCCCGAAACCAGCATAATCACGGTCAGTGCCTCACGGCCGATACTGACTACCATTTGCGGCGACATATTCGACTACCTCCTGTCTACATGTGAAAAGATTCAATCAGCGATTTAACCAGCAAATACCAGCCGTCCACCAGAACGAACAGCAGAATTTTGAACGGCAGCGACACAATAATCGGCGGCAACATCATCATACCCATTGACAGCAGCACCGAAGCCACAACCATATCTATCACCAGGAAAGGTATGAATATCACGAAAGCGATCTGGAAGGCTGTCCGAAGTTCCGAGATGACAAAACCGGGAATAAGCACGTGTAAAGGAATGTCTTCAGCGGTTTCGGGTTTCTCCAGTCCGGCGATATTGACGAACAAAGCCAGGTCCTGTTCCCGGGTCTGCGACAGCATGAATTTGCGGAACGGCTGCACGCTCTTGTTGAAAGCCTCCTCCCCACTGATCTGTTTTTCCATGTACGGCTTGATGCCTTCCTGGTAGGACTTATTGATGACCGGAGCCATCACGAAGAAGGTCAGAATCATCGCCAGCCCCATCAGAAGCTG